>JAULYE010000055.1:0-7939 GCA_032118015.1 Ilumatobacteraceae bacterium | reverse complement strand
CGAGACAGCGGGCAACACTTTCGAGGAGATGACAATGAGCGTTCGCACAGTAGGAGTCGTGGGATCGGGCATCATGGGATCGGGCCTGGCAGAGGTCATCGCCAAAGGCGGCATGAATGTGATCGTCCGCTCACGCCAGCAAGCATCAGCTGATGCCATGGTGACCAGTGTTGCCAAGGGTCTCGACAAGCAGGTCGAAAAGGGTCGACTCAGCGCCGAGGATCGTGACGCGATCATGTCGCGGATCACTGCAGTGTCGGATCTGAAGGCCCTCGCCGACTGCGATCTCGTCATCGAAAGCGTCGTCGAGGATCTCGACACCAAGAAAGCCTTGTTCCGCGAATTGGACGGCATCATCAAGCCGTCTGCGATCATCGCCACGAACACCTCGACACTCCCGGTGATCGAATTGGCCATGAGCACCAACCGTCCGGACAAGGTGTGTGGCATCCACTTCTTCAACCCGGCACCTGCAATGCCCCTCGTCGAAATCGTTCGACCGTTGTCCGCCGACGACGCAACGATCACCGCCGCCACCGAATTCGCCACAGCATGTGGCAAGGGTCCGGTTCAGGTGCTCGATCGCGCCGGCTTCATCGTCAACGCACTCCTTTTCCCCTATCTCAACAACGCCATTCGCATGTTGGAACAGGGAACTGCCTCGATGGAAGACATCGATGCGGCGATGAAGGGTGGCTGCAACTTCCCCATGGGCCCATTCGCCCTGCTCGATCTCGTCGGTCTCGACACATCGCTCGCCATTCTCGACGCCCTCTACGAAGAGTTCCGCGATCCCAACTATGCAGCAGTACCCACACTGCGCCGAATGGTGGCCGCTGGCAAGCTTGGTCGAAAGACGAAGGCGGGCTTCTACAGTTACTGATGTGCTGGCTCGCGATGTGATGCCCTCGGTGATGGCCGAACAAGTCCTCACCGATTCAAACATCGTCCGATTCAGCCGAGCCCAAGGAGACCGCCCGGTTCCGACGTGGAACTTCGGCGACCTCGTCGCAGGTGATGAGGATCTCGTCGCAGCCGGAGCCGATCTGTCGATCGGAACGCTCATCGATGCGTACGCACACGGGTTCTTTCCCATGCCACTCGACGCTCGGAACATCGGCTGGTGGAGTCCGGCGATACGCGGCATCATCCCCATCGGCGGTCTCATCGTGTCGTCGTCATTGCGCAAGAGCTGTCGTCGATTCGACATTTCGGTCGACACTCGCTTTCGCGATGTCATGCAGGCTTGCGCGGATCCACGTCGCCCACACGGATGGATCAACGACCGATTCATCGATGCATACGACGAGCTGCACCGTTCCGGATGGGCCCACAGCGTCGAGGTCCTGTACGACGGAGAACTGGTCGGCGGCGTGTACGGCGTGCACATTGGACGACTCTTCGCCGGGGAGAGCATGTTTCACACACGCAAGGACGCATCCAAAGTCGCCCTGGTTGCGTTGGTCGCCTTGCTTCAAGAAGCCACCTTCAGCCTCTTCGACGTGCAGTGGACCACGTCGCATCTCGTGAGTCTCGGGGCGATCGACGTGCCTCGAGCCGACTACCTGCAGATGCTCAGTGGTGCACTGAATCGGTGATCTTCCCGACAGACTGAGCCCATGGCTGAGCCGAACGAGACAGCAATCCGTCGCGACGATCCATGGTTGATGCGGACCTATTCGGGCCACTCGACTGCTGAAGCGTCGAACGAGTTGTACCGCACCAACCTCACCAAGGGACAGACGGGTCTGTCCATTGCATTCGACTTGCCCACCCAAACCGGATACGACCCGGATTCGCTGATGGCAGCGGGCGAAGTCGGCAAGGTTGGTGTACCCGTGGCCCATCTCGGTCACATGCGCACGCTGCTCGCTGGTATTCCTCCCGGCCAGATGAACACGTCGATGACGATCAACGCACCAGCTGCATGGATGCTCGCTCTGTACGTGGCCAATGCTGACGAACAGGGTGTCGATCGCCGGCAATTGCGTGGGACGACCCAGAACGACATCGTCAAGGAATACCTGTCGCGTGGCACGTACATTTTTCCACCCATTCCGTCGCGCCGGTTGATCGTCGACATGGTGGCCTGGTGCGCGAACAACACACCCAAGTGGAACCCGATGAACGTCTGCTCGTACCACCTCCAAGAAGCAGGCGCGACTCCCGTCCAGGAGATTGCTTTTTCCCTGGCAACTGCTGTGGGCGTTCTCGATGCCGTTCGTGAGTCGGGTCAAGTCCCCGATGACCAATTCCCGCAAGTCTTCGCCAGCATCTCCTTCTTCGTGAACGCAGGTATTCGCTTCATCGAGGAGATCTGCAAGATGCGGGCATTCACAGATCTCTGGGATCGCATCGGACTCGAGCGCTACGGAGTCACCGACGACAAGGCCCGGCGCTTTCGATACGGCGTCCAGGTGAACTCCCTCGGCCTGACCGAAGCTCAGCCGGAGAACAATGTGCAGCGCATCGTCCTCGAGATGCTTGCAGTTTCGCTGTCCAAGCGAGCGCGAGCCCGCTCGATTCAGCTTCCTGCTTGGAACGAGGCTCTCGGTCTCCCGCGTCCGTGGGATCAGCAGTGGAGTCTGCGCATGCAGCAAGTTCTCGCGTACGAAACGGATCTCCTCGAATACAGCGACATCTTCGACGGCTCCAAGGTCATCGAGGGCAAGACCAAAGACATCAGCGAACAGGCGTGGGCCGAATACGAAGACGTTCTGTCTCTCGGTGGCGCATTCGAGGCCGTCGACGTCCTCAAGGGTCGACTTGTGCGTTCGATGGCTGAGCGGACACGCCGTATCGAAAGCGGCGAGCAGGTCGTGGTCGGCGTCAACAGCTTCACGGAGTTCGAAGCTTCACCGCTCGGCGGCAAAGGCAATATCGTCACCGTCGACCCCGATGTCGAACGTCAAATGATCGAGGACGTCACGGCGTGGCGCTCAGCACGTGACTCTCGAGCCGTCGAGGCAGCCCTCGACGAGCTGCGCTCTGCCGCTGAATCGAATGACAACATCATGGAGCCCTCGATCGCTCTCGCCAAGATCGGTGGGACCACGGGTGAGTGGTCAGCTGTCCTGCGCAGCGTGTTCGGTGAGTACCGAGCACCAACAGGTGTGTCAGCCGCTGTCGGCAAACGTCCCGGCGAACTCGCAGCTGTCGCCGAGTTCGTGCGCACGATCAACGGTGGCCCACCCAAGTTGCTCGTCGCCAAGCCAGGTCTCGACGGTCACTCGAATGGTGCCGAGCAGATCGCTGTCGCCGCACGTGATGCCGGCATGGAAGTCGTCTATTCCGGAATTCGCTCGACTCCCGAACAGATCGCAGCAAGTGCTCGTGACGAGGATCCCGATGTCATCGGTTTGTCGATCCTGTCCGGTTCCCATCTGGCGCTCGTTCCTGCAGTGCTCGCCGAACTGAAAAAGGACGGCGTCGACATTCCGATCGTCGTCGGTGGCATCATCCCCGAAGAGGACCGGGACACACTTCTCGCCCTGGGAATCCGAGCGGTGTACACGCCGAAGGATTTCGAGCTCGGCAAGATCATGCGCGACATCGCGGAGATTGCCGCCGCAAACCGCTGATCAGCCCAATCGCTGATCAGTTGACACAGATCAAGCTGCTGCTTGGTCTGCGATCCACGTCTCGAGATGTGGGCTGCTCTCGAAGCTCGTGATCAATGCGTACCGCGGGGCATTTCCCGGATGCACGACAACATGCCAGAGACGCTGGGTGTCGACCACGAAGCGCGAACCTCGTGACAGAGGCACGCGTCGCTCCGTTGCCGGGTCTGGCAGGCCGTCGGCGTCATTGTCCATCAGCAACATGTAACTGTCGGGCTGGTCGGTCAACTCGACCCATGTGCGAACGACCCAGCCCTCGTTCTCAGGATTGAACCGATTGTTGTCATCTCGGTGGATCGACCGTATCGCCGTTTCACGGTCCTGGGGTTCGAGCTTGATGATGCGCACGCGGCCGAAGTTGGCACCGACGGAATCCACATAGGAGCGCAACGTCGGAGCGAGTTCGGCATTGGACGTCCACAGAGCGTCCTTGTCGGTCTTGCCCTTGTCCCAAAAACCACGACAGTCGAGTTCGCCGTCAGCAGATGCAAGAGGCGCGAAGTTGGTGTCTCCACCGCTTTTCCACGACATGTACTCGAGTGATTCCCATTCGGCTGCAGGCACCTCCACCGGCATCGGCTTCAGCATCACGAAACCGGTCTCACGCAGGGCATCCATGCGGTCGTGGCCGGTCTCCAAGGGGATCTGCACCGACCAGTGTTCCTTGGTCGGCCAGAAAGGCGCTGTCGTGCCAGTGGTCATGCCTGCAGTCTACGAACTGGCACCCTCGACGGGAAGGCGCGAACGACCTTGTCACTGAGGGGCGAAGGTCCCACTCGGATTCGAGGGATTGGGCACTTTGAGAACCTGGCCGGCCTGAATCGAGTCGTATTCGTCCCGGTCGATCTCGTTGTAGTCAGCCAGATCGTCCATGGTGACGCCGAAAGCACGGGCAATCTCGAACAGCGTGTCGAAGCGTTGGACGGTGTAGTCGATCTCGACTGCAGCTGTTGTGGTCGTTTGCATTTCGATCGGCACGGTGCGCGGAACCGTATTGAGAATCGGGAGGGTTCCGATCGCGTTGGGTTCACTGCTGGCACATGCCGAGACAACGAACACTCCCAGACTCGCTGCCATCGAACTCACGATCATGAATCGAGCCGATTTCCTCACGACCGTCACAGTACGGCATCGAGGCGGCCCTATCCAGCCGCTGCTCACGGGTCGGATTCCGGGCTCGAGGCCCGCATTGGTCAGGAGGGGCGGCGACTGACGTAATCGGCGAGTTCGGCGAGCTGAGCTGTGACGTGGGTGTCGAAAGGAATGCGCTCGAGGGCGTCGAGAGCCTCTCGTGTCAGCCGATCGATGGTGTCTTCCATGTCCTGAAGTGCTCCGGTATCGATGATGACGTTTTGTACATCACGCACATCGGCATCATCGAGCACGGCTCGTCCGACCCGGTCGAGGATCACGGCTTGAGCGGCCGATGCTCGCTCACACGCACGGGCCAACAACGGCGTCGGCTTTCCTTCACGCAAGTCGTCTCCCACAGGTTTGCCCGTGACGTCGGTTTCACCGAATGCCCCAAGAACGTCATCGCGCATTTGAAAGGCGTCTCCCAGCGGCAAGCCGTATGCACTGAGAAGCGGGAGCAGTTCCGCGCGACGGTCAGGTGCTGCGATCATCGCCCCGAGATGCAAGGGCCTTTCAATCGTGTACTTTCCGCTCTTGTATCGACAGATTCGCTCGGCCTTGTCCCGTCGACGCTCACGTCGAGCCGAGCCAATGATGTCGAGGAGCTGTCCGATGTTCAGCTCGATCCGCAGTTCGTGCCAGATTTCGTGTGCTGCCTGCGGTACGTTCGCCATCAGTTGATCGCTGTACACGAAGGTCAGGTCTCCGACCAGGATTGCGATTCCCTCGCCGAATCGACGCGACTCTCCAGAGGATCCCATCTGTCGATGTTCTTCGGCGTACATCTCATGTGTCACTGGGGCACCGCGCCGAGTCAGCGAGCCATCCATGATGTCGTCGTGAAACAGAGCGAACGCGTGCAGTAGTTCGAGAGCAGCACCGACATCGTCGATCGACGTCGATGATGCGTCACCGCCGGCCCCGATGAAAGCCCAATGGCAAAACGCTGGGCGCAATCTCTTTCCACCGGATAGCACCAGACGCCGGATCTCTCCGACTGGTCCGGTGAGATCGTCATCGAACGAGGACCATCTCTGTTCTTCGAGGGCGAGGAAGGCGTCGAGCCGGCTCTCGATCCGGCGCGCCACGCTCGTCAGTCCTGTCGGGGCGAGTTGGCTCACCCGATCAGGCTACGGCTACTCGCCACCAAGCCCATTGACGACACTGTCGATCTGCAAACGGGCATTGCCGATGCGGTCCCGACACAAGCGAATCAGTAGCGATGCGCGTTCGACTCGATCAGCGAGCACGTCCACGTCGACATCAGGCCGCTCGAGTTCGGCGAGGATCTGCTCCAACTCTGCCAGTGCCTCTGCGTATCCCAACGTCTCAACCGACGTCTCCGTCTTCTTGGTGGCCATTACGACTCCTTGTCTCGTTTCGTGACGTCCTTGCCCACATCACCATCTGGGTGGATGTCGGTGATCGTGCTGACCAGCGATCCATCTGCAACCACGGTGACAATGCTCTCGTCCACAGCCACATCACTGACACTGCGTACGACGCGACCGCTCGCCGTCCGGGTGATGGACCATCCGCGAGCGAGCACGTTCTTCGGATCGAGAAGTCGGACCCGAGTAGCAACATTGTCCAATTCCTTTTCGCGGTCAGCGAAGAACTGGGGGACTCGACGAATGATGCGATCGACGCGCGCCGTCAGCCGCTCGTGGGCCCGATCGACAGCAGATCGCGTGTGAATGACGATGTCTCGGCTCACGTTGTCCAACATCGTGTCGGACCGCAGCAAGTGCTGACCACCCAATTGAGCGATGGTCGACCACAGAGATTCAGTTTCCTCGACGAAATCACGCACCTTGTCGATCAACGCCACTGCACATGCAGTCGGTGTCTTGTAACTCTCATAGGCGACTTCATCAGCGACACTGGTGTCGATCTCATGACCGATTCCGGTGAAGACCGCATGAGCGCACCTGGCGATGGCTCGGGCAATCGGTTCGGCATCGAATGTCGACAGATCGGTCTTGCTCCCCCCACCTCTGATGACGATCACCGCGTCGAGATCCTGTGATGTGCTGAATGCATCAATTGCACGTGAGACAGCATCGACTGCGGAGTCTCCCTGAACGACGACGTCAGCCAGCACGAGGTGAAATCCGAAACCACTGCCTTCGATCTGGTTTCGAAAGTCTGCCCACGCTGCGCTGCTCCCGCTCGTCACGACCCCAAGACGCAGAGGTACCGCTGAGAGCTCTGTCGACTTGTTGCGGTCGTAGTCTCCCGATTCCTTGAGACGCCGTACGAGTTCATCGCGTTGCAGTGCGATTTCACCGAGAGTGAATCGAGGATCGATTCCGCGCATGATGAGTGACAGACGTCCGAACGGACCATAGAAGTTGAGCGAACCGTAGATCCGAACCTTGACTCCATTGACGAGTTCGAGGCCGGACTTCACGAGAACGGGACGCAGCTTCATTGCGTCACCCGCCCACAGATTGACACTCAGTTGAGCGCGCTTTCCCGAGCCGTTGTCATCCTGTTCGACAAGCGTGAAATACGTGTGCCTGTTCTTCACGCTCAATCCGGTGATCTCACCCCACACCCAGAAACCGCGCTCGAAAGTCTCTTCCAACGTTGCGTTGACGACGTCGACCAATTCGCTGATCGAAAACGTCGGCACATCATCCGGGCCGACCACAGCAAAATCGTCGAGAGTACTCATGACGAAAGCCATTCTGCCCCAGCAATCCATCCGGCACGGTCGTCTTGCCGGATTCGAGAGAGAGTGGCACTAGCGTTTCGATCGTGACTGGAACTCTCGTCATTCTGCGCCACGGTGAGAGCACGTGGAACAAAGCCAACCTGTTCACCGGCTGGCACGACGTTCCATTGTCCGACAAGGGTCGAGCCGAGGCCAGTGCAGCTGGACGCCTCATGTCCGACGAAGGTCTGTTCTTCGACACCTCACACACGTCGGTTCTCGAGAGAGCAGTCGTCACCCAGCATCTGGCGCTGATGGAGATGGGGCAGGTGTGGCTACCGGTCTTGCGGTCGTGGCGTCTCAACGAGCGTCATTACGGCGCGCTCCAAGGGCTCGACAAGAAGGCCACGACCGAATTGCACGGGCCGGAGCAGACCAAGATCTGGCGGCGCAGTTTCGATGTTCCGCCACCTCCTGTGGGTCTCGACAGCGCCGAACACCCAGCAAACGATCGTCGATATCGCCT
>JAULYE010000054.1:0-3000 GCA_032118015.1 Ilumatobacteraceae bacterium | reverse complement strand
GACTTCCTCGACCGTTTCGCCCATCCCGAGGACCAGACCCGACTTCGTGCGCAGACCTGCTTGTTTGGCAGCTGATAGCACCGACAGACTTCGGGCGTATCCAGCCGATGGCCGCACCGCTCGCTGTAGGCGAGCAACTGTTTCGATGTTGTGATTGAAGACGTCAGGGTGTGCGTCGAACAACAACTCGAGGGACTCACGCGATCCCTTGGCATCGGACACCAACGTCTCCACGCGTGCTTGCGGACGTGCATTGCGGATGGCTCGAACGCAAGCAGCGACGTGTGCCATCCCGCCGTCGACCAGATCATCGCGTGCAACCATCGTCAACACGACATGGTCCAAGCCGAGACGTTCGGCGGCACTGGCCACTCTCTCAGGCTCACTTGGATCCGGATCGCCGGGTTTGCGAGTGTCGACCAGACAAAAGCCGCACGCCCGCGTACAGCGCTCCCCGAGAACCATGAAGGTGGCCGTCCCATCACTCCAGCACTCCGAGAGATTCGGACACCCCGCCTCCTCGCACACGGTGACGAGCGAAAGGTCTGCAAGGATCTTTTTGGTCCGCAGAACCTCGTTTCCAATACGTACTTTTGGACGCAACCAATCGGGCTTTCGTTCGGAGATGTCCAATCCACCTTCGACACCGGAGTCCGCGAGGCGTGCCGTCAGACGAACCGTCGTGCCAGGTCCCTCGCCACGCGAGAAGCGTGACAGGTCATCTGGTCGATGGATCCAGGTCACGTCCTGACGTTCGACGTCGCCCGAACCCCACAGGCTCCGAGCGCGCTCAGCGAGCGCATCCGTCACGTCACGATTCGACACGTCGAATCCAAGTTCGTGCATCGACGTCACCGGCAGATCTCCGATTCCACAGGGAACGATGTACTCGCGCAGATACCGCATGTCGGTCGACACGTTGAGAGCAAAGCCGTGCATCGTGCGCCCGTGCGCGAGGCGAACTCCGATCGCAGCAATCTTCTTCGGCGGATCATCGGCATCGAGGATCCAGACTCCGGCATATCCCGACAATCTCCCAGCTCCGCGAACACCCAAGTCCGCCAGAGTGTCGATGATCAGCTGTTCGACATCGAAGACGTGCTGAGCCGCAGCAATCCGATTGTCCACGTTCAGGATCGGATAACCCACGATTTGCCCGGGGCCGTGATAGGTGACGTCACCTCCGCGCTTGACCGGAATCAGTTCGGCATCGACACTCGACGGGTCGCAGAGAACATTGCGATCCACATCCGATCGCGGACCGTAGGTGAACACATGGGGATGTTCGAGAAGAAGCAGATGCTGCTCTCGTCCGTGTTCGAACAGCGCCGTCTGAAGGGTCAATGCCTCCCGATACGGGACCCGTCCCAGCCAGCGGACTCGCAGCACGACCTAGAACTCACCGCCCCAGTCTCTGGTTTCGAGAATCGTCTTGACCTTGACGAGGAATCCAGCCGCATAGGCCCCATCGAAAGCGCGGTGATCCCAACTCATTGCGAGGTTCCCGACCGGATGGATCGCGATGCTCTCGCCGCTTCCTGGCACGTCCACGACGACTGGTTTGCGTACGATCGCATCGGTCGACAGGATCGCTACCTGAGGTTGATTGATGATCGGCATCGTCAGCACCGAACCTGCAGAACCGTTGTTCGAAATCGTGAAGGTTCCGGCTTGGATTTCGCCGGGTCCGAGTTTGCGGCTCTTCGCCCGATCTGCAAGGTCGCGGATTTCCCGTGCGATCGCTCGCAAGCGCTTCGTCTCTGCACTGCGTACGACAGGCGCAAGAAGCCCTTGGCCGTCGAGATCGACGGCGATACCGAGGTCCACGTACCGGTGGACGATGAGATCGTCACCCGAGATAGTCGCGTTCATGTGTGGGAATTCGACGAGCGCGTCGACGATTGCTCGGGCGATGAAGGGCAGATACGTGAGGCTGAATCCTTCAGCGGCTGCGAAATCTGCTTTGAGAGCACGTCGGGTGTTGTCGACATTGACGTAATCCACTTCGACGACGCTGAAAGCATGCGGACTCACCGACTTGGACATCACCATGTGGGCTCCAGTGAGCTGGCGAATCTTCGACAAAGGAACGACATCATCTCTGTCGCCGATACGCACAGTCGGAGCGGAGGCTCGGACTGGAGTCGGCGCAGCCATGGTCGCCAATGGCTGAGCGGCTGGCAGTGGTCCAGATGGCTGCACCACGGGGGCGCGGCCCGCCAAAGAGTCGATGTGGTCGAGTACGTCCTCTCGAGTGATGCGACCACCGAGACCCGTTCCCTGAATGCGATCCACGACGAGGTTGTGCTCGGCCACGAGACGACGAACAACGGGAGACAGAAGTCTGTTGTCCGAGCCCGCCATCGCTGATGCCGGTGCCGGAGCAGGTGCAGGAGCCGGAGCCGGCGCAGCCGTCGGAGGAGGTGCAGGAGCAGGTGCCGGAGCCGGAGCCGGAGCCGGCGCAGCCGTCGGAGGAGGAGCAGCTGCTGCCGGAGCAGAACCGCCAGCACTCACATCGGAGACGACTGCAATCACAGCGCCGACAGGAACCGTCTCCCCCTCTGGTACGCGAATTTCGGTCAACGTGCCAGCGATCGGCGAAGGCACTTCGGTATCGACCTTGTCGGTTGACACCTCGAACAAAGGCTCATCGGCCTTGACATCATCGCCGACCTTTTTGAACCAGCGCGTGATCGTGCCTTCAGTGACCGTCTCACCCAATTGCGGGAGTACTACTTCTGCCATGTCAAAACCTCTGCCATCTGGCTTCTCACATCGAGGCTAGAACGCGCGCCCCGACATTTCCTCTGTGGGTGATTCCCGTGAACCGTTGCAGGTATGGAGACCACCCGTTGTGTTTCAGAACCGCTCATGTGTTCAGACTCCGACCCGTCATTGACAGCACCGTCTCTCCGAACAATTCGGTCAGACTCGGGTGGGGTTGAAGGAATCCCGCCACCTCGTCCACCGTGGCTTCCCAGTTGACCGCGAGGTATCCCC
>JAULYE010000053.1:5254-5958 GCA_032118015.1 Ilumatobacteraceae bacterium | reverse complement strand
GCGAGCAGGCTTGTAACGGTTGGGTGTACTTCATCGGTGGCTTCATCGACTCGACTCCTCAGGTTCCGACCGAGGGCTTGAACTCGCTCGACACGCCGACTGACGGTACGCCTGGTGGCTCGAACAGCCTGCCTGACACGCTCTGATCATTCTCTGATCTGAACCTCTCCCTAGGAGAGGGAAAGGACCTCGTCACTTCGGTGGCGAGGTCCTTTTGCATCTCCAGGGCAGGACCCACGAAGGGGTCAAGATAACCGTGTAACCAAACAGTAACAATGAGCCGACTGTGTTACAGATGAGCCATTAAGCGTGACTCTAAAAGTGGGTGTTAATAGTGTGTCCTGACGTGGGGACGTCCCGCAGAACAGAAAGGTACACAATGAAGAAGATTCTTCTTGGAATGGCAGCTGGAGCGATGGCTCTGGGTGCAGGCGTTGCTCCGGCATTCGCAGGCGGCAACGAGAACGACGAGTCGAGCGACTCGATCTGGGAAAACATCGAAGATGACACCGACACTGTCGAGCAGCTCATCCTCATCGCCGGTATGGCTAACCAGCTCGATGCGTGCGGTAACGGCAAGCCGTTCTACACGATGTTCGTTCCGATCGACGACGCTGCTGACTTCGTGATCGAGGACATCCTCGGCACGTCGGTTGCTGACCTCGCCGCTACCCCGGCCGCTGTCAAGGCGATCCTCAACGATC
>JAULYE010000053.1:0-5215 GCA_032118015.1 Ilumatobacteraceae bacterium | reverse complement strand
AGCCGATCCTGTACAGCGAGCAGGCTTGTAACGGTTGGGTGTACTTCATCGGTGGCTTCATCGACTCGACTCCTCAGGTTCCGACCGAGGGCTTGAACTCGCTCGACACGCCGAACGACGGCACGCCTGGTGGCTCGAACAGCCTCCCGGACACGCTCTGATCACAACCTGATCACCGTTTCTCTTTGGTAGAGGGAATGGACCCTCGTCACTTCGGTGGCGAGGGTCTTTTCTTTTCCTGGCACACTGGTGGATGTGAGCGGACGTTCAGCGGTCATCGAATCGACGACACTGCGCGGGGTCCGATTCGCACAGGAATTGTCCGCTCAGACTGACGCATGGCTTGCTGAAGTCTGGCAAAAGGCTTTCGAGCAGGTGCCGATCATGGGATCGATCGCACTCGTGGCCATTGGTGGCTACGGCCGCGGTGAACTGGCACCGCACAGTGACCTCGATGTGATGCTGCTCCACGATGATCAGCGCCCAGTCAACGATCTGGCATCACGGCTCTGGTATCCGATCTGGGATGCCGGGCTCAAACTCGGCCATGTCGTATGCACTGTCAAGCAGGCTCTCGAGCGGGCTCGAGAAGATCTCGAATCGGCAACCCCTCTGTTGACCGTGCGCACCATTGCTGGTGACGCAACTCTGGGTGACCGCTTGGCTCGTGATGCTCACGCACAGTGGCGCAAGAGTGCACCCAAACAACTTGCGAATCTCATGATTCGTGTGCGTGAACGTCAGGGGCTGCACGGCGAGGTCGCCTACCTGTTGGAGCCGAACATCAAAGAGGGCTACGGCGGCCTCCGTGATATTCAGGCTCTGATGTGGGCCGAGGCTGCTGGTATCGACATCCGGCGATCGGATCGGGCGTCACTCGACTCGGCACACGATGTCCTGATGAATGTGCGCGTTGCCTTGCATCGACTGCGAGGTCGTGCCGACGAAGTGGTGAGACTCGAAGATCAAGATGCTCTGGCCATTGCCTGCGGGTATTCCTCTGCCGATGCGCTGATGAGTTCGCTGTCGAGTGTCGGCCGCACCGTGGCCTGGGTGGGCGATGAAGTCTGGGCTCGTGTCGAAGGGGCCCGTCGAAAGCCCGTAGCCGACAAGCCCGTGACACCCGGGGTGGTGTTGCGCGGCGGTGAGATTCATCTCGATGACACCATTGATCCCGCCTCAGACCCGACATTGTTGTTACGTGTGGCCACTGCGGCAGCACGCAATCGGGCCCGAATCGATCGTGTCACCCTCGATCGTCTTGCCCAACAAAGCCCATCGATGCCTGCGCCATGGCCAGCAGGTGCCGTTGACGATCTCGTTGGTCTGCTGCTGTGCGGACACGATGCGCTCCCGGTTCTCGAGGCACTTGATCAGCGCGGACTGTGGATCAAAGTTTTGCCCGAGTGGGCGCCCAACAGATCCCGACCGCAACGCAATGCGTATCACCGCTTCACCGTCGATCGCCATCTCTGGGAAGCAGCAGCCCAAGCTGCACGCCTCGTCGATCGCGTTCTTCGGCCAGACTTGCTGGTCCTTGGTGCTCTCTTCCATGACATCGGCAAGGGATATCCGGGGGATCACTCCGAAGTCGGAGTGGATCTTGTGCATCGCATCGCACCGCGTCTCGGCATGTCTCCAGCCGACACCGAGATCCTCGCGACGATGGTGCGTCACCATCTTCTCCTTCCCGACATCGCCACACGCCGTGATCTTGCCGATCCGCAGACGGTGGCCCACGTCATCGAACAGGTCGGGGATCCACTCACACTCGATCTCCTGCATGCTCTCACCGAGGCCGACGGTCTTGCGACAGGGCCGTCGGCATGGGGTTCGTGGAAAGCCGAACTCGTTCATGATCTCGTGTCTCGCGTCCATGCTGTTCTCGACGGGACCGAGCCCCATGACGCCAGCAGTGCTCGAACTTGGCAGATGTTTCCTGATGCTCACGTCTTGGAAACAATGGCGGCCGGGGGTGACTCTGTGAGGGTCACCGATGGTGCAGTCACCGTTGTCAGCCCCGACCGACCAGGAACGTTCAGTCGAGTATCGGGAGTTCTGGCGCTCCACAGCCTGGAAGTTGTCGGAGCTCAGGCGCACTCCGATGAGCAGGGGATGGCCGCATCTCGTTTTCGAGTGCTGATTCCCGAGCATGGACCGATCGAGTGGACACCAATCGTTGATGATCTCCACCGAGCACTCAGGGGTGAACTGGCAATCGAGGCTCGTCTTGCTGAGCGTGCCACTCACTATCGACCAAAGCGACGGACGTCGGCTGTCATGACACATCCGCAGGTGGTCTTCATCGATGGGGCGTCATCGAATGCCACGGTCATCGAAGTACGCACACCTGATCGACATGGCGTGCTGCATGCCATCACCCGGGCCTTTGCTGAACTCGGCCTCGACATCCGCCACGCCACAGTGCAAACACTCGGTGACGAGGTGATCGACTCGTTCTACGTCCGCACCATGGACAAGCGAACAGTCGACGACCCTGATCATCGTCGTGAGATCGAACGCGCTGTTTTGTTCACATTGGACGCCGACATGAAGAGGGTGGTTTCGTGAGTGACGCACAGCCCGGTGATTTCACCCGTGATCTCGTGCGCTGGAGCGAGACTCTGGCCGGTATTGCGCGCACAGGTCTGGGTTTCACACAGAACCTGTACGAACGCGAACGGTTCGAAGAAGTCCTGCATGTCGCAGCCGACATCAAGGCAGCTGCAGATGACGCACTCGAAGTGCGCCGGGAACAGGATCACTTCGTCCAGGAGTGGATGGAATCCGTCGGTGAAGGTGTACCCGGATACGTGACCCCCAAGGTGGCCATTGGAGCGATCGTGGGTAATGACGATGGCGACATCTTGCTCGTGCGTCGACCCGACTCGGGGGTGTGGTTGTATCCGACAGGCTGGGCCGACGTTGGATATTCACCCAGTGAAGTCGCAATCAAAGAGGTTCGTGAAGAAACCGGCATCGAATGTGAACCCGTGCAGTTGTTGGGCGTCGTCGATGGCCAGCGCATGGGCTTCAGCCGGTTCGGCATGTACATGCTGTTGTTCCACTGCCGGTACACCGGCGGAGCACTGCAAGGCCACCCACTCGAGACGAGCGGTGTGGGGTGGTTCTCAGAATCGTCCTTGCCTGATCCAACAGCGGGAGTCCAATGGTGGGGTTCGATGGCCTTTGGTGCGATACGCGGTGAAATCAGCGGGGCGTCCTTCGATGCGCCACGAGAATCCGTATGGCGTCAATCGGACGACACGTAAGCAGACGAGTCAGTCGTCGTGCTGGCTGCGCAAGAAGCGCTCGACTTCTTCCATCAGTGAATCGCTATCGACGAGGTCTTCAGACATCGTGATCTCGCGATCATCGACGATGTCGTCGGTCATGTCGTCATCATCGTCGAATTCTTCGTCGTCCATGTTCTCGAGTCGTTCGAGGTATTTGGCCAGCGAAGCATCCTGGCTGATCAACGTGTCGATCTGAAACTCGTACTCCTCGATGCGTTCCTCGAGGGCGAGAACCGGCAGATGCGCCCCAAGAATGTCGCAGAGACGTTGCAACAGCGCCGACGCTGCCTTGGGGGATGGAACTTGAGCGGCATATGCGGGTACGGCAGCCCACAACGCGGCTGAGATGAGACCCGACCGAGATGCCATGTCGTTGAGGACCCCGAGAATGCCGGTGGGTCCTTCATAACGACTGCGCTGGAGATCGAAGGAGTCGAGAAGTTGCTCATCGGTCGATGTGCCAATGACTTGTGTGTCACGGCGATGTGGGACATCGGCGAGAAGGGCACCGAGTGAGATGATCCCCGCAGCGTTGTAGGTCTGCGCAACACCGACGAGTTGGCGACAGAAGGTCTTCCAGCTGAGTGCGGGTTCTGGACCGAGAACCAGGATCAGATCGATTGAGTCGACGGTCAGCGTCCACAGTCCCACTGTTGGCCAGACGATGTGGCGTTGGGCATCATCATCGAGTCGCACGTGCGGTCGGACCGTTGCGAAATCGGTGAACTCTTCCGGGTCGACTTCTGCCAAGGGTGCAGCCCCAGTGGCTTCGATCAACTGGCGCACAGCCATGCTGGCGGCATCGGCTGCATCGTTCCATCCTGTGAATGCAGCCACCACGTACGGCTGACGGAGTTCCGGTCGGCGGATCCACCGGATGTGATCGAGATCGGCCATCGGCTTCACGCTATCTCGCCACACCCCATGTCACAGATTGCCGAAACGGGCGCCGTTCACAGGTTTGGACGAACGATGAATGCCCCAAAACCACCGGCTTGGAGTACGTCGTCGAGCAGATTGCCCTCGTAAACATCGTTGGGGCCCTGCATCAGATCGTTCTCTGTTGCTCCGGGAGCCGTGGTCACGAGAGTCCATGCTTGACGCTTGTACGTGAGATTGCGCGGATGCAATTGGTGGGCCTCGCGCCACCAGGGGACGGCAGCATCGGGACCAACGGTGTGGCGCAGATGATTGCCCAGTTCGAAACACGCTGCCGCACGCGCCTCGTCATCGGAACGGGGCTGACTGCGTTGGATCACCTCGTCCGGTGACAGCGCGAATCGCGACGCCGAGCCATTGTGCACCCAATCCATCAGTGCATCCCGATATTCATCGGAGTCGTCAGGGATCTCTTTGACGGCATGCAGCATCTGCGACAGACGTTCAGGGAGTCCTGCAGGAATGTCGAGATCGCGCAACGGACTGCGTTCAATCGAGGCACCCTCTGCGGGACGCACCAACATGCCGTCCTCGTCGATCCACACCGCCATGGGAATGTTGGTGAATCCGAAGGCAGGGTTCGTCACGTGTTCGGCGTCGACGACACTTGGATGTGTGGGATTGGTCGCCATCGCCCACGGCCGGGCGTGATCAGGTTCGATGTCAAGAGCAACGGTCACAACCGTGGCACCAAGAGGCTCCACGATCTCGTGCAGTGCTTGCCACCCGGGCAAGCTGGATCTGCAGCCTCAATAACTGGCCCATGCTGCAAGGATCACTTTGCGCCCACGTAGTGACGACAAGCGAAATGGCTCACCGTCGAAAGTGCGCAGCTCGGGATCTGGTGCAACCGCAGTTGTCAGAGCATGACCGCTGAAGGATGCCGACCCGAGCGCCTCGACACCATGTGTCTCGTCACGCACGATCGGCATGCCGAGGACCTGTGCGGCGCGTGCGATATCGACACGACCCTGTGCGGT
>JAULYE010000052.1:0-4948 GCA_032118015.1 Ilumatobacteraceae bacterium | reverse complement strand
TCGCCGTGTCGCGATACAACTTTGAAGACATCGAGTATCGGTCTACTCGACGCCACCGAAACGCCGTTGACGTCGCGCGTATTCATCAACTGTCCTTCGCAAGTGATCCACCCCGAGATCGGTCCATCCAGCTTCGACGAAGACGAGTTCTCCATAGGCAAGTTCCCAAAGCAGCGAATTCGGGAGACGGTTGGGAGGACCCAGAATCACCACGAGGTCCGGTTCGCCTGCTTCACCAAAAAGCGCTTTGCCGAGGCGCTTCTCGGTGAGAGGAATCTTGTTCGGCCACGATGCAACCACGTCCCGAATACGCTCACGTCCATCGACCACTGGATCGATGACGACGTGCACACCCTCACGTGTGGCCGTGCGTCGGGTCAACGAATTCGGAGTAGATCTCGAACCACCGCAGGTGTCTGCGAGCGTGGCGTCATGCGGATGAACGGTGACGAAGGCGACCCGAGCTTGGCGAGCCACATCCAAGAGATCATCGAGCCGTGACTGCCACTGCTGCTCGGAAAAGACCTGCCATTGGGCCACAGAACCGCCGGCAACGAGGAGATGCCGCAAAACGCTGCTCTCGGTCCTGCGTCGTCCCCACACCTCACCATTGTGACTCGTCGGAGACCCGCGGACGCGTCACGACCGGCCCGGGTCCCGACCGATTCTTCGTCCGCCTCGGCACCATTCGGGATCCCAGCTACGTTCACGGACTACCGTGAGAACTCGTGCACGTGGCTTGCATCATGGACGGAAATGGGCGCTGGGCCCAACGTCAGGGACTTGCGCGCACTGCAGGACACTCTGCCGGGGAGGAGAACCTCGCCGAAGTGGTCCGTTTGAGTGTGGCACGCGCGGTCGACCATCTGACTGTTTTCGGATTCTCGACGGAGAACTGGGTCAGACCACGCCAAGAGGTTCGGCACATCCTCGGCTTGCACGAGAAACTCTTCGGACGCCTGGAGGAGTTGAACTCCAACAACGTGCGCGTTCGCTGGATTGGACGCCCTTTCGACGATCGCCGGTCTCGAACACCCCGACACGTTCAACGTGCCATTCACCGCGCCATCGACCAAACGAGCCACAACACCGGGATGACGCTCACCGTTGCGTTCGACTACGGCAGTCGAGCCGAGATCGCACATGCCGCCCGACGCCTTCTCGCAGCCGGATCACCAGTGACCGTGCAGGCGCTCAGTGATCACATGTACGACCCCTACCTGCCACCAGTCGATGTGATGGTGCGCACGTCGGGTGAGATGCGCGTGTCGAATTTTCTGCTCTGGCAAACAGTTGGCTCGGCGATCTACTTCACCGAGCACACATGGCCGGACTTCGATGCCGATGATCTCGATGCGGCAATCTCTCTCGGCCGATCGGTTCGACCCTCATCGTGACGAATCCATCCGTCGCAACTGCACTCGAGATCGCAGTTGCGGCGCTTCCTCGAGCTGAGGTCCGCCCCGGACAACTCGACATGGCCCAAGCTGTCGGACGCGCAATTGATGACCGCCGACATCTCGTAGTTCAAGCGGGAACCGGCACAGGAAAGACTCTCGCCTATCTTGTTCCATCGTTCCTGAGCGGCCGCCGCGTCGTGGTAACCACTGCAACCAAGGCGCTCCAGGATCAATTAGCCGACAAGGACTTGCCATTCCTGGTACGCGAGCTAACTCCCGTCCTCGATCGAGAAGTCACATGGGCTGTTCTCAAGGGGCGCAGTAACTATCTGTGTCGGCAACGTGTCGCGGAAATCGAACAACGCCGGGAAGTCGGAACTGGTGATGCGACTGGCGGTGATTCGGGATCCTCGGACACACTCTTCGATCCCGATGAAGTTCCCGTCGCGCTTCGCCAAGAAATCGCCCACCTGCTCGAGTGGGCTGACACCACGATCACCGGTGACAGAGCCGAGTTGACGTCGAGTACGAGCGATGGTGCATGGCGTGCTGTGAGTGTGGGTAGCGACGAGTGCCCAGGCGCCAATCGGTGTCCGTCCGGTGAGACATGCTTCGCTGAGCTTGCACGCTTTGCCGCAAGTGAAGCGGACATCGTCGTTGTCAACACTCATCTCTATGGCGCGCATGTCGCATCAGGCGGCGTGATCCTTCCCGAGCACGACATCTTGGTCGTGGACGAAGCTCATGGCCTCGAGGACACAATGAGTGATTCTGTCGGGATCTCGCTCAGCGCAGGACGATTGAGCTTTCTTGCAGGCGCGCTTCGACGCATCATCGACGACGCGCCGCTGATGACACGCATCGGCCACAGTGCTGACACGTTGACTGAGCTGTTGGCTCCACTCGTGGGCCAAAGACTCTCAGTGCCCCTCCCACCTGTCGTCACCGACATCCTGCTCGAGATCCGGCGCATCGGATCTGATGTTCTCGAAGTACTTCGCAAGATCGAAACCGCCAATGAGGCCACTCAGCAGCGCAAGTTGCGCGCTCAATCGTTGGCTACACGCCTCGTGGACGATCTCGACAAGGCAGCAGCGATCACAGCGACATCCGTGCCATTCGTGAGCGGTTTCGACCGCAATCCCCACTTGGACATCGCTCCGCTCGACGTCGGACCTGTTCTCAAGGCCTCTGTGTGGGACTCGACGACAGCAATCCTGACGAGTGCGACTGTCCCGCTGAATCTCCCGGCCCGCATCGGTCTCGATCCGGATGCAACCGACACATTGACCGTCGACAGCCCCTTCGACTATCGAACCCAAGCCATGCTGTACTGCACCGCTCACCTCCCGAATCCCAACGATGCAGGCTTCTCCGAGGCAATGCACGCAGAGTTGCTCGAATTGATTCGAGCTGCTGGTGGACGAACTTTGGCTCTGTTCACCAGCTATCGAGCACTCGACGCAGCCGTCGAGGCGATTCGCCCACGCGTCGATGTCACAATCCTGTCCCAGCGCGAGTACCAGAAGAACCAACTCGTCAACCTGTTCTCACGTGACGAATCTTCGTGCTTGTTCGCAACGTCGGGTTTCTTTCAGGGAATCGATATCCCCGGCCGAACGCTCTCACTCGTGACAATCGATCGCATTCCATTTCCCCGACCTGATGACCCACTTCTGAGTGCCCGTCGTGAAGCCGTCGGACCCGCGGCATTCCGTGAAATCGACATCCCCCGTGCGGCAACTCTTCTGGCTCAGGCCACGGGTCGTCTCATTCGCAATGCGAGCGATCGAGGCGTCGTGACTGTCTTCGATCCTCGACTGGCCAAGGCGGGCTACAGGCGTGACATCTTGCAGGCGATGCCCGACATGAAGAGGTCGATCGACCAGCAGGAAGTCATCGACTTCTTGCGTTTGATCACCTCGTGACTCAGGTCGTCACGAGGCGATAGCCGATACCGCGCACCGTCAGAATCAGACGGGGATCATCGGGATGGTCTTCGATCTTGACGCGCAGTCGATGGACGTGCGCATCGACGAGTCGACTGTCACCGAGATAGTCGTATCCCCACACGCGCTCGAGGAGCTGGTCGCGAGACAATACGAGATTCGGGTGATCGGCGAACTCACACAACAGGTGGAACTCGGTTTTGGTCAGTGCCACTTCACGTCCAGCTTTGAAGACCAGTCCCTGATCGCGCCGTAGTTCGACGTCACCAAAGATCTCTCCGGATGCCGAGGGACCTTGTGAGCTCTGCAACTGCACGCGCCGAAGGTGAGCACGAATCCGAGCAGCGAGTTCTTTGGGGACGATCGGCTTGGTCACGTAGTCATCAGCACCTGCTTCGAGCCCGGCAACCATGTCTTCGCTGGCTGTTTGAGCCGTGACCATGATGATCGGGACGATGGACATGGCCCGAAGTGCTCGACAGACGTCGAAACCCGACATGTCTGGAAGTCTGAGATCGAGAAGCACGAGATCGGGTTCGCTGGCGTGGAACGCCGCCAACCCGGATCCACCATCTGGCGCCTCTCGCACGTCGTACCCCTCGTCTTCGAGGGCGAGGCGAAGAGCCAAACGAATCTGATCATCATCCTCGATCAGAAGAAGCGTGTTCACCCGATCATTCTCCCCCAATCTCTCCCAATGGCGGCGATCCGGATTGATCGACTTCGATTTCTCCACAACACCTCACTCACGTTTTGTTACACAAAACGCACACTTTCCGCATGGCTCCTTCACATTGCTTCGGCACAGTTGTGGAGCACGTTGGTCGAGCGGGATCGTCCTCCCCCTGGTCCCGCTGACCGACGTGAGATGTCTCGCCCGGTTCGGTGTGCTGCGCCCGAACCGGGCGAATGACATTCCGGGACGGACTCGAAATGGGGCAGGATGGGGATGTGCGCATGACTCAGCGGTTTCGCCGGCTCAGTCTGAGAAGTCGCGTGACTCTTCTGTTCTTGCTTTTGGGTATCGGAACATCACTGTTCCTGGCCACAGCCAGCTATTTCACCGCCCGCTCCTATCTTTTGGAAAGGCGAGATGAGGTCGTGGAACGTCAAGCCTTCAACAATGCCCAACTGATTCGAAGCCAACTCCGTAATCGCCGCTCGGAGGCCTTCGAACTCATCTCTGGTATTCGAACCGAACGGAACGGCTTTGCCATCTTGCACCTGTCTCCAGAAAACCTCTATTTCTCACAAGAGATCCGCTACACCCAATCGGCTCTTCCTCCAGATCTCGTCGATGCCACCTTGAACGGACTGACAGCGAGACAGCGGTTCACGCTCGACGGACAGCCCTACGCTGCAGTCGGTGTCTACATTGCCGAAATCGGGGCTCACTATTTCGAAGCCTTCCCCCTGTCGGATGAACAACGCACTCTCAACGTCATTGCCTCAGCACTGATCATCGGCGTGCTCGCCATCGGTGTGCTTGCAACTCTTGTGGGCTGGTGGGTCAGTCGACGACTTCTCCGCCCACTCGAACGCGTCAGCGAGGCCGCTGGAGAAATCGCCAGTGGCGGTCTGGACACTCGGCTCGAACAA
>JAULYE010000051.1:0-1668 GCA_032118015.1 Ilumatobacteraceae bacterium | reverse complement strand
GCATTGTCGGGCAAATCGTCGGCAACGTCGCCGGCAGAAAAGGTCACCTCGAGCGGGTAACTACTCGGATCACCGAACACAGCGATGTCCAATCCTACGAACAACGGGTAAAAGAGATACCCGAATGATGGTTGTCCCGATGGAAACATGCCGTCAAGACCCCCCTCCACCTCATCTCCCGCATTCGAGGTGGCAGAGAGCCGGGTCCAAATGCCCCCCGTACCCGAGCTCTCGAAGACCACGTCAATGAGTGAGGGATCGAAGAGGTCAGAGGATTCAAGAAAATACTCCACCAGCAGACCGAAACCGTCGGGAAGGGTCAGATCGCTCGGGAACCCCTCAAGAAAAGCCGGGTCGATCTCGACATCCAGCGATTCGCCTGGTTGGCCATCAACTGTGAAACCACAACTTGGGTCGCCGTCACCCGCTAGGGCCGGCCTCGGAGCAATGCCCCCGAGAACAAGAGCCGTCGCAACGAACGTTCCGATCCGAATGAATGTCGACTTCGACCACATGGTGCAACCTCTCTGATGAGAAGGACAAACAAGTACCTTATACAGACTGTACAGCAAAGGTGCTCGAAATCTGCTTGCAGCATCGCCAAAGGGGTGACGCTTTCACACGAGGCAGTGGCTCGAGGAACGACGTCAGCAGGCCCAACATCGAGTGGAATTCGGCGGCTACACCGGACAAAGAGTGGGCATGACGGGGCTCGAACCCGGGACCTCCACCGTGTCATGGTGGCGCTCTAACCAACTGAGCTACACGCCCTACAAGGTCACAACTCTAGCGGGATCTCGCTCACGGCTCACACCCTCCCCCATGGAAAGTCGCTCTCGCCATCAGCGCAGGCGCAACGCCACCTCGTTGGCCAGAAGTCGACCGGTCCGAGTGAGACGTGCCCGATCGTCGTCGACAGTGAGCAGATCTCCGAGGAGGTGCAGGTCTTCGTCACTGAACGCGTCGATGGGTACTCCCACACGGGTTCGCAGAATCAATTGCAGGGCCTCGATACGTCGAGCCTCGGCATCGAGAGTCTCCGATGACGACTCGGCCAGGTCGCGCGACTCCACAAGGTCGATGTAGCGCTCCGGCGTGCGTACGTTCCACCACCGGCGACCCTGCTGATGGGAATGCGCTGCAGTGCCGAAGCCGCGGTAATCCCCCTGCAGCCAATATGTGATGTTGTGCACGCTCTCGAATCCGCTCTGGGACCAATTCGACACTTCGTAATTGGCGTACCCCGCCGTGCTCAACAGATCGTCGACGCACTCGTACATGTCGGCTTGCACGTCGTCATCGGGATGTCTGCTCGCATCATCTGCGAGAGGTGTGCCCCCTTCCACCGTGAGGCCATAGGCAGAGACATGACGCGGCTCGAGCGCGATCACACTGCGCACCGTTGCCTCCCAATCGTCCAGGGTTTCGCCGTGGGCGCCGTAGATGATGTCGAGATTGATGTTGTCGATACCGGCTTCGCGTGCGGCCTCCACTGCTCGGCGCACATTGTCCGGGTCGTGGGTGCGTCCAAGGCTCATCAGCACGTGCTTGCGCATCGACTGCACGCCGATACTCAGCCGATTCACACCGACCGCTGCGTACTCCTTGCACATCTCGACAGTCAGATCATCAGGGTTGCATTCGATCGTGACCTCGGCATCGGCTGTG
>JAULYE010000050.1:0-2819 GCA_032118015.1 Ilumatobacteraceae bacterium | reverse complement strand
GATTGCACCGTGGAACTATCCAGTGCAGTTGCTACTGGTCCCCGCAGCCGGCGCCATTGCTGCTGGTAACGCCGTCGTGATGAAGCCGTCGGAGGTGTCGTCTGCGACGTCAGCCGTGCTGGCTCGACTCGTGCCGAAGTACCTCGATCCGGCTGCGGTTGGCATCGTCGAAGGTGGCGTTGCCGAAACGACCCAGCTCCTCGAGCAGCAGTTCGATCACATCTTCTACACCGGGAATGGAACGGTTGGTCGCATCGTGATGCAGGCCGCCGCCAAGCACCTCACCCCGGTGACACTCGAGCTCGGAGGTAAGAGCCCGGTGATCATCGACGAGTCGGCAAATGTCAAAGTTGCTGCGCGCCGGATCGCTTGGGGCAAATGGCTGAATGCCGGTCAGACATGTGTCGCCCCGGACTACGTCCTCGTCCATGAGTCACGCACCCAAGAGCTGATCGACGGCTTGGGTGCCGCGATCACCGAGTTCTACGGAAACGATCCCGCTGCAAGTGACAGCTACGGGCGCATCGTGTCTCCACGACATTTCGACCGCTTGCGTTCCCTGATGAGCGGCGGAACTCCTGTTGTCGGCGGTGAGACCTCAGCAGATGAGCGTTACATCGCCCCCACGGTGCTCACCGATGTGGACATGTCATCTGGTCTCATGAGCGAAGAGATCTTCGGCCCCCTCCTGCC
Source organism: Ilumatobacteraceae bacterium (assembly GCA_032118015.1). Classification (GTDB taxonomy): domain Bacteria; phylum Actinomycetota; class Acidimicrobiia; order Acidimicrobiales; family Ilumatobacteraceae; genus Casp-actino8. Next base: position 2,126 of record JAULYE010000050.1, on the reverse strand, counting down.
GATCATTCCGGTCACCTCGGTCTCAGAGGCCATCGAGATCGTCACGAGTCGCCCACATCCACTCGCCCTGTACGTGTTCTCCGAGCGTGAGCGAGTGGTGGACGACGTTCTCACCCGCACGACTGCTGGTGGAGTCACGGTCAATGGAACGATCATGCATCTCACCAATCCCCACTTGCCCTTCGGCGGTGTCGGCGAAAGCGGTATGGGTGGATATCACGGCCAGGCCGGTGTGCGGCTCTTTCAGCACATGAAGCCTGTGCTGGCGCGCAGCACCAAGGTTGACCCGTCGCTGGCCTATCCGCCGTACACCGATCGCAAGGCCAAGATCTTCCGCAAGGTTCTCTGACGTTTGGAATTCTCGGTCGTCCGTCAGTGCACGTGGCGGGCGATCGAGAGTTCGATCTCTTTTTCGGCAGCTTCTCTGCCTTCCCAGTTGCGCACTGTTGTGTCCTTGTTCGGCTCGAGCAACTTGTACGTCTCGAAGAAGTTTCCGATCTCTCCCAGCAGATGTTCGGGAAGATCTTCAATGTCCTTGTAGTTCGAGTACCGCGGATCGGTCGAAGGAACGCACAGGACCTTTGCGTCATTGCCTTTTTCATCCGACATCCAGAACACAGCAACCGGGCGCACGTACACGTGGCAGCCCGGGAAGGTTGGCTGGCTCAACCACACGAGAGCGTCCAACGGATCGCCGTCCTCTCCGAGCGTGTGGGGAAAGAATCCGTAGTCGAGTGGATACTGCGTTGCAGTGAACAACGTCCTATCGAGCCAGATGGCTCCGGTCTCGTGATTCATTTCGTACTTGTTTCTCGATCCCTGCGGGATCTCGATGATCATTTCGATTTCCAATTCGACCTCTTTCGCTGTGGGGGGTGGTCAGGGTCGGCCTCCCCGACCGCACATCAGCGGGCGAGGGCTTCGAGGGTTGCTTCCATGTTGCGTCGATTGTGCGATGCGCGGTCCTTGACCCCGCTGACCACACCACCGAGCCACTGCGCAAACGTACTGCGGCGATCCACCCAGGAATGCGTCACCAAGGTGCCATTTCCTGAGGGTTCGACCTCATAGATCCAGTCGCACCAGGCAGAAGGACCAACCATCAGAGCAAACGTGATCCGGCGAGGTGGCTCGTGTTCGGTGACGACGACGACCGTGCTCCAGGACTTCTTCCCATTGGAGTTCTTGCCCTTGAAGCGGGCTCCAACCGCTGGACCGGTCGCTCCTTTGATCCACTCTCCGCCCTGGTTCTCCGGGGACCATTCCCCCATCCGGGTGAGGTCGCTGACTTTGTTCCAGACTTCGTCAGGAGGGGCGGAAACGATCCGCGTCACGACGACGGGCTCAGCTTTCTTGTTCTTGGCTGCCATGGAATCAGTCCTCTCAACTCGGTCCAGAAAACATGTCGAAGTTCTCCGGACGGCGTAATTCGTAGGTTTCCCCCTCATAGCGGGAGATTTCGTTGCGTCCAACGACGTGCCAGTGCACTTCGTCCGGACCATCGGCGATGCGCAGGGTGCGCTGACCGGCGTAGAGCCGTGCCAGTGGCGTCCACTGCGACACACCGGTTCCACCGTGGAACTGGATCGCCTCGTCGATGATCTTGCACACACGCTCGGGGACCATGGCTTTGACAGCACTCACCCAAATGCGGGCCTCGGCATTTCCCATGGTGTCCATGGCCTTGGCTGCTCGCAACACCATCAGTCGGCAGGCCTCGAGTTCGATACGCGCCTTGGCGATCACTTCAGGGTTCTTGCCGAGCCGTGCAATTGGCTTGCCAAACGCCTCGCGGCTCAGACCACGTCGAATCATGAGTTCGAGTGCACGCTCACCGGCTCCGATCGAACGCATGCAGTGATGGATGCGACCTGGTCCGAGACGAACCTGGGAGATCTCGAAGCCGCGACCCTCACCGAGCAGAACATTGGAGACAGGTACGCGGACGTCGTTGAAACGAATGTGCATGTGACCGTGCGGCGCATCGTCTTCTCCGAAGACTTCCATGGCGCCGAGAATCTGGACACCTGGTGTGTCCATGGGAACCAGGATCTGTGAGTGACGACGGTGTGGAGGAGCATCCGGGCTCGTCAGAAGCATGCAGATCATGATTTTGCAACGCGGAT
>JAULYE010000049.1:0-22765 GCA_032118015.1 Ilumatobacteraceae bacterium | reverse complement strand
ATCGCATTGTTGACGATTTTCGTCGTCTTGATCTTCAAACCCGCTGGATTGTTCGGCTCGAGCAAAGTGGAGAGGGTGTAGTCGGCCATGCTGAAAATCAACGAAGCATCGCTGCAACACTGGATTCTTCGACTCCTCGGAGTCGGAGTCATAGCCTTCGTCGTCCTCTGGATTCCCACTCAGATGCCGACTGCACGTATCGGTCAGGTATCCGACGCGTTCGTGTTGATCATCGCCGCCATGTCCTTGAACCTGGTTCTGGGATTCACAGGACAGATTTCGATCGGCCATTCAGCCTTCTTCGGTATCGGCGGCTATACGGCGGCCATTCTCGTCAAGGATTACGGCTGGAGCCCCGGATACACGTTCTATGTGGCTCCACTCGTGGCATTCGTGATCGGCTGTTTGATCGCTCTGCCCGCTTTGCGAATCAAAGGTGTCTATCTCGCGCTCGTGACACTTGCAGTTGCGGTGTTGTTTCCCACTCTCGTCAAATGGAAGAAGTTGGCGTGGCTGACGGGTGGCGCAAAAGGTATCGACAGCGCCCGCTACGACGAGTTGCCAGTGTGGCCGATCCTGGGTGAGCTGAAAGGACGAGATGGTCGTGCGGTGTTTGCGTATTGGCTGGCGTTCATCGTGCTCGTCGTCACGTACCTCGCGTGTCGAGGTATTGTCAAGAGTCGAGTCGGAAGGTCTTTGATCGCTATTCGCGACAACGAGACCGCTGCTGCAGTGATGGGTGTCAACCTCACGACGACAAAGGTTTTGGTCTTTGGTATCTCTGCTGCGCTGTGCTCGCTGGCCGGAGTGCTCGCAACTCTGCGAACCGGTGTGGTCACTCCGGAAGGTCAGTACGTCACTCTGCTCGGGTCGATCGTGTTCCTTCTGATCATGATCGTGGGCGGTGCGGGCACCTTGTGGGGCCCAGTTGTGGGTGGCTTGGTGTATGTCTGGTTGGATTCGGCAACCCGCGGTTTCGGTACCGACAGCGACGGAATCATCGGTTTCCTGTTCGGATGGGCGGATCAGTCTCCGGCAACGCTGATTCTTGGCGTGGGTCTGGTGATCATCATGTTCGCTGCCCCATACGGTCTCGTTGGATTGATCAAGAGACTTGTGTCAAAAGTTCTGATCGTTGTTCCCAAACCGCTGGGCGATTCTCATCTCGTGGCAAGCGACACGACCCCTTCACCCAGACAGTAGAGTCGGATGTGTAGGTGCAGATCGGGACGTCCGCTCGCACCTCGACAAACATCCACTGCACCCTCGGGGTGCGTGAAAGGGGAGGAATATGAAGCGCAGAACGTACAGCGCTGTCGCCCTCGCCGTGGTCGGGTCGCTTGCGATCGCCGCCTGCGGAGGGGACGATGGAGACAGTTCGTCGACTGAAGTCACAAGTGCTCCAGGAGACACCAGTGCACCAGATGACACCGATGCCGCCGATGGCGAAGCATGGACGGTCAGCACGGATGAATGCGTCGATCCAGATGCCGCCAACGCTCCCATCGAGGGAACGATCAAGATCGGAAGCGCCATGCCGCTGTCGGGTGGTGTGGCAGCTGCTGCCTTTGCACCCGTCAAGGGCGGCTTCGAGGCTTACGTCAAGTACGCCAACGAGAAGAAGCTTCTCGGGGACATCACGATCGAAGCTGTCATCGAGGACGACCAGTACAACAAGGACTTGACGCCAGCTGCTGTCGACAAGTTGCTCGACGCTGGAACACACGTCTTTTCTGGCATCATCGGCACACCGAACAACCTCGCTGTTCGCGATTTGCTGAACGAGGAGTGCCACCCGCAACTTCTCGCACTGACCGGTTCGATCGGTTGGGGTGACGCAGAGAACTACCCGTGGACCACGGGCGTGCTCGTTCCTTATGACGTCGAAGTCAAGGCGTATGCCACTGCAATTCAGCGTGACTTCCCAGATGGCGCCGACGTGGCGGTCTTCGTTGTCAACAGCGAATTCGGCCAGGAGTACTTGACCACGATCAATGAGATCGCGTCCGAGTACGGCATCAACATCGTCGACGAGCAGACCATCGAGGCAACCGACTCGGCTCCGCCGACAGCTCAGGTCAACTCGATTGCATCCAAGTTGCCTCCGGTGATCTTGGCGGTTCCGCTCGGAGCCGGCTGTGCGACGTTCCTTGGAGAAGTGGCGAATGCAAAGGCTGCCAATCCGGGATGGGAGCCGCGCCTGTACATCACGTCGACATGCGCTTCGTCCCTGATCCTCGGTCTGGCTGGAGCCGCTGCTGACGGTCTGTACACGTCGAACAACCTGGTCGACGTACTCGATCCAGAAATTGCAGCTCTGCCCGCCGTTGCTGAGTACTTGGCATTCATGCAGGCCGAAGGTCTCACCGACATCATCACGACTGGTGGCGCCGGTTGGCACACCGCTGAGATGACGATTGCGATCATCAAGCAGGCACTCGAGTCCGGCGAATTGACTCGGGCTTCGATCATGAATGCAGCACGTAACTTCGAAGGTGTCGGAATGCTGACACGACCTGGTGTGACGATGAAGATGTCTGGTACTTCGGACCAGTACATCTCCCAGTCGATGCAGATCGTCCAGTACGACGCGGATACGCAGTTGTTCACGGACATCGGTGATCTGATCACCGAGTACGAGAGCTGAGATACCCAGTTCATCGACCGCTTGCGGTCATGAAGAGGCCCGCCCCTTTGGGGCGGGCCTCTTCGCGTTCAGGTCCGAAGCGGCACATGGTGACGCCAGAGGAACAAATGATCAGTGGGAGTGACGCTGGCGTTCCATCAGACTGCACCAGTCCCACGCATCGCCACCCATTGCGGATACTTCGTCGAGCATCTCACCCACCATTCCCGTGACCGGCAGGGGAACATTCATGGCCCGCGCTTCATCGAGGACGAGTCCGATGTCTTTGCGCATGAGGGTGGTGGAGAAACCGTAGTTGTACTCACCTGCGAGCATTTTCTCGGCACGGTTCGTCATCTGCCACGATGCAGATGATCCCTGCAGCATCACGTGGATCACCTTCGACACGTCCAATCCGGCAGACTCGGCGAAATCGAGACCCTCGGCAAGAGCCTGGCAGAGTCCCGCCACGCAGATCTGATTCGTCATCTTCGTGATCTGGCCAGCTCCGCTGCCGCCCATCAGGGTGATGCGCGCCCCGTAGGACGTGATGATTGGTTCAGCGCGCTCGAACGCGGCCGTGTCACCACCGATCATGACAGTGAGAGTTCCGTTGCGCGCGCCATCGACGCCTCCAGAGACGGGAGCATCCAGAAAGTCGACTCCCAACGCCTGGGCTTGTGCATTCACGGTGCGAGCGATCTCGGCCGAGGTGGTGGAGTGGTCGACCCAGAGAGCGCCCGGTTCCAGTGCGGAAAGAACAACGTTCGCCACCGCCCGCAATTCGCGATCCGCAGGCAACGATGTGATGACGACATCGCAGCCGGTTACTGCTGCGGCTGCATCGGTGTGTGCCACACCACCATGCTCATCGACCCACTTTTGTGCCACACCGGCCACGACATCGCACACCGACAGTTCATGTCCGGCTTTCGATAAGTGCGCTGCCATGTGCCAGCCCATGCGACCCAGTCCAATGACTGCAATCCGTTTGTTGCTCATGAAGGCACTCCGGGCGTACCGCGATCATCGAGCGTGAAACCGCCAGCGAGGCGAGCATGAACACGGCCGCCGCAGGCCATTGCAAGGATGAGCACCATCTCATCGGGCTTGGGGCCGTCGGGCACGCCTACTTCTATGGCGTCGTAATGACTGCCGACGTAACTCCATTCGAGGTGAGTGATGGGCACATCGAGTCGCGCTCCCATGCCGGCCACTTTTTTGGTGGAGGGCACGATGCTTGTTCCTTTGCCAAGTGCGGCTCGCATTCCGCCTCCGCCGGGGATGTGCCACATCGCGCCGTGTTCGATCTCGCCGGCTGAACCGACGATGGCTCCTTTGCCATATCCATCGATACGCGATGCGTCTCCACCGAGGTGGGAGATCAGGATGTTGCCGAGTTGCTCACCCAATGCGCGCAACTCGCCAGTCGCCGGACTGAGATCCTCGACCCAACGACCGACGTACGGATTGGCCACCACAGCGGCCACAGCCCCTTTCAGAGCTGGCGAGGACAGGGGGGTCCCGAGGTCATGGTGGATTTCCTCAACGGTCGTGACGATCTTGCGAATGGGGAACAACATCGATGTGCCTCTCGATGTTCAGTTGCCGGTGAGAGCCGCTTCGATCGCTGCCACGATCGTCGGATCATCGGGCGCTGTCATCGGAGCGAAACGAGCCAAGACAGTGCCGTTGGATGCGACGAGAAACTTCTCGAAATTCCACCGAATGTCGCCGGAATGACCCTCGGCATCAGCAACGGGGAGCAGATCGGCATAGATCGGATGGTTGTTCTCCCCATTGACTTCAATTTTCTCCATCAAGGGGAAAGTGACGCCGTAGGTCGTCGAGCAAAAGGTGGCGATCTCCTCGGCCGTGCCTGGTTCCTGACCGAGAAACTGGTTGCAGGGGAATCCCAGGACGGAAAAACCCCGATCGGCAAAACGTTCGTGAAGGGCCTCGAGTGCCGTGTACTGCGGCGTCAGACCGCATTTGCTGGCGACGTTCACGAGGAGCATCACCTTGGCCCCAACTGTGCCAAGAGTCGTCTGCTCGCCGTCGAGTGTGGATATCGGATGATCAATAATCGTCATGCCACACTTTCGCGCACACGCATCTTCGATTCGTTGTCGGGGAGGGGAGATTTGAACTCCCGACCGCCTGCTCCCAAAGCAGGAACGCTACCAAGCTGCGCCACTCCCCGGTCTCGGTGAAACCGAACCCCGAACATGCTAGTGCCGTAGGAACCCGGAAATGATCCCGGTGGCATGGGCGCACCGCATACGATCGTCACATCACATGAACGTCGAACATCGATGAAGGCCACATGACCGGGTTGCCGACACAAGAATCCCCACGCATGCGGCGTCGGACGTCTGTGTGGACGATCGTGCTGGTGTTCGCTCTCACATTCGTCTCGCCAATTGGCGCTGTCCGCGACTGGACCGATGTGAAGGTCTCCGTGGCGATTGCAGCGGTGGTGTGTGTGCGTTCACGGCGGCTCCACATGGCGGTTGCTCTCGGTGGCCTTTTCCTCGGCCACCTGGTTCTGGGTGCATTCTTCGATGTGGTAGATCGTCCCGTCGCGGCATGGATGATCAGCGGTGTCGTTGCCGGTGTCGGAGTCGTCGTCCTCGTGAGGATTCTCCGTCCCTCGATTGTCGATTCAGGTGACAGGCTCCCTGCACAACGCATCTTTGTGTTCATCGTTGGGGCAGCAGGAGTAGCGATCATCGGTGGATTCGTGGAGTTCTGGCTCCTCGACGTCGTGGATGCCACAATGACCGCGTCACCGATCGACATGGTGTTCGGGCTGGCCATAGCACTGTGTCTGGCAGCTATCGCAGTGACTCGCAGTGGACGCGATTGGCTCACGAGCGTGCAGCAGCCCGGATCCGAATTGCTGGCACCCTTGATGGTCGTTCTCGTCACTCTCGTCGCGGTACAGGTCTCACGCCAAGTGTGGTCGCAGCGAGACGATGACCGCATCGTCACAGCGGCGCGCTCGGTGCAGTCCGCAGTGACGTCACGGTGGGACCGTGAACTCCAGGTCTTGCAGACGAGGGCAGAGTCGATTGCCCCTGCTGTCGCATTCGATGTCTCGACTTTTCAGACTCTCGTCGAACAGTATCTTGAACAAAACGAGGTAGCCGTGGCTGCCTCACTCTCGACGCGCAGTGCCAGCGCAGGATCATTGTCGGTGATCGAGACCGTGTACGAGGAATCGACTTCGACGCAGTGGGTCATCGCGAACGACGAGTGGGCGAACGATGTCGTCGTTGTTGAAAACTCAGCGGGTGACAGTTCAAGAGATGACGAAACTGCAGCCGATACCCCATTGATCCTGCACCAAGTGGATCTGGTTCCACTTCCAGATGGCGTTCAACTTGTCTTGGTGGTCGCATACTCGATCACAGATCTGCTCCGGGAGGTGACAACGGATCTCATCGATGGGCTCGAAGACTTCGAGATCGGAGTCGTGCACGATGGTGGAGCATCAACGCCTCAGATTTGGGCTTTCGACTCAACGGAGGGAAGGATCATGCCAAGTGGAGGCCGATCTGATACCGCCGCTGCAGGATCGATCGCTGCGGGGGGAGGATTCGTCGACTTCACGGTCGGGCCAGCGGCATCTTTTGGGTCATCAGCCTCGACATTGCTTCTCATCATGGCTCTGGAGGTCGGGGTGGGAGTCATGTTGTGTGGAGTGCTCATCCTTGGAGCCAATGCCCAATTCAAGATGTTGCAGGAACGACGGGGACGGGAAAATCTGCTCGAGGCAGCATTGGACGCAACGCCGGGTTTCTCGGTTGTCTTCGACAATGACTTTCGCGTTCTGGCAGCCAATCGCCCGGTTCGAGTGGAATTCGCCGGCCACATTCCTGGCCTCGAAGTGGCGCGGATCTTTGGGCTCGAGTCCGATTCCGGACGTCGACGCATGGTCGAAGACATCTTGCGACGAGCTTTGGGCGGGCAACCTGCACATATCGAGATTGCCGAAGATACGGGCGATCGCTTCGGTCAATCCGGAGCTTCGTCGAACCCCATGAAGATCATCGAGCTGTCGGCGTACCCGGTCACGAGCCCAGGCGGTGAACCGATCGGGTTTCTCCATGGTGTCGACGCGACTGAGCGCCGCAATTTGGCAATGAGATCTGCCCAGTCCGAGCGCATGGAATCACTCGGAGCATTGGCCGGTGGGCTGGCACATGATTTCAACAACTTGCTGTTCGTCACACTGGGCAATTTGCAGTTGATGTCGATGAACGACACGGTGCTCGCCGACGAGAAGTTGTCCAAGTTCGTCTCCCGGTCCATGACAGCTGTCGAACGCGGGGCAGAGATCACCAAGTCACTGCTTGCCGTGGCTCGTAGTCAACCTCTCGAAGAGAGTGCCGTGTCCCTGTCCGAGCTCGTCAAGGGCATTCTGCCCCTCGTGCGGCAGGCGCTTGGCTCGGGGAGGCGTGTTGAAGTGGATATCTCCGATCCTCATCTGCAGTTGATGGTCGACTCTGGGCGGCTGTCGAGTTGCATTCTCAATCTTGCGTTCAACTCACGCGATGCAATGGGACCGAACGGTGTCTTGCAGATCTCTGCTCGTCTCGATGAGACCAGTGACATGATTGAGCTTTCGATATCCGACGATGGAGAAGGGATGCCTGAGGACGTCGTTTCTCGTGCTTTTGAGCCGTTCTTCACCACGAAGAGTGCCGGGAGTGGAACAGGTCTCGGTTTGGCGACTGTCTATGCATTCGCCAAACAGAGTGGGGGAACCGCCTATCTCGAAAGCCACATCGGAGTCGGAACAACGGTGACGTTGGTTCTTCCGAGGTTCTCCGGAGTTGCGACCGCCAGGGAGTCCGTTACGGCTCGTCGCTCGGGACGTCGGGTCGTGGTGGCAGATGATGAGCAGTCCTTGGCGGAAATGGTGGCTTCGTGGCTCATCGACATGGGAGTGGACGCGCGATTCGCCACATCTCCCAAGGCCGCGCTCGCATTGATCGAGGAATTCGAACCCGACGTCCTGGTCTCGGATGCCAACTTCGGAGAAGAGTTGGACGGCATCGAACTCGCTCGGCTGGGTACGGCGATCGTTCCCGATATGGCGGTCGTGTTCATGACCGGATACTCGACGAGTATGCGCGAACTTCAAGAATTGGGCGAACAAACCTTGGCCAAACCCTTTTCACGAGAGGATCTGTACGCCGCTCTGTCACCACTGATCGCTGAAGAGGACTCGACGCCACAAGATCAGTCGACAAAAAGTTCGAACCGCAAAAGGGGGAGAACTTCGTGAGCGACAGCCCGAGAGTCTTGATCATCGATGACGAAGAGGCCGTATGCGATCTCATCGAGGCTGTGGCTGAATCTGCTGGATTCCAGGCAACTTCGGCAAGCGCCCCGGATGACATTCAGAGGTCACTCGATGGAGTGTTCGATCTCGTGGTTCTCGATCTTTCTCTCGGACTCGTCGACGGCATCGAGGTGATGAGTGAGCTCGGGGCGCGTCACAAGGGGCTCCCATTGATTTTGGTGAGTGGCGCCGATCAATCGTTGCTCGACTCAGCAGGTCGAATCGCAGAGATGCACAAGTTGCGTGTCATCGGCACCTTCGCCAAACCGGTATCTCTCGACGTACTGCGTGCCGCGATGCTCGAGTGGTCCGAGGTGACAGCCCGAAGTTTGGACCCAACAGGTCCCAAAGTGATCATCAGACCAGATGAATTGCTCGACCCCGCCCATCTCTACCTCGCATATCAACCCAAAGTGTCGACGGCTACTGGTGAAGTGGTGGGAGCCGAGGCGCTCGTACGGTGGCGGCACGACGAACACGGCGAAGTATCTCCTGCGATTCTGGTGTCGATCATCGAGCGAGAAGGACGCACTGGTGAACTTCTCGATGCCGTGATGACAATGGCAGCACGCGATCGTCAGGCACATCGTGCTCTGTCGGATCTCGAGGATGTATCGGTGAACATTTCGGTTCTCGATCTGGACGACGATGAACTGCCACGGCGCGCCCAGCACATTCTTGTACCCAGTGCTCCAGCGACATCGTGGACATTCGAGGTCACCGAGTCCTCGCCGATCATCGAACTCGCCCCATCGCTGTCCATTCTCACTCGGTTGAGATTGGCTGGGTTCCGTCTGGCCGTGGACGACTTCGGGACGGGGACGAGTAATTACGAGAGGCTTCTCGTCGCCCCGTTCACTGAATTGAAAATCGATCGAGCGCTCGTACGCCGTCTTCGTGGAGGATCGGTGGAGCCCGATCCGATCGTGCGTTCGAGTGTCGAGGTGGGTCACTCACTCGGCTTGAAGGTGATTGCCGAAGGTGTGGAGACGCGCGAGCAGTATGAGATCATCAGATCCCTCGGATGTGACATCGCCCAGGGTTTCTTGATCGCACGACCCGTGCCGCCGGAGAGATTTGCTACAGCGGTGGAGGAGTGGAACATCTCACCGGAGAATCCACACAGCCTCTAGACGAACCTTCAGGCATTACGGTCGTCCTTCACGGTCGTCCTTCACGGTCGTCCTTCACGGTCGTAATGTCAGCGTGATGCCGCTCGAGAGGACTTCTCGTAGCTTTGGCAGTGAAAGTCCGACGCTGCTCTTCAAGTAGTCGATGTTCTCGAGACTCAAGATGTGGTCAACGATGGTTCGTCTGACAGAGGCATCGGGGAGTTCTTCGAGTTCAGTGCCGAATTGCTTGGCTGCCTGGACGCGAAGATACTGGCGGCGCTGTTCAACCGCGAGAGCAACGGCCGGCCGGCGCACAGCGGTCATCGCTGCAACTCTGAACACCCCGGATATCGAGTCGTGCAGACGGATGCGATGCTGAACGATCGACTGCACTCTCTGATTGAAGTCCCCGGAGTTGTCGAGGTCGAGATAGAGGGGTTTGACTCGGTCCCATTGGAGTTCTACCGCAGCCGACGCCAGATCATCCATGTCGTCGAAATAGCGGAACACTGATCGCTCCGAGACTCCTGCGACTTCGGCGACGCGAGCTGCCGATGGGTTGATTTCACCCTCGGCGTAGAGGTCGAGAAGTGCCGAGACGACAGCTGACTTGTTGCGATTGCCACGCTCGCGGCGACCGTCGACGCGTGGAGCAGAGGAAGTGGAAGTTTTGTCGATCATCGGGGAGCGAGTGGAGGGCACAGTCCGAGAATAGATGAGAGGACTACTTTTTCAAGGATCGATGATTTTCAAGGATCGATGATCACGGTGTGACGATGAGAGCAGACACCATGCCGAACATCCCTTGGGGACCCTCGGCGTGGCTGAGGATGTGGCAGTGCCATGCCCACACACCGAGATCCTCGGCCTTGTAGAGCACCGTGTAGCGCTCACCAGGGGAGACCCACACGGTGTCGGTGGGCATAGGCGTGTCCATGGGGTGGCCGTCCTTGGCGATGATCCAGCCGATCGGCTGATGCAAGTGCATCGGGTGACCGGTGAGTCCTTCATTTTGATAGTGGACCATCATCACTTCGCCGAGCCTCATCGTGTATGCCTCGGTCGCAGGGAAGGATTTACCGTTCAAGGACAGACCGATGACTCCGGAGTCGTTGAGGACCATGGTCATTTCCTTGTCGATCTGTGTGTACCCCTTGGTCTTGAGAACCTCTGGGATCGGCATCGTCCCGACCATGAATGCGCCGAACATACCGTCCGGGATCTGGACCTGTGCATCGTGGTGAGGGTGGTAGATGCCGACAGCCGGCTCGATGAGCGGGAACTCGTATACGAACGTCTCACCAGGAGCAACTGGCTTTTGCGTATAGGGGTCGACACCGTCGTACTTGTTGGGTACGCGGATGCCGTGGAAGTGAATCGTTGTCGAGACGTTCAACTCGTTCTTGAGCACGATTCGCACATTGTCACCGACCTCGCCTCGGAGCTCGGGTCCGGGAACCACTCCGTTGTAGGCCTTGGCCTTGACGATCTTGCCCGGTTCGACTTCCCAATCGACTTCTTTGGCAGTCAGGTAGAAGACCTTCGTGCCATCGGCCTCGATGGTCGGTTCCAGAATCTGTCCGCCCTTTTCGCCCATGGTCTTGGCCGGGTAGGTCTTGGCGCGGATTTCCATCGCCTTGTCCATCTCCTGCCAGTTGGCGAAGCCATGGAGACCATCGGGGCCCTTCCCGCCGGCACTGGCAGCACCTGCATCGCTCGTCACGGTCAACGTCGCAACCATGCCAGATGCTGCGTGACCGGCAATTTCGCACAGGGCGTCGTAGACACCCTCAGACAGCGTGCCCAGGTCCAGAATCTCCGATTCGCCACCGAGAAGATCAGCCGTCCTCTTTTCGAGACCCGGGATGACCAAGTTGTGCACCATCGTTCCCGTGTTGACCACGCGCAACTGAACTTTGCCGGGCGGCACCACGATTGCGGCCGGTGTGATGGCAAATTCGGACAACTGGACGTCGACGACCGTGACGCCCGACTCGCTCGATGACGATGAACCACCGCCTTCGGACAACCCTGTCAGTGCTGCTACGGCAACGAAGAGTGCTGCAACAGCGACGCCGAACGAACCCCACATCAACACGGAACGATCATCATGACTCATGTGTCCCACCCTGCCTGCTGGGGGGATTGCGCGCTCAGTGATGAGAGACAGGAGTGTCAGGGACTTTGGTCCCAATTCACGTGTACTGATTCACACCAGGGGGACCGACCACTCGATACGAGTTCCACCTTCATCGGGTGAGTGCACAGTGCATGACCCGCCGTGCGCAGAGGCACGAGTTTCGAGATTACGCAGCCCGTTACCTGGATTGACAGCAAAGTCGCTGGGTAGGCCGGATCCGTTGTCGGTGACGCGCACGAACAACGCGTAGTTCTGCACCATGATGTCGACTGAAACCATCGTTGCTCGGGCGTGGCGAGCGACATTGGCCAACGATTCACGTAAGGCGGCGGTGAGGTCGGGGCGAAGGTGAGGAGACACCATGTTCTCGAGCGGTCCTTGGATGTTGAGGCGCGGCGAGAAACCGAGAACGCGAGTTGATTGGGCAATGATGTCACCGAGTTCTTGGCCCAGCGAGCCCTCGCGTCGGGCTGCGCCGAGCGTGAAGACACTGGTTCGAATTTCCTTGATGATCGTGTCGATTTCATCGACAGCGTGTTCCAGACGACCAGATGCATCTCCAGGCTCCTTCATCGCGATCGTCTGCAGTTCGAGTCCGAGGCCGAACAGCCGCTGAAGAACTGTGTCGTGCAGATCCCGAGCGATTCGTTCGCGTTCGCTGGACAAGGTGAGCATTTCCTGGGTGCTCCGCAGCCGGTCTGCCTCTTGGAGCCGTTCGGTGATGTCGCGTATGGATGCAATGGTCCACACGCCATCTGGGTGAGCGACTGGCGACAGGCTGATTTCGACGGAAAACTCTTGACCATCGGCCCGAGTCGCTGCCAATGTCAAACCTCGTCCCATGGGACGCGGCCGCGGGTCACGGGCGTACTGCGATCGGAGTCCGGCATGTTGATCGCGTACTCGTGCAGGGACGAGGATGTCGACGGATTGTCCGAGCAATTCGCTGTGGTCGTACCCCGTGAGGCGGCAGAGGGCATCGTTGGCGAAGACGATCGTTCCGCTTTCGTCACACAGCAAGAGTCCGTCAGGGCTCTGTGCCAACACTTGGTGCAGAACGTCATCAGTCACTCCAGGAACAGAGGGCCCGTTTGTTCCGATACTTTGCGCCATGGTCCCAACCCTACGAGCGGATCTGCTCGAGTCGAAAAGTGACCTTGGACCCTGCTCTGGTGTCGATGGCGGGAGGCAGACTCCGAGTTGTGTCAGATCCAATTCCCGTTTTCCTTCTCGACGATCATGAGGTCGTCCGCCAGGGGGTGCGGTCCCTGCTCGAGTCCACGGGTGAGATCCAGGTGGTGGGAGAGGCCGGTCTCGCGGCTGATGCTGTCGCGCGTATCAAGGCCACCAACCCCCGGGTGGCGATTCTCGATGTGCGCTTGCCTGACGGCAATGGTGTCGAAGTGTGCCGTGAAGTCAGAAGCGCCTTTCCTGACGTGCTGTGCCTGATGTTGACCTCGTACACCGACGACGAAGCCCTGTTCGAGGCGATCATGGCTGGTGCTTCCGGATACGTCTTGAAGCAGATTCGTGGTAATGAATTGGTGCAAGCCGTCAAGCGCGTCGCTGCGGGAGAATCACTCCTCGATCCGGCTGTGACTGGACGAGTTCTCCGGAGATTGCGCGAACCGACCCCTGAGGATGAGCGATTGGCGCGACTGACCGATCAGGAGCGCAAGATCCTGGACCTGATCGCCGAGGGTTGCACGAATCGTCAGATCGGAGAGCGTTTGCACTTGGCGGAAAAGACCGTCAAGAACTACGTGAGCAACATGCTCTCGAAGCTCGACATGGAGCGACGCACGGAGGCAGCAGTGTTCGCCACCCGGCTCGAATTCTCCCGATCCAAAGACCCTGACTGAATCCCCGCAGCGACGATCTCACGCCTCACGATCGGGCGCGTGACGCGAGGCGGTCGACAGCATCCAACAGCCGGTCGATGTCTTGGCTGTTGATGTAGCGCACAATGCCGGCACGGAGGACTCCTCCGGTTTCCTTCAATCCAAGTTGGTCGACGACTTCAACGGCATACGCGTGGCCATCCCAGACGGCAATGTGCTCTTGTGCGAGACGATGGCTGGCATCGGCGGGGTGAATGCCTTCGATCGTGAAGGCAGCTGTTGGTGCTCGTCGCTGGTCGTCGGTCGGACCGATACGCCGGACTCCTCTGATCGAGCCGAGACCGTCCCACAAACGCGCAAAGACGTCGGACTCGTACCGAGCCACCTCATCCATTCCTTCCTCGAGAAGAAAACGCGCTGCGGCCTCGACTCCGGCGATGCCCTCGAAATTGGGCATACCGGTTTCGAATTTGCGCGGTCCGGTATCCGATGCTGGTCGAACGCGCCAGATGTCGAGGTCGGCCATGACCTCCGGGCGGCA
The DNA here is from genome assembly GCA_032118015.1 of Ilumatobacteraceae bacterium. Lineage (GTDB taxonomy): Bacteria > Actinomycetota > Acidimicrobiia > Acidimicrobiales > Ilumatobacteraceae > Casp-actino8. The sequence continues at coordinate 9,152 of JAULYE010000049.1, read as the reverse complement.
CCAGATGACACCAGCATGTGGTCCGTACCACTTGTAGGGGGATGTGACGAGGACGTCGCAGTCGAGGGCGCCGATATCGATTGCATGGTGCGGCGCAGCAGCAACTGCGTCGACGAAGACACGTGCTCCGACTCGATGGGCGGCGTCGATGATTGGAGACAGGTCGGGCATGGTGCCGAGGAGGTTCGATGCCATTGGCACCGTGACCCAGCGCGTGGAGGCATCGATCAAGTCGATCACAGCCTCGGGATTCAGAACACCGGTCTGCGGGTCGAATTGCGCGAGGACCTGCTCCGCACCAGAGCGTTGGCAGGCTCGCCGCCAGGGCATGATGTTCGAATCGTGGTCGAGCCGGGTACCAACGATGCGTTCGCCCGGTCGCAGCGTCTCACCGATGGCGTTGGCCAGAGCCATGTTGTTCGATGTCGTGTTCGGTCCGAAACTGAATCCCGACGGGTCGGCGCCGAACAGCTGACCAAGCGTGGCGCGGGTTCGATGGAGAAGTTCCTCGCACTGTTGGGCAGCTTCGAACGGGCCTCCAACAGCAGCCGTCCGTCCGGAGCGCATCCAGTCATCGACTGCAGTGATGGACGAGTCCACCATTTGTGTTCCTGATGGCCCATCCAAGCGCGCCCATTGGCCTGCGGGTCCCATCAATGCCGGGAAGCGATGGCGCAGATCGTTCACGCGCGCCGTGCGGCAGCTCGGGCGATACGCCGTGCGGAGCGTCCGGTGGGCACAATGTGCCGGTGATCGAGATCACCGAGTTCGATTCCGTTGTCGAACAGAACTCGATACCGCTGCCAGTTGAAGCCATTGGCGAGAATGACACGACCAGGTGTCGCCTCAGGAACGTCGGGGAGGTCCGTGATGGCTTGCACCGTGTCCCTCAATCGTAAGTCGATCTGATCGGTGTGCGGCTTTGCCAGTGAATGGGGCTTCCAAGTCGGCATTAATACATCATGCCTCATCTGCATGCCGCAACAGACATCACTCGCCGGTCGCCCGCATTTCCCTCACCGGCTTTCCCGCCGAGAACATGACTTGGTCAGCCCAGCCATTCGGGCGCAAACGGATCAGTGCGAGGGGAAATGGCATTCACCTGGGCACAGGTAGACTTCGAACTCTGTGAAAACCGTATGTGAACCACTCGACGGCAACCGCGTCAAACTCACTGTCGAGATCGACGAAGAGGATTTCTCTCGGGACATCGATGCAGCTTTTGCCAAAATCGCCAAAGAAGTCCGCCTGCCCGGATTTCGTGCCGGCAAGGCTCCTCGTCAAGTTCTCGAAGCCCGAATCGGCATCGAAGCTGCGCGAGAGCAGGCCATGCGCGACAGCGTTCCCATGTATCTGTCTCGCGCAGTGCGCGAGCACAACGTGGACATCGTTGCGACCCCCGATATCCAGATCGTCAAAGGCGAACAGTCGGGACCCATCATCTTCGATGCGACCTGTGAGATTCGTCCAGTCGTCACGGTGCCGGGCTATCAGTCCTTGCGCGTGGAAGTTCCAGCACTCGATGTCGAAGATGCCGAGATCGATGAGGTTGTCGACTCCGAGCGTCGTCGTTTGGGAACGTTGACGACGGTGGACAAAAAGATCGAAGACGGTGACTTCATCATCGTCGACTTGGTGGGCAGCCGCGATGGCGAGCCGGTAGTCGGATTGGCCGTCGATGAGTGGTCCTACGAGGTGGGTAAGAAGTGGGTTGCGCCCAGCTTCGACGAAAAGTTGATCGGGTTGTCCGCTGGCGACGAGATCATGTTCACCGACACCCCGTCGGGAACCAGTGAGCCAGCTGACTTCTCGGTCACGGTGAATGCAGTGCAGCAACTGGTGCTCCCGGAACTCACTGACTCCTGGGCGGGGGAGAACATCACCGGCGCGACCTCCGTCAGTGAGTGGCGTGATGCGATTCGTACCCGCTTGGAAACGAACCGGCTGTCCCAGGTTCGTAACGTGGTCATCGATCGTGTGACCGATGCACTGTCGGAACTGGTTGTCATCGAGGCCCCTGAATCGATGGTGGCTGCCGACCTTCAGCATCGCGTCGAGAACACCGTTCGCCAATTCCAGATGCAGGGCATTTCGATCGATCAGTGGCTGCAGATGACTGGACAGGACGCTGCCTCGTTCGTCGAGAGTCTGCGTCCTCAGAGCGTCAAGGCCGTCAAAGTCGATCTTGCTCTACGTGCCGTGGTCGAGGCTGAATCTCTGCAAGCATCCGATGACGATGTGGAGAACGAGTTCGCAATCATTGCGGCTCGCAGCAATGAGAACGCTCTGCGCGAATACGAAATGTCTGGCTCACCGAAGAACAAGAAGATTCGTCTCGTGAATCCGGATCAGGTTCGTGCTGCCTACCAGGCCAATGATGCGATCGTCGACCTCTCAGGAGAGATCGGCAAATCCAAGGCACTCGATTGGCTCATCCATCGCGTCGACTATGTCGACCCGACGGGCAAAGGCCTCGATCGAGACACAGTGATCGGGCACACACACGAAGATGAGCCACCAGATGATGTCACGATTGGTGAGATCGCCAATGGCGAGAATACGAACGATGGAAGCACGGGCAGATCCGATGAGGAGTGATGGGAACAACATGAACCGAGCAGCGTCCAATTTCGAGGCCGTCAACTACTACGTGCCGACTGTCGTCGAGCAGACCAATCGAGGAGAGAGGGCCTACGACCTCTACAGCCGCCTATTGAAAGAGAACATCCTTTTTCTTGGAACGCCTATCGACGACACGATCGCCAATCTGGTGTGTGCGCAGTTGATCCACTTGGAGAGCGAGAATCCCGACAAGGACATCAACATCTACATCAACAGTCCGGGAGGCGACATCACCGCGCTGTTCGCCATCTACGACACGATGCAGTTCATCAAAAACGACATCGCAACCATCTGTCTCGGACAGGCGGCAAGTGCAGCTGCAGTCCTCTTGGCCGCAGGCACCAAAGGGAAGCGTCTGGCTCTGCCTCATAGCCGGATCCTGCTCCACCAGCCATATGGCCAGGTCGGATACGGACAGGTCACCGATCTTGAAATCGCTGCCAGGGAGATCTTCCGTATGCGCGATCTGCTCGAGGAGATCTTGGCCAAACACACAGGTCAGCCGATCGACCGCATCCATGCCGATACCGACAGAGATTTCGTGATGGAAGCCAATGAAGCCGTGGCCTATGGCATCATCGACGAGGTCATCACGGCCCGCACCGGAGTGGATCGCACAGGCCCCATTCGCTGAAAGTTCTCTCTGATTCGTCAAGTTTCTGGGGCATCCAACCGATGAATGGTGCAGATGTGTCATTCTGTTCCGGGAAGGAAGGGCGATCGTGGCGAAATTCGGCGACACAGGAGAGATCCTGAAGTGTTCGTTCTGCGGCAAGTCGCAGAAGCAGGTGAAGAAACTGATCGCCGGTCCTGGCGTCTACATCTGCGACGAGTGCATCGACTTGTGCAACGAGATCATCGAGGAAGAGGTCGGCGAAGCAGCTGATCTGAAGCTCGAGGAGTTGCCCAAACCCCGAGAGATCTGCTCGTTCCTCGACGAGTACGTGGTTGGACAAGAACAGGCCAAGAAGGTCCTTGCCGTGGCCGTCTACAACCATTACCGACGCCTTCAGTATCAAAAAGAAACCGGAATCGCCCGTCGTGACGAGGTGGAGTTGTCCAAGAGCAACATTCTGCTTCTCGGACCCACCGGCTGTGGCAAGACCCATCTGGCTCAAACCCTGGCGCGCATGCTCAATGTGCCATTCGCGATCGCTGATGCGACGGCCCTCACCGAAGCGGGCTACGTAGGTGAAGATGTCGAGAACATTCTGTTGAAGTTGATCCAGGCAGCAGATTTCGATGTGAAGAAGGCTGAAACGGGGATCATCTACATCGACGAGATCGACAAGGTCGCTCGCAAGAGCGAGAACCCATCGATCACTCGTGACGTCTCGGGAGAGGGAGTGCAGCAGGCGTTGCTCAAGATCCTCGAGGGAACAGTTGCTTCTGTCCCACCGCAGGGTGGACGTAAGCATCCACACCAAGAATTCATTCAGATCGATACCACGAACATCTTGTTCATCTGTGGCGGAGCGTTTGCGGGCCTCGACAAGATCATCGAGCAGCGCATCGGCCACAAGGGAGTCGGATTCCACGCAACGGTGCGATCCAAAGCGGAGAAAAATGCCGGCGAACTCTTCGCCCAGGTCCTTCCTGAGGACCTGCTCGCATTTGGCTTGATTCCGGAGTTCGTGGGACGACTGCCGATGGTCGGGGCCGTGCACAACCTCGATCGACCGGCTCTGATCAAGATTCTCACGGAGCCCAAAAATGCTCTGTTGAAGCAGTATCAGAAGTTCTTCGAGTTCGAAGATGTCGAACTCGAACTCACGACCGAGGCTCTCGATGCTGTAGCCGAGCAGGCCCTCGAAAGGGGCACTGGCGCTCGCGGTCTTCGTGCCATTCTGGAAGAGACTTTGTTGAACGTCATGTTCGATCTTCCCGGGCGTGCAGACGTGGCCAAGGTCGTTCTCGACCTTGATGTCATTCGCGGGCGGTCGCAGCCGACTCTCGTGCCGCGTGCTCCAGTGCGTGCGACTCGTCCACGTCGTGCCGCAAGCTGACGTTCGAAAGATTCGACGATGAAGTACTCCGAGGCACTGGAGTATCTCGATGCCCATGCGACGTACGAAAAGACGGGGCGAATCGAGTCGCCGTCTCTCGACACGATCAGACGACTGTGCGAGGTGATGGGCGACCCCCAGCACAGTTCTCCGGTGATCCACATCACGGGAACGAACGGCAAAGGGTCGACGGCGCAACTGGTGACCAGGTTGTTGATGGCAGCTGGTTTGAGGGTGGGAACGTACACGAGCCCACATCTCGAGCGAGTGAACGAGCGGATGGCGATCGACGCGACTCCGATCTCTGATTCAGCGTTCGCTGAGCAGATTGCTGCTGTCGGCGATCTCGAAATTCTGGCTGGTGTTCGGCCAGGGTATTTCGACATCTGCACGGCTGCCGCGTTTCGCTGGTTCGCCGATGAGGCAGTTGACGCGATGGTGATTGAAGTCGGATTGCTCGGCACATGGGATGCAACGAATGTCGTCGATGCGCGGGTTTCGGTGATCACCAACATCGGTCTCGATCACACGGAGTTCGCGGGGCCGACGTTGGCAGATATTGCCCGAGAGAAGTCAGGGATCATCAAGTCCGGGAGTGCGGTCGTGTGCGGAGAGACACGCCCGGAGATCGTGGACATCATTCGTCGAGCAGGTGGGGCAACTTTCCTCCAGCGTGGCATCGACTTCGACGTCGAGGCCAACCAACTCGCGCTCGGTGGGCGAATGGTCACACTGCGCACGCCAACGACGATTTATCCAGATCTACTCATTCCACTCCACGGGCGACATCAGGCCGACAATGCTGTCGTCGCGCTCACAGCCGTCGAAGCGTTCTTCGCTCGACCGCTGGACGTGGATGTGATTCAAGAGGCGCTCTCCGATGCAAAAATGCCCGGGCGATTCGAAGTACTCGGGCATCAGCCTCTCGTCATCGTCGATGGTGCCCACAATCCTGCAGGAGCAGATGTGTGTGCCTCGGTCTTTTTCGAGGATTTCGATCCGGCGGGTGCGCGGACTCTCGTTGTGGGATGTCTGCGCGGTCGGGATCCAGATGAGCTTCTCGCTGCACTGAGAGCCGATGAATTCGAAACAGTGGTGTGCTGTACCGCACCGTCACCACGTGGACTGGGAGCCGATGACGTCGCACGTGCTGCTCGGCGACTCGGATGCGAAGTAGTTTTGGAGATCCCCAACCTCGAAAAGGCGTTGCGGTCGGCGTGGACGTCTGCTGGTCCCGATGACGCCATCTTGGTCACTGGTTCCCTGTACGTAGCGGGCGCCGCGCGAGTGCACCTGCGTTCGATCCTGACCTGACGGTAGGATTGACTGCCATGTCCGACCGTACCCTCGTCCTGTTGAAACCCGATGCCGTTGAACGGGGCCTGATCGGCGCGATCGTGTCTCGTTTCGAGTCCAAGAACCTCAAGATCGTCGCCATGGATCTTCGCCATCTGGATCAGGACGTGCTGGAGCGTCACTATGAAGAGCACGTGGGCAAAGGCTTTTATGCCGAGCTCGTGCAGTTCATGTCGCGTGGTCCCGTTGCGGCATTGGTCCTCGAGGGTCCTGAAAACACCTGGGAGGTTGTTCGCACGATGATGGGGGCGACCAACCCCCGATCAGCTGCTCCCGGTACCATTCGCGGGGACCTCGGGATCCTTTTCACCGAGAATCTCGTTCATGGAAGTGATTCCTTGGCTTCAGCCGAGCGGGAGATCGGCATCTTCTTCCCTGGTCTGTAGTTCTATTCCCAGTAAGTAGAATTCGCATCGGGTGTCCGTCGAATACCGGACACCGTCGTTGTAGGAGGCTCTGGCCATGGCCCGGAACAACCCGCTGGCCCTAGGGCGAGACATCGCAATCGATCTCGGCACTGCCAACACCCTGATTTATGTTCGGGGTATGGGTGTCGTTCTCAACGAACCCTCAGTTGTCGCCATTGATGTGGCCGATGGTCGTCTGGTTGCCGTCGGGATGGAAGCCAAGCGGATGATGGGCAGGACCCCGAGTCACATTCGCGTGATTCGACCTCTCAAAGACGGCGTGATCGCCGATTTCGACGTCTGCGAAAAGATGCTCCGGTACTTCATCCAGCAGATTCATGGAAGTCGCTGGAGCAAGCCGCGGATGGTGATCTGTGTTCCGTCGGGTATCACCGGTGTCGAACAGCGCGCCGTGCAGGATGCTGCTGAATATGCCGGGGCCCGCCGACCGGTGCACATCATCGAGGAGCCAATGGCTGCTGCGATCGGCGCAGGCCTTGCAGTGCACGAGCCGACGGGCAACATGATCGTCGACATCGGTGGTGGAACGACCGAGGTTGCCGTCATTTCGCTGGGTGGGATCGTGACCGCTCAGTCACTGCGTGTGGCTGGAGACGAACTCGACGAAGCCATCGTGTCGTATCTGAAAAAGGAGTTTTCGCTGGCCGTCGGAGAGCGAACGGCTGAAGAGATCAAGATCCAGATGGGATCTGCCTGGCCCTTCGAAGAGGAGATCACTGCCGATATCCGCGGCCGAGATCTGATCAGCGGTCTTCCGCGCACGATCGCTCTGTCCACCGACCAGGTGCGCGAAGCATTGGCGGAACCGGTTGCAGCCATCGTCGATGCTGTGAGAACGACTCTCGACAAAACTCCCCCAGAACTCGCCGCCGACATCATGCACGTCGGCATCACGATCACTGGCGGTGGGGCTTTGCTGGCTGGAATCGATCGGCGTTTGGCCCACGAGACTGGTATGCCGATCAACATCGCCCCCGACCCGCTGTTCTCCGTGGTGCTTGGCTCCGGTCAGGCGCTGGAAAACATCGAAATGATGCGCGACTTCTTGTCGAGCGCTGACGAAATCATCTGAGGCTAGAGCGATGCCGACGTACTCGGTTGGTCGCCGCAGGACCATCGCGCTTTTGGCGTTGACATCGGTTCTGTTGATGACTCTCGATGTGCAGGACAATTTTCTGGTGAACGGAATGAGGCGAGCTTTCACGCTTGTCTTCGAACCGGTACAGGATTCGGCGCGAGTGGTGACGCGACCTCTGGAGAATGCATGGCGGAGCATCACCGAGTTCGACGAACTGCAAGCTGAATTGTTCAGACTGCAGGATCGTCTCGATCAGCAAGAGGGTGCATTCATTGCAGCGCTGGCCACGGCGCGTGACGCCCAAGAACTTCTAGCCCTGAACGGAATCGACAACCTTGCAGATGTCTCATCGATCACGGCCCAGGTCATTGGTGATACGGCATCAAATTTCTCTCAGGTCATCGAGATCAACCAGGGATCCGATCGCGGTCTGCGAGTCGGGATGGCTGTCGTCAATGCAGCCGGTCTGGTGGGCAAGGTCACTGAAGTGTTTCCCAAGCGCGCCCTCGTCATGTTGGCGACAGATGTTGCCTATGCGATTCCGGTGCAGGTGATCAATCCGCCGACCCAGCAAGAGACCGAGACAGACGGATCGACGACAACGACGACTCCGACGACAACGACGACGACGGTCGCTCCGGCGCCACCGAGCACCATCACCCCACCTGGGGGAGCAGGAACGATCCCGACTCTGCCACCGACTCTTGCTCCCGATATCGAAGTGCCGACTCCATCAGAGACAACTGTCGGGCCATCGTTCGACATCGTGGATTTCGAAGATCTGCCGGCCTCGGAGACCGGGGCTTTCCGCGGCCGTGGTTCAGATCGGGCGCCGATCGTGGAGTTCATCGATCAGAACTCTCGCTTCGGTGAGATCAAAGTCGGGGCTCTTGTCATCACGTCTGGTGGCGCGGCAAGCCTGGCCCCACGCGGCATCGTGGTCGGCCGAGTGATCAAGATCACCGAGAGATCAGGAACATCCGGAGCTGTTCTCGAGGTGCGCCTGTCAGCACGCTTGTCGACGCTGAACTTCGTTCGCATCCTTTTGTATCAGCCCGTGGCGGGTGGCTGAGGGTGGTCGACATTCTCAACAAGCCGATCATTCGGCTCTTGATTGTTGCATTCCTTGCACTTCCTCTGCAGACGACCTTCTTCGCTGAGGTGAAGTTCTCCGGGGTCGCGGTACAGGTGATGCTCGCCTTCGCAGTATCGGCGGGAGTCATCGGTGGTTCGGAGAACGGAGCGCTTGCCGGGTTCATCTTCGGGTTGATGTTCGACCTCGTACTGTCCAGTCCTCTCGGCCTTCTCGCTTTCGTCTACGGTCTCGCCGGCTGGGTGGCAGGTTCGGTGTATTCGCGAACGGTGTCGAATCCTTGGTGGCTCAACGTTCTTGCCGTGGGTTTCGTGAGTGCGCTGGCAACCCTTGCTCAGCCAGTTCTCGCGAATTGGGTCGGTGTGGAGGGCTGGATCTCGCTGCAGTTGATCGAGATCGTGATCGTGGTCTCGGTTGCCAACATGCTCCTCAGTGTGCTGACCCTGCCTTTGATGCGTTGGACTTTGGCGATCAAGAGACGTGAGCGGCTCTCACTCCTCGACGATGCAGTCGTCTGAGCCATTGCGATGGAGAACCGTTGCGAACAGGCCGACGGGCACGTGAAGCCC
>JAULYE010000048.1:0-2387 GCA_032118015.1 Ilumatobacteraceae bacterium | reverse complement strand
CAGGTGATCGAAGGTTTCCACGGCATTCCTTACGAAAAGCCGATGGCGCGAATCAAGGAATACATCGAGGCCTGCCGCATGATCTGGGCGCGTGAGCAGCCGTTCCAGATGGATGGGGAAACGGTGAAAGTTCCCCTACCGGCCGGGGAGGGTACGGGTCTCGGAAAGCCACTGAAGATCATCAAGCCAGGCCAGGAAATTCGCAAGGACATTCCGATCTGGTGGGCAAGCCTGATGGGGCTCAGCGTTGCTGCCACTGCGCAGCATGCAAACGGATGGTTGCCGATCTTTTTCGATCCGGAGAGGTTCCAGCAGGTGTGGGGTGACGATCTGAAGAAGGGCACTGCTAAACGCGATCCGTCGCTGCCTCGTCTCGAGATCTCTGCTGGAGGAATGGTTGCGATCGACGAATCACTCACCGGCGACGCGCAGAAGAAGATCCTGGATTTTGCTCGACCGAATGCTGCGTTGTACATCGGTGGCATGGGAGCTCGCGACAAGAACTTCTACAACACCATCTGCCGCAAGTACGGCTACGAACAAGAGGCCGGAGAAATTCAGGATCTCTACCTCTCGGGCAAGAAGGACGAAGCATCAGCTGCAGTTCCTCACGAGCTGTTGGCCAACACCAACCTGGTGGGACCCAAGAGCTACATCAAAGAACGTATAGCCGCATACAAAGAGGCGGGCGTGACCGTTCTCTCGGTGAATCCGGTCGGACCCGATGCAGTCAAGACTGTCGAGACGCTCAAGGAGATGATCGGCTGATGGTTCAAATCGACGGGGCAGTGGTCAGCGGCTGGGAGCCCGTACGCGACGCTTTCTTGGCAAATTTGCACAGTGGCGAGGAGACGGGCTGCGCCGTTGCCGTCTATCACCGAGGAACAAAAGTCGTCGATCTTTGGGGTGGCTCGTTCGATGCGGAGGGGACCCGTTCCTATGACGAGGACACGTTGCAGCTCGTCTTCTCTACGACCAAAGGCATCACGGCGATTGCGGTTGCCATGTGCGTGGAGCGCGGCCTCATGTCCTATGGCGACAGAGTTGTGGACCATTGGCCCGAGTTCGCACAGCATGGCAAGGATTCAGCGACCATCGCTCAGCTGTTGTCGCATCAGTGTGGGCTGTACACGGTCGATGGCGAGATCACTCTTGCCGAGGCGCTCGATTGGGACACCATGACCCAGCGACTCGCCGAAACGAAACCGCGTTGGCCGATCGGATCGACGCACGGGTATCACGCTCTCACGTACGGTTGGTTGGCAGGCGAGCTTGTGAGGCGCGTCGACCCCGCATCGAGATCTCTCGGCGCCTTCGTTCGCGAGGAAATTGTCGAACCTCTCGGGGTCGAACTGTGGATCGGTTTACCCGAGGAGTTGGAGTCGCGTGTCTCGCCGATGATCGGAAGTTTGAACTCCGGAACGGACGAGATCTCCGATCCGGCGGTGAAGGCGATGATGGAGCAGTTCCTCGGACCGAATTCACCCGGCGGTCAGGCACTGAGCCTCAATGGGGCATTCTCGATCGATGGAGCGTTCAATCGTCGAGATGTCCATGCTGCAGAGATCCCTGCGGCCAATGGAATCACCAATGCCCGTTCTTTGGCGCGGATCTATTCGGCGACTTTGGGTTCTGTCGATGGAGTGCGCTTGATGTCGCCAGAGATGGTCGACGCCACTCGAAAGACCGTGACTCCAGCAGGTGAGCCTGACGCGTGCTTGATCATGCCCACGACCTTCGGCATGGGGTTCATGACCCATGGGCCGTTCTCCCCATATGCGGGTCCGGGCTCGTTCGGCCATCCAGGTGCTGGAGGATCAGTCGCCTTCGCTCATCCAGAGCGCGAACTTGCTGTTGCGTACGTCATGAACCAGATGGCAACGAACTTGGCTAACGATCTACGTGCTCAACGTGTGTCGCAAGCTGCAGCCGAGTGCGCAGATTCCGCGTCGCGTTGATGTAGACGACGCTGGCAAGCGCAGCGGCAATGGCGAAGGCGCTGATGGCAATGCGCACTCCGAAAGCTTGTGAAACGACTCCGGCGAGAGCGCTCGTCACCGACAATGTGAGTGTGACAAGCGCAAAATCACCTGCGAGGATTCGTCCGCGCACAGCATCGGGTGATCGGATTTGTAGCCCGTACGTACTGAGGGTCCACTGGGCGCCACCGCCGAGGTGGGCGATGGTGATGAAGACTGCAGTGAACCCCAGCGCTGGCATCCATGCTCCGATCAGATAACAGCCGCTGAAAACCAAACTCGCAATCCCGCATACTCGGAGAACTCGGGAGAGATCGCCACCCGTGTAGCGCGCCGCGATCAATGGCCCAAGCCCCGATCCGACACCCCGGGCACCGATCAAGAGTCCACGGGAGGCATCTCCGCCGC
>JAULYE010000047.1:0-5077 GCA_032118015.1 Ilumatobacteraceae bacterium | reverse complement strand
ACGGTCTCGTTCCCCGAGGCTTCCATCGGTGCCGAAGCTGCAGTGTGGTTCGCCAACACGTATCTCGGCGGAGTCGGCGGACGGCCGATCGAACTCGCCAAGTGCACCGTGACCAAAGAAGAAGACGGTCAGAAGTGTGCACAAGAGATGATCGCCAACCCGGACGTGTCCGTCGTCCTCGTCGGAGCGTTGAACAATGGCAGTGCGCCGCTGCTCGACGGCTTGGCTGGGAAGAAGCCCGTCTACCTCGCCAACCCGTTGACCACACCGGACTTCGTTGCGACCGACGCGTTCGCCTTCGCTCCCGGTGCGCCGGGAGTGGTGACGGGCCTGTCGATCTTCGCTGCCAAGTACCTCGCCGATATTGTCGGCACTCCGATCCAAAAGGTTGCCGTGGTCTTCAATGACAATCCGATCGGGCAGATTGCCTTCGGTGTGTTGACCAAGCCGGTGCTCGAAAGTTTCGGTATCACCGACATCACCGGAGTCGCCGTGCCTGACACCGCTGGTCCGCAGGAAATGGCGACCGCAATTCAGTCGGCAGGAGCAGAAGACGCTGATGTGTTCATCCCATTGGTCGTCGTGCAGAGCTGCATCGGCGTCTATGAGGCTTTGAAGACTCTCGAAATCACGACTCCTGTCGTCACCTCAGGTTTGTGCTTCGGTATTCCGATGCAGGTCCACCTTCGTGAAGCTGGCGAGGGTGGCAAGTTGCCCAATGGCTGGTACTTCGGTGGATACGGGTACTCATACGACATTCGTGGCAACGCCGATCTCGACTCCTACGTGGACACGGTGTTTGCTTTCGCAGCCGAGACCGGACTGGATCCGAATTCGTTCGAGTACACGGGCTTCGGCGGCCCGACCTTCGGCACGATCATGCTCATGTTGCAGTTCTTGAACGCCGGGTCGACTTCATCGGATGACTTCCGGGAGGCTGCACGGTCGTTCACCGGTCCGATGTGGGGTGTGGTCGGTCCGCAGAAGTGCGGTGGTAATCCAGGTTTCCCGAGTCTTTGCGGATTCCAGATCGGCATTCAGCAACAGCAGGGGACTGAGTACGCCTCCGTGATGGACGGCTACAACGGTATGGCGATCGACATCGAGGCCGAGCAAGCGAGCTGATCGCTGGCACTCGATGATCACAACGTCGATGGACGCGGTCCTGGGAGGCAATTTCCCAGGACCGCGTCTTTTGTTTCAGTACGGAGTGCTTCAGATGCAGCCTTGTGTGATGTAATCGGAGGCGGAAAGACCGAAGGGACGAGCAGATGTCGTCAGCCACGACTGACCTGAGTGGGGTCGCCAAGAAGAACAAGCGGGCGATCTGGGCCATCGGGATCGTCATTGTTGCGTTCGTGATCATGTACGTGACCGACGCGAAGCAGATCGCTCCGATGTTGTCCAACCTCGGTACTGGGGCGCTCATCTCCGCCATTGCTCTCGGAGTCGTTCTTTCCTATCGCGGCTCAGGCGTGGTCAACTTCGCCAACGGAGTCGTCACGATCTTCATTGCGTACTGGTTCTACGGTTTGCGCTTCGAAGGCAAGTTGTACATTCCGCCACTTCCGAACCCTCTGGTTCTGATCGAAATCGTTGTCAACTGGTTCAGGGACTCAGGCGACTACCTCGATCTTCCCAATTGGCCAACGGTCATCGATCTTCCCGGTGATCGGCTCACACTCCCGGCGGCCCTGATTGCGTCATTGGTTCTGGCAATTCTTCTCGGCTTGTTCCTCCACTTCGCGATCTTTCGTCCATTGAGGAACGCACCAGTCCTGGCCAAGGTGGTTGCCAGTGTCGGTCTTTTCGTCGTCCTGCAAGAGTTCGTCCGGATTCGTTTCGGCGAAATTCCCAAGACGGGCATTCGGCTGCCCCTTCCGGAGGGCAAGATCGATCTTCCAGGTGACCTCGGGGCCCTCCCGAGGAATCAACTCTTCCTCGTCGCCGTTGTCGTCGTGATAGCTGTCGGACTGTGGGCTTTGTTCCGCTTCAGCAGGTTCGGTCTCGCTACACGAGCCGCAGCCGAGAATGAGAAAGGGGCCATCGTTCTCGGGTTCTCCCCGGATTTTTTGGCAGGTGCGAACTGGGTACTCTCGACGGTGATCGCCGGGCTCCTCGGCATTTTGGTGTCACCGATCACGAATCTCGACACCTTCACGATGCCACTGCTGATCGTTCCAGCACTCGGAGCCGCTCTGCTGGCGAACTTCTCTTCATTCGGTCTGACTGTTGCCGCTGGTATGGGCATTGCGATGTTTCAAGGCTGGTTCCAGTATCAGGGTGCTCAGAGTTGGTTTCCGTCAGAAGTTCTGCCGACTGCTGGACTCGTACAGGCTCTGCCGTTCTTCATCATCTTGGTGACGATGTATGTGCGAGGAAAATCCTTGCCGGTGCGCGGAGCCGCGGTGATGGGTCGTCTGCCATTCGCAGCACGTCCTCGCCACGTGCTGCCACTGACGATCGCGTCGTCTGCTGGGGCGCTGGTCATGCTCTTCGGGTTCAACTACGACTGGCGTCAGTCGATGATCAACTCTCTCGTTGCGTCGGTGATCGCACTGTCACTCGTCGTTCTTGTCGGATTCGTGGGTCAGATCTCACTGGCGCAGATGAGCATTGCCGGCACAGCAGGATTCTTTCTCTCCAAGTACTTCTCCCATTGGCCGTTTCCCTTGGGTGCAATTTTCGGCGCGCTCATTGCTGCAGCCTTCGGTGCCTTGATCGCAGTTCCAGCACTACGGGTGCGTGGTGTGAATTTGGCAGTGATCACTCTTGCTGCAGCGGTCGCCATCGAACAGCTGGTGTTCAAGAACAAGAGCTTTGCAGGAGAGTCGGGTGCCTTACGCGTGCGTGCTCCGAGCATCTTCGGTTCCAGTTGGGGACCGGAGAACACCGAGCTCGAAATCCTGGGCCTCAAGGGCCGTGACGATGTTCCGCCGAATGTCTGGTTCGGCGTGATCTGCCTGGTGTTCGTCGTGGTCTTGTCACTGATGGTGGTGAACGTGCGCCGGTCCTCGACTGGGCGACACTTCCTCGCAGTGCGCTCCAATGAACGAGCTGCTGCTGCTGCTGGCATCAACGTTGCGGGAACAAAAGTGCTGGCTTTCGCCTTGGCTGCTTTCATTGCTGGGCTGGGAGGCGCGCTGTCGGGATATCGGTTCGGTTCGGTGACACCTCAGTACTTCGGTGCCTTCGCGTCACTGACATTTCTTGCATTCGCCTATCTCGGTGGCATCGCCACAGTGTCAGGGGCGATCATGGCTGGCCTGATCATTCCCAACGGCATCAACTTCAATTTCCTGGAGAACATCTTGCACATCGACCCGGGTTACGCCACGCTCATCGGCGGTATCGGTTTGATCTTCACATCGATCCAGAACCCAGAGGGTCTTGCAGGCGCCCCGAGGGTGATCAAACAGAGACGTATCGATGCTGCGGTACGCAAGGCATCTCGAGCGGAGGTGAAGTGATGGAACTTCTTCGAACCAGCGGAATGTCGGTGACCTTCGGCGGTTTGCGAGCTGTCGACAATGTCGACATCACGGTCGAACAGGGCAAACTCGTGGGTCTGATCGGGCCCAACGGTGCTGGCAAAACCACATTCATCGATGGAATCACTGGATTCGTCCCCACATCAGGGGTCATCGATTTCAAGGGCCAGGAAATCAATGCCATGCCCGTTCACCGCCGAGCTCGACTCGGACTCGGTCGGACGTGGCAGTCCTTGGAACTTTTCGACGATCTGACGATCGAGGAGAACGTCCTGGTCGCAGCGCAACGTCAATCGACACGCGAATTTCTCACGGATCTCGTACGGCCGAATCGCAAACGCGACCGTAGTGGTGTCGATTTCGCGTTCGACGTGCTCGGCATTGGTGATCTGGCGGAGAAGTACCCCAATGAGATCAGTCAGGGTCAGCGAAAGCTGGTGTCCGCAGCCCGTGCACTCGCATCCCGTCCGGATTTGGTGTGTATGGATGAACCAGCGGCAGGTCTCGACACAGCCGAATCACAAGAACTTGGCCGACGTCTGCGCAGCATCATCGATGCTGGAATCACGATCTTTCTCGTGGATCACGACATGGGTCTCGTCCTCGACGTCTGTGATTTCATCTATGTCATCGAATTCGGAGTCAAGATTGCCGAGGGCACTCCTGATGAAGTTCGACGTAATCCCAAAGTCATCGAGGCGTACCTCGGAAGCAGCGCAACGGAGGCCTGAACATGAGCACACTTCTCGCTGCGCACAACTTGAATACCGGGTACAACGGTGTTTCAGTGGTTCGCAATCTCAACATTCACGTCGATGCTGGTGAGGTGGTGGCACTGCTCGGACCCAATGGGGCGGGAAAGACCACAACGTTGCTCACCGCCTCGGGGCTCATTCCGGTCATCTCCGGTGACATCGAGATCTTCGGTCGATCGGTCAAAGGGCGTCGCCCGCATCTGATTGCCCGCGAAGGCTTGGCTCACGTCCCCGAAGGGCGCTCGCTTTTCTATCAACTGACAGTTGCGGAAAATTTGCGCCTTGGAGCAGCCAAAGGGTCAGCGGACGTGAAAAAGGCGTTGTCCTATTTTCCGGCACTCGAACCGATACTCGATCGGCGAGCCGGACTGCTGTCGGGTGGAGAACAGCAAATGCTGGCAATGGCTCGGGCGCTGACCGTCAGTCCACGTCTTTTGATGGTCGACGAGATGAGTCTCGGTTTGGCTCCGATCATCGTCGAACGCTTGTTGCCGATCTTGCGTCAGATAGCCGATGACACTGGAGCGGGGGTACTCCTCGTGGAACAGCACGTCCACATGGCTCTTGGAGTAGCAGATCGGGCCTATGTCCTCAGCCATGGAGAACTGGTGATGGAAGGCAAAGCCAGTGATCTCGCCAAGGATCGCAACTTGATTGCAGCGAGCTATCTCGGGGAAGGTCACACCTGAGGTGTGACAGACCTTGCGCACGCGTGGACGAAGTCAGCTCTCAGCTCGGATGCTGCTCGGGAAACTGCTTGAGGTAGCTCTGGAAGTCGAAGTAGTCGCGCCACACCGTGATCTTCCCATCGTGTACCTCCCAGACGCCTGT
>JAULYE010000046.1:0-9632 GCA_032118015.1 Ilumatobacteraceae bacterium | reverse complement strand
AATTCGTGCTTCTTCGGTTGGACGACCAACATCGGGATCACCGGTTGTCGACATCACCGAAATCAGGCTGGCACAGCGATTGGGGTGATCGATCGCCACGGTCTGGGCGATCATGCCACCAAGCGACACGCCGAAGACATGAGCTCGATCAACATTCAGGTGGTCGAGAACTGCGATGACGTCTCCAGCCATATCGGACAACGAGTATCCCTCTGGGCCGTCGCTCGAGAATCCGACATCGCGGTTGTCGAAGCGCGCGACGTGGAAACCAGCTTCGACGAATTCCTGACACAGTTCCATTCGATAGTGAATGCACTGGTTGCTCAATCCGTTGATCAGCACCAATGTCGGGTTCGCGCTGTCGCCGAACGTTTCGTAGTAGATCTCGAGAGTCCCACTCGTACAGGTCGGCATGTCATCCTCCAGGGTTGGCACTCAGATGGTCGAAACGAGCTGTGGGCCGTGTGCTGCGATACGACTTGACAATGGGCGCGAGATCATCAGGGCTGGCTCCATGGAGAATCACGCCGTCGACTCCGAGATCGAATTGACCACGGATCTTGTCCACACACTGTTGTGGCGTCCCTGTCGCTGCTGGAGCCAGCCAATCGGCAGGAATCAGGGTCGCTACGTGCTCCAATTGCTCAGTTGTCGCCGTTGCATCGAGAGCTCCGCGGAACGACTTGACGAAGCTGTCTTCACGAAAGGACTGCAGGACGTTCGGATCCCAATTGTTGGTGGACACCATGAGATCACCGTAGGCCTGCAGATACGTGGCAAGCCTCCCCACTGTCTTTTTCAGACGTACATCCTCTGGAATGTGATCTCCGATCGTTGCATAGCACGACCAGACGCGAACCTTGGACGGATTCCGTCCTGCCCGTTCAGCAGCATCTTTCACCGTCTGCACACATCGTGCGGTTGTCTCGTCGGTGAAGAACGTGTGCAAGATGACGCAGTCGAATGCCCTACCAGCCAACTCCAGTGTGTTGTGTCCGAAGGCGGTGATGCCCAACGGGATGTCTTCGTCGAACGTCGGGTCGAGGGCGAGCACCGGGTACGAGCCCATCGGTCCGGAGTGTCCGACAATCACCTCACCTTTGAACAGTCGGCGCATGACGTGCGCAAAATCCTCCATCTCCGCTGTCTTGATGGTCGGCAAACCGAATGCTTTGAACATCGGACCGATGCCGCGTCCGATGCCGAGACAGAAACGTCCACCAGTCAGGCGGTGCATCGTCGTGGCATACGAGGCTGTCACGAGCGGATGACGGGTGTTGTGGTTCGTAGCCGCCGTTGCGATACCGACCGATGTCGATACGGCTCCCACGGCACCTGACAGAGTGACTGCCTCTTTGATGTTGAATCGCTCGGAAATGAAACATGCGCCGATGCCGAGTTCCTCGGCGCGCTGCACCTCATGTATCAGGTCATGTGGAGACTTGGGCGCTCCGGGCAGGGTGTAGAAACCCAACTCGTTCATCTGCCCTAAGGGCCCTGGTTCACTTCCCATGCGTCACCTACCAATGTGCTGAGTCCTCCACTATCGCGCATCGAACCCTCTGAGCCTTCTTCGATCAGCGGGCGAACCACTAGCCTGCCCCCATGGGTGAAACCCGTGCCGACGTGTCTGCCGGGGTCGTCGTGTCAGTCTCGGAGTTGGCTCCTACTCTCGATTTTCTCACTGAGATCATCGGTTTCCGTGTGGAGAAAATCTTCCCTGCTGACGATCCGGTTCGCTGCACTCTCGTCGGGTTCGGCTGTCGCCTGCATCTCGAACTGGGCCCTCCCCAACCGACCGTCCTGCGACTCGAGACCACGGACCCGAGCCTTCTCGATCGCGCACACCTCCAAGGCCCAGACGGCGTGAGTATTCACTTCGTCGACGCTGCGCCCCCATTGGATCTGCCGCCCCTGGTCAGCTCCTTGTCGATCACGCATGCAGCCGACTCCTGGCACACCGGTCGAGCCGGCATGCACTACCGAGATCTCGTACCGGATCGCCAGGGAGGTGCTGTCATCGCCTCCCACATCCGCATCCCCGGTGGCGGACCTGTTCCGGACTATGTCCACTTCCATGAGATCGCCTTTCAGCTGATCTTTTGTCGACGTGGCACGGTGACTGTCGTCTACGAGGATCAAGGAGTTCCCTTCGTGTTGTCCGCCGGAGACTGTGTGACGCAGCCACCACGCATCCGTCATCGCGTTCTCGAAAGCTCCGACGATCTCGAGGTCATCGAAATCGGATACCCAGCCGAGCACATCACACGCGCTGATCCCTCGGTGACTCTTCCGACGCCGACTCTTGACCGATTGCGAACTTGGGATGGTCAAGTATTCGTCCATCATCGTCGATCTGTGGCCGCCGTATCCCATATCGACGAGGGTGTGACTCTCATCGACACCGGCATCGCAACCGGAACGAGTGATCTCGCCAACGTCACCCAGATCGACATCACCTCGGCGACGTGGATCTGTCCGCGCAGTGATGATCGCGAGTTCGTGCTCCTCTTTGCTCTCGATGGCACCGGGGACATTCACCTCGATGGCCCACAGGAGAACCACACGTGTTCGATCACATCGGGCTCGACTCTCGTCGTTCCTGTCGCACATCGAGCCAGAGTGTCTGCAGCAGGCGCTCTGGCTTTGCTGCACGTCCGAATCCGAACGCGCTGAATTGCCTTTCCAGCGCAGGCCTATTGACGACCCATCGCACTGCGCTCTTCAGTAGCGCGCAGATCCTTTTCGGCCTCCGCTGAGGGAGACACAAGTTGGATCTCCACATACGACAGATCGCCCGAGAACGGATACCCGTCTCGTCGATCACCATAAATCTCACCGACCGGTGAGCCATGGTCGTACCCGACACTCGGCCCGACACTGGACATCGTGCGCATCACGAAGGGTATGGCTATCTCCCCACATTGCTGGCCATCGATCACGAGGCGCGCAATGCCATTGCGACCGAGGCGACGAAACTCGATACCCACAATCGATGATCCCTCAGGGACCAGGCGCGTCGATGCGGCAACGTGATGCTCGCCGAAGCAGTTGTAGTCGAACATCAGATGGCCACCATGAAGGAAGACGCTGATACCCGAGTTCTCAGTGCCCGAGGCGTACAGCACTCCGTTGTCGTCGGGTCCACGTTCGATACGTGCCGACAGATCCCAGCTGCGTCCACCGATGGGCGCGGATGCCTGGGCCGGAAGGGGGGACATCGGTGGACGATAGACGTACCGTCGCGATGACGGATGAACCGTCCGATCCTCGAAACGGGCTCCGAACAACTCCACGCCGCGGTCATCGAGCGGCAGGACGCCTTCTCGATCTGCTTCCTGCCACCATAGGTCGATCAATACCTTCAGGCGCTCCGGCTCGACTTGTGCCAGATCGTGTACCTCGGATCGGTCGACAGCGACGTGATACAACTCCCAGACGTCGTCGTCGAAAGATGTTCCTATCTGATGGCGTGTCACCGCTTTCCACCCATCGCTGTAGATCGCTCGATGTCCGACCATTTCGAAGTATTGCACCGTCTTGCGCGACGGCGTCGACCCGTCAACGAACGTGTACGCGAGAGATGTTCCCGTCACCGGCATTTGCTCATACCCGCGATACTCCTCGGGCGGATTGACGCCGAGAACGTCATACACAGTGGGCACGAGATCGTTGACGTGGTGGAACTGATCGCGAATTTCTCCTTGTGCGTCGAATCCCTGCGGCCAGCGGATGATCAGCGGTACGTGCACGCCGCCCTCGTGGACGTTCTGCTTGTACCACTTGAATGGCGTGTTGCCAGCCTGGGCCCACCCCCAGGGATAATTCGAGTGGCTGTGCGGTCCACCGATTTCGTCGATCCGCGAGATGGCCTCATCAGGTGTTTCGATCACGAAATTGAAGAACTTCATTTCGTGCAAGACACCGAACGGGCCGCCCTCTTGGCTGGCACCGTTGTCCGCAAGGAGCACAAACATCGTGTTGTCCGCGATTCCAAGATTCTCGAGAGATGCCATCAACCGCCCGATCTGATCATCGGCGTGATCCAAGAACGCGGCGAATGCCTCTTGGAGCCGACAGGCGAGAGCCTTTTGATTGTCCGACAAGGAGTCCCAGGGCTCGACGCCTGGATTGCGCGGCGCAAGTTCCGTCTCCGGTGGGATCACACCGAGCCGCTTTTGATTCTCGAACCAACGCTCGCGAACGACATCCCATCCTTCGTCGAACGCGCCGCGATACTTGTCCAGATATTGACTCGGTGCCTGGTGCGGAGCATGAGTGGCCCCAAGAGCGAAGTACATGAAGAACGGACGGTCCGGTCGGATCGACAGCGAATCGTGCATGAATCCAACGGCCTTGTCGACCAAATCCTCTGTGAGGTGATACCCATCGTCAGGCCCACCAGGTGGATCGACGAAATGATTGTCATAGACGAGTTCGGGATGGAACTGATCCGTCTCTCCATCGAGGAATCCGTAATAGCGATCGAAGCCACGTTGCAGCGGCCACTGATCGTACGGGCCAGCAGCGGATGCGTCATTCATCGGACACAGGTGCCACTTGCCGAGAGCGAACGTTGCGTATCCCTCATCGCGCAGAACTTCAGCAATCGTCGCGGCATTGTTCGAGATACTGCCGCGCATGTGCGGGAATCCAGTGGAGAAGTTGGAAACCCCCCGCATACCGATTGCATGGTGATTGCGACCTGTGAGGAGCGAGGCCCGCGTCGGTGAGCACAGCGGAGTCACATGAAAATTCGTGTACCGCAAGCCCTGGTGTGCCAGTCGATCGATGTGAGGTGTGTCGATTGTCGAACCAAAACACCCGAACTGCGAAAAGCCGAGATCGTCGAACAGAACAAAGATGACATTGGGCGCCGTCTCGCCCGGATGCTTGCGAGTTGGCCAATGAGGTGTGGACTCGCCCACCGTTCGGCCGATGACACCTTGAAAACCCTCATAATCCTTCATGCCTGCCAGACCTTCCCCTGGATCGAATCGAGAAATTGACAATACCTCTGCCACTTCCTACCCTCGCATCATGTCCGACACCACCCATCGATCGCAACACCACCCGCGACCAGTTGCTCTTGTCGCCAACGCACATTTTTATGTCGGACCGGAACTTGCACGCCATCTCGCGTCACGTGGGTTCGACCTAGTCCTCGGCGAAGCCTCTCGCCCACTCGTCGACGAACTCAAAGCTGCTGGTTCGGCGGTACACGTCGTCGACGGAGTGCGCGACCTCAGCAGTGCCGAGGCGCACAGTGCTCTCGTCGAGGGAGCACTCTCCTCCTTTGGCCGCCTGGATTCAGCTGTGATGTTCTCCGGCGACATCGTCACGGGGCGTTTCGTCAATTCGACCATCGATGACCTGCACGCGGTTCTTCGCGGCTGCCTCGAGGCTCCGTATCACTTCATGAAAGCCGTCGTCCCGCCGATGATCGACGCCGGGCAAGGCCAGGTGCTGGTGATCACTAGTGCATCAGCTGCGCGTCCGACTCCAGGCGCACCGCTGTACTCAGCAGCACGTGCTGGCGCGTCCATGCTCGTGCGCAATGTCGCCGATGAGATCGCGCGCACGGGTGTGCAGGTGAACGCTGTCGGCACCAACTTCATGGACTTCCCGGCGTTCTTGAAAGCCTCGGGTGCAACGGATCCAGAAGTACGCGCCAAAATCGAAGCGCAGGTGCCCATGCGCCGACTCGGCACCATGGAGGAATTCGCAGCGTTCTGCATGGCGTTCCTCGACGGCTCGAGCCGATTCACGACCGGTCAGTTCGTGGCCTATGCCGGCGGATGGGCATAAAACGCCGAATCCGGAATAGTTGCTCTCATCGGCTACCGTGCATCGGCGATACCCATGGCCATCGCATCCCGACCTGCACAAACCATCGTCACTCTCGATCTCGAGGGCGTGCTGATTCCCGAGATCTGGATCGCAGTCGCCGAAGCGACCGGCATTGACGCACTGCGGCGCACAACCCGCGACGAGCCCGATTACGACGTGCTCATGGGCCAGCGTTTGGCGATTTTGGCGGAGAACGATTTGTCGATGAGCCGCATCGAGACAGTGATCGCTGGACTGACACCGATGCCCGGGGCACGCCACTTCCTCGATCGACTACGTGACCTCACCCAGGTCGTCATTCTGTCGGACACGTTCGAACAATTCGGCCGTCCGTTCATGCGTCAGTTGGGGATGCCGACACTGCTCTGCCATCGGCTGATCGTCGAGAACGATCGCATCGTCGACTACGAACTTCGCCAAGCCGATCAGAAGCGCCATGCGGTCGAGGCTCTCCGACGTCTCAACTTCCGCATTCTCGCCGCTGGTGACTCGTACAACGACACGGCGATGCTCGGTGCGGCGGATTCAGGTTTCCTGTTCCGGGCCCCAGACAACGTGATCCGCGAGTTTCCGCAATTCCCCGCTATCAGCGAGTACGACGGACTCCTCGATGAGGTCGTGCGCTGGCTCGAACGGTGATGCCCTGCTGATCAGCCGACTTGGTTGACCGTGAGGATGATCGACGGGATGGCTGGGTTTGCAGTGATCGAGTCAGCGATCAGACCGAGATTGTCAGGCGTGGGGTCATTCTTGTCGACCGGTCGCCACATGACTTCATAATAGTCACAGACAAAGGTGCACTCGACGTCGACGAACCAATTGACAATGGCAACCGATCGAACGGAGTTGGCGATCGTGGAGTAATGGGTATTGGACCAGGGAACTGGAGTCGTTCCGTTCTTGCGAATCCATACTTCGACAAAGGATTCCGTTCCGCCCTGGAGGTGCTCGTATTGAGCCGAGAACTGGATGTTGTACACACCAGAGGTCGGGAAACGAATCTCTGATCCACCTGGGCTCCCTGAAGGACCGCCATCGTCTTGATCAGTGTCCGCAACTGCGCAGGTGCCGATGCCGTCCGCATCATCGACTGTCACGCCATTCGAGACTCCGGTATGGCTGAACAGCATGGGAATCGCCGCACCCGTCGCGTTGAACTGCGTGCACTGGTCCCAGAAGGAACCGAAATATCCGAGACCACCTGTCCCCGGCGGCCCTGCAGGGCCGGTCGCGCCTCGGGGGCCTGCAGGTCCTGCGATTCCTTGGAGACCTTGGGGCCCTGCCGGGCCAGGTTCGCCTTGTGGTCCGACAGGTCCTGGTTCGCCCTGTTCACCCGTCGCACCAGCAGGACCGATCGGACCGCAGACACCCTGCTCGCCGGTCGCGCCCGTTGCGCCAGCAGGACCCTGGGAACCCGTTGCGCCGGCGGACCCAGGCGCTCCATCCTCGCCAGCAGCACCGGGTTCGCCATCTGCACCTGAACTTCCAGGCGCTCCGTCTTCACCTTCAGGCCCGGTCACTCCGGGAATGAGACAATCCTCCTCGATCAACTGCAGCAGCTGCTCATCGGTCAGGCCGACGCCTTCGCCTGAATTTCCAGCGTCAGCCAAGTCGTACCGCGGAAAGAAAAATGCGGCGAGAGCGAGCATCAGAGTCAGCAGACCAAACGTGAACAGCCGACGATGAGCCTTACGAGCCTCATTGACGCTGGTGAATTCAGTTCTCTCGTCCTCCCGAGATGCGGACATATCCGTCACCGGCAGGTCAGACATGTCTTGACGTCCTCGACACAAACATGTGGAGAAACCTATGAAGAAAAGCCGCCGCAGTCAGCGATCTCCGACCACACCTGCTACTCCGAAACTTTGCACTCTTTCACCACTCGACCTGCATACGTCATCAATGATTCTCCGGCTACTGGTGCCAACTGACGCGACTGGGTCCCGACTGGCGATTCGTCAAGAGGTACTCGGCAAGGATGAATCTTCACCCACGATGGAACCACTGTCGTTCGGCCGTGTGCGACCCCGGAACGTCACCTGATCGAGGAGAACTCCTCGATCAGATTCATTTGAGAAGTCGAGGATGACTGACCGTGTGCCGACCGGTGCGTCACACTGCACTTCGTACGACGTCATCAACGTTGCCGCGCTCTGCATTTCGTCATCCACAATCACTTCTGTGTTGACCATGCCCGGCTGCAGGCCGACAGTTCCCTCGATGACACGCACTGAGTCACCGTCATCGGCTCGGAACGTGACCGTGTACGTGACGTTGCCTGATGCCTCGAACCCGAGCAGACAACTCCCGGAAGCCAGATTGCGGATCACTTGTCGAATCCCGGTACCGGGCGCGATGTGAGCGCACTTCGTTCCGGCACCGTCAGTCCCCTCCAGGCCCGAGACGAGAGATATGCGGGCGAGGTCGTAGTCGAACACTCCTGAATGCAACCGCAGGAGGAGAGTCTCACCAGGACCGATCCCGTAGAAGACCAGGGTCTTGCTATCGTCCAGTTGGTCGTCACCGAAACGGAGATCTTGGACTTCCGGAGGAATGCCCAACTTTTGACGTAAGACGCTCTTGACCGCCGCAATGGTAGATGCCGAGTCGTACACGATTTCCTGATTCTTGACCTCCGCACCGAGGGCGTCAGGTTTGATGATCAGAATCAGTTTGGTGTCGCTCATTTCCTGGGGCCCACATCGAAGACTGTCCAATGAGAAATCTCTCTGCCCTGTGGGTCGAGTTCGAAGGAACCGTTTCGCACCAGATCGCGCTCAGCAGATCCTGCAGACACGTGCTGGACGACCTCGAAACCAGGCGACAGTGCCAACACCAGTCCGCCCGCGAGCAAGCCCACCATCACGTCCCGCCTGGAATGCATACATTGAAACTACCATGCATCTGACACACCTTCTGATGAAAGAGCTGGGCCCGTGGAACGAAGCAACCCTTCCCTGTGCATCGACTGCGGACTGTGTTGTGACGGCACCATGTTTCATGCCACGGCCCTCGACGTCAGTGAGGGCGTCACTCCTCTGAGAGACCTCGGGGCAGTATTCATCATCGAATCTGGATCGCGAAGCGTCTTTCAGCCCTGTCCAGCATTCAACGGTTCGGCATGTTCGATCTATTCGACACGCCCCCAGAAATGCCGGTCGTACGAATGCGCTCTCCTTCGCTCCGTCAACAAGGGAGAGACCGACTACGCGGATGCCGTCCATGTCATCGAACGGGCCCGCACACTGGCCAATGTTGTCAGTGCAACATTCACCACCGAATCCCAAGAAGACGAATCTGTCGAGCCTCACGATGTCGTGCGCATCGGACGCACGACGACATCGGCATATTTACGTGTCATGGAAACCGAGTACTCACCAGAGCAGTTGAGTGCTGCATTTCCCGAAGCAGCCGAGTTGATCGATATTCTGCGATCTTCATTCGGATGGAACGGTGGGCCACTGCCCACTCCCACTGCCTAAGCCGGCTCAGGAAAGTGACACGCAACTCGATGATCGGGGTCGTGTTCGACCAGCGGGGGTTCGGTGACTGCGCACACGCCTTGAGCCTTCCAACACCGAGTGCGGAATCGACAAGTCGACGACGACCGTCATGTTGTCCCTCGCACACAGGGAACTGTAGTCAGGGTGCTGCGGGCGGAATCGATTCCTCGGAGCGGAAGAGCTCGGCAATGCCCCCGATCGACCCGAGGACATTGGACATATCCGCCGGAAGGAAGATCTTCGTGGCTTGACCATTGGCAATCGTGCCCAACGCTTCCA
>JAULYE010000045.1:0-29470 GCA_032118015.1 Ilumatobacteraceae bacterium | reverse complement strand
CGCAGGCAACGTGGGCATCGTTTCACTCTGCCCACTGCCTCTGCTCGCCAGCACGGGTATACGCAACGGCCTGGACTGCGTCCACAGATGGGAATCGAATCACGCATTCGATCGCATCGGTGCCATCAGGCACGACGCTCGAACGCCCGCACACATTCAATGGTGAGTCCATTTGCGGGTCGGACACCCCATCGGATGTTTCCTGTGCACCAGACGGCTCGAACACACGTCCATCACCGAGGAGCCGCCAATCGCTCACCACTGGCTCGCCCGGCACACCGCTCATACGCACCACCACTCGTGTGCCATCCGTGCTGTCGGCGACCGAGAGCACGGAAACGGTCATATCTCCGATGCGGGCGGAAGATCCCAACTCGAGGACGGGCACCTCGGTTCGATCATCGGCAACCTGAAACAGTTTCAAGCCCCCAGCAAGAAGAATCAGCAAGCCACAACCAACCGACAACAGCAAGAGGGTGCGGGTTTTCATGGCTCTTCGAGCCTAATTCTCTCCACGACACGATCCCACGGGATCGACCTCGTGACACCGATGACACCGGCATTGCACGGATCTCTATAGAGTCAATCGTCGTGGGTTCTGACAAGTCCGTAGGGCCAGAATCCGTCGAATACGTCCAAGCCCTTCGGCAGGCTCAGGACCAGCGCCAAGGAACTCCGGCGATTCCCGGCTCCGACGGAAGTCACGGAACGCCAAGCTCTCCCCGGGCGCGAGCAATGCTGGCCCTCGGTGCGCTCGGCATCGTGTACGGCGACATTGGCACTTCTCCGCTCTACGCGCTCCGCGAGGCCTTCACTGGGCATGGCCACGAGATGACTGTGAACACCACCAATGTGTACGGCATCTGCTCATTGGCCTTTTGGTCGCTACTGCTCATCATTTCGGTGAAATACCTGATGTTCGTCATGCGCGCCGACAACCATGGCGAGGGAGGCATTCTCGCGCTCACCTCCCTCGTCACTCCGAAGAACGAAGGAGTCGGTCGACGCGCTGGCGCTCTTGTGACCCTCGGTCTTTTCGGCACGGCTCTGCTCTTCGGCGATGGAGTGATCACCCCAGCGATTTCTGTTCTTTCCGCAGTCGAGGGTCTTGAAGAAGTCTCATCAACTTTCGATGCCTGGGTCATTCCGATCGCCATCACCATCCTGGTGGGATTGTTCAGCGTCCAGCGCCGAGGCACCGGGGCCGTTGGAAGGGTTTTCGGACCAGTGATGATCGTGTGGTTCACGAGTCTCGCACTTCTCGGCCTGGCACAAGTCATATCGTCTCCCGAGATCATCCAGTCGATCAATCCTGTTCATGCAGTTCGTTACTTCACCGATGAGAGCACGAAGGCGTTCTTGTCCCTCGGGTCGATCTTTCTGGTGGTCACTGGCGGTGAGGCCTTGTACGCCGACATGGGGCACTTCGGTCGCCGTCCGATCACCGTGGGCTGGTACTCGATCGTCCTACCCGCACTCGTCCTCAACTACTGGGGCCAAGGAGCCATGCTTCTCGAGTCACCAGAAATCGTCGACAAGAATTTCTTCTTCCTTCTTGCTCCCGAATCGTTGAAGTTGCCGCTCGTCATTCTGGCCACAGCTGCCACGATCATCGCTTCACAAGCATTGATCTCGGGCGTCTTCTCCCTCACTGCTCAAGCAGTTCAACTCGACTACTTGCCCCGCCTGTCGATCAAGCACACATCACACCAGCAATACGGCCAGATCTACGTTCCGTTGGTCAATTGGGCGTTGATGGTTGCCTGTATCGGACTCGTGATCGGTTTCCAAACCTCTGAGAACCTTGCCGCAGCGTATGGAGTTGCGGTCACCATGACCATGGCAATCACGACACTCATCTTCTATCGAGTGCTCGTCGATCGCTGGCAGTGGTCACACGTTCGAGCGATGGCCATCTGCGCTCCGATGTTCACCATCGAACTCGGATACCTCACCGCCAATCTGGTCAAGGTTCCTCGAGGGGGATGGTTCGCGCTCGTCATCGGCGTCATCTTGATGGTTCAGATGGTCACCTGGCGACGTGGACGCCAGCTCGTCGCCGCCCGCATCCACCGTGGTGAACGACCGATCACCGAAGTCCTCGACGAAGCGGTCGACGTCAAACGGGTTCCTGGCACAGCTGTGTTCATGTTCAAGGATTTTGGCAAGGCGCCGCCCGCTCTCGTCAACAATCTCCAACACAACAGAGTTCTCCATCGAACCACTCTCATCGTTTCTGTCGTCACCGCCGAGATCCCCCGTGTCGACGATGCCGACCGCTGCTATGTGAATCGCGTCGAGCCCGGGGTCTTCCAAGTGAGATTGACCTACGGGTTCATGGAGGAACCAGATGTTCCCGCTGCACTTTCGAACATTTCAATGCGTGGCATCGAATTCGATCCTGCAACGGTGACGTATTTCATCGGCCACGAAACAATCCTCGCCGGCAAAGTTCCGGGCATGAACATGATGCAGGAGCGACTGTTCGTCTTGTTGAACCGCGGCGCGGACAGCGCCAGTCGTTTCTTCAACTTGCCCCCAGAGCGAGTCTTCGAAGTCGGAACGCACGTCGAAATCTGACTGCCGTGTGCAAGCAGTCCCCATTGCTCTCGCATAGCCTGACCCCATGACATCGCGCACAATCGCCATCACCGGAGCCAGCGGCCTGATCGGTACTGCGCTCACGGCTCATCTGCGGGCCAAAGGTGACACAGTCATTGCGTTCACACGCAGCAATGACTCAACCCAAAAAATGATTTCATGGGATCCAGCCACCGGTCGCATCGACGCATCCAAGCTCGCCGGTGTCGATGCTGTCGTCCACTTGGCAGGAGCTGGTATCGGCGACAAGAGATGGACGAACGATTACAAGCGCGAGATTCTCGAGAGTCGAACCAAGAGCACGGACCTTCTGGCCTCGGCCATGGCCAACACACCCGATGGACCACGAACGCTCCTGTCGGGTTCGGCCATCGGCTACTACGGCGCTTCTCTGACCGAGGAATTCACCGAGTCATCGTCCGCGGGCAACAGTTTCCTTGCTGACGTGTGCGTGCAGTGGGAACGGGCAACCGAACCAGCATCACGTGCGGGAATACGCGTCGCACATCTGCGTACTGGAATCGTGCTCAGCCCAAAGGGTGGCGCGCTGAAGAAATTGTTGCCCCTGTTCAAGATCGGCGCTGGCGGTCGCATGGGTAGCGGGAAGCAGTGGCAGAGTTGGATCTCGATCGACGACGAAGTTGCAGCTATCGACCATCTCTTGTCCTCATCGGTCAGCGGCCCAGTCAATCTCACTGCACCCCAACCTGTGACGCAGGCCGAATTCACACGAGTGCTGGCACGCGTTCTGAAACGACCAGCCATCGTTCCCGTGCCGTCCTTTGGACCAAAACTTCTGCTCGGATCAGATCTCGCCGATGCGCTCCTCTTCACTGGACAAAAGGTTCTGCCTCAGGTTCTGACGAATGACGGATACTCCTTTCGCCACCGCGATCTCGAAACAGCGCTGCGTTCGCTGTTGACGCACGCTGCGTAGTTCGAACGACAATCACAATTTCGATCGAGGATCACTGTCCATGAGTCAACTTCCCGATACGTGCGATGTCGTCGTCGTCGGAGCCGGCCTTGCAGGGTTGTCTGCGGCGCGGTATCTCGTTCATGCCGGAGTCGACGTTCACGTACTCGAGGCTTCTGATGGCGTCGGTGGTCGCGTGCGCTCCGATGTCGTCGATGGTTTCATCCTCGATCGAGGCTTTCAGGTCATTCTGACTGCATACCCCGAACTGAAGCGGCAATTCGATGTCAAGGCACTCGACATGCAGTCATTCGATCCTGGAGCACTCGTCTGGATGGGTTCCAAGGGCTACGCGGTTGGTGATCCCGTGCGTCAGCCATTGTCGCTGGGATCCACCGTCATGGCACCGATCGGAACTCCTCTCGACAAAGCACGTATCGCTACGTTGAGATTGCGGACGCGACGCGGTCGTGCAGCCGATCTTCTGCGAGGAAACGACATCTCCACCGCGCACATGTTGCAAGGTCGGGGCTTTTCCCGGCGAATGATCCAGTCGTTCTTCACGCCCCTGATCGGTGGAATCCAACTCGACCCGGAACTCACAGCGTCTCGTCGCATGTTCGACATCATCTTTCGCATGCTCTCCGAAGGCGATGCCGCCGTCCCGGCCCATGGCATGGGTCAGCTTTCTCAGCAATTGGCCAACCGCATTCCCCACGAACGCATCCACCTCGAGACACCGGTAGTGGACGTCTCTCCCGGAAGAGTCGTTGTCCAGGGTGGGCGCACGGTGAACACCGAACTCGTCATCGTCGCAACGGAAGGACCAGTGGCCAGTTCGCTGCTTGGCCTACCCCCTGTTGCCTCGCGATCCGTGGCCTGCGTGTACTTTTCCGCTCCCAAGCCCCCCACCGATTCCAAGCTGATCGTTCTCGATGGATCTGGCTTGGGGCCGGTTCTCAATATTGCGGTGATGAGCAACATCTCGCGCCACTACGCCCCTGCCGATCGTCACTTGATAGCTGCAGCCATTCCGGGCCAACCCGCACTCGAAACAGTCGACCTCGAGCACGTCGCTCGGGACCAGATGCGTACGATGTTCGGCGAGTCCGTTGATGCGTGGACACACTTGCGTACCTATCGCATCGAACACGGCCAGCCCGATCAGACGCCCCCATTCGACCCCCGACAGAAGGTCGCACTCGGCAGCGGTATCTTCGTTTGTGGCGATCATCGTGATACAGCATCCACCCAAGGGGCACTTTTTTCTGGTCGCAGATGTGCCGAAGCCGTGCTCGCCAGCCACTAGATACCTCCTCGAAAGGGAATAGAGATGTCGAACAGCACCAATGAGAGCAACGCCGACAAGATCGTGTCACGGACGCGTTTCGTGTCCGCCACACCCCAACAGGTCTTCGACCTCCTCGCCGATCCGCGCCAGCATCACCTGATCGACGGATCAGGTTCGGTCAAAGGAGCGCGCATCGATGCTCCGGCGCGCTTGTCCAAAGGCGCCAAGTTTTCCATGAACATGCGGATCGCTCTGCCGTATCGAATCACCAATGAAGTTGTGGAATTCGATGAGCCTCATCGCATCGGATGGAGACACTTGGGTGGGCACATCTGGAGATACATCATCGAGGAATCTCCTGGCGGCTGCAATGTGACCGAGCAATTCGATTGGGAGCACAACAGATCACCCTTGATGTTGAAGTTGATGAACGCCCAAGTTCGAAATACCCAGTCGATCGAAGCGACTCTTGATCGCCTTGCAGCTCATTTCGCTCGCTGAGACATCGCCGATGAACGGGACAGCCACCGGGGACGACTCGAATTCACTGGAAATCGACTCGATCATTCGTCGTCGACGGACAAGCATGTTCGTCGACGATCGCGAACTCGACCCTGCTGTGGTCACAGAACTGTGCGAACTCGCCAGCTGGGCACCATGCCACAAGAAGACTTGGCCGTGGCAGTTTGCTCTCATCACGGGGGCAGCACGCGAACGATTCGGAAATGCTGTTGCCGATGCCATGGCAGCCGCCGGGGACGAAGAACCGCGCATCATCAAAGCTCGGACGAAGTATCTGCGCACGCCAGCGCTTCTCGTCGTCGGCAGCTCTCCTGGCGATACCGAATCACGAACGACCGAGAATCGTGATGCCACGGCCGCCGCCATCCAGAACGTGCTGCTTGCGGCCACTGCGCGCGGGATCGCCACTTTTTGGAGCAGCTGCCCTCGCGGCTGCAACGAGGTCGTCGCCGATTTCAGCGGATTCGCACAGGACACTTCCGTGGTCGGGATCGTCTATCTCGGCTACACGGCTCACACGATCGAGGCCCCTGCCCGACCTGCTCCGCACCTGTCGATCATCTCGTCTTGAGGGTGAGAACCTTTTTCAGGGCTGGTACACCCCGAACACACTCCGCAGAGCATCGCTGATCTCGCCCAACGTTGCGTCGACGCGCAACGCAGCGCGCATCGGATACAGCAGATTTCCATCACCGCGAGCTGTCTGTGCCACTGCATCGAGAGCTTCAGTCACTTTGGTTGCATCACGAGATGCCTTGTACTGGGCAAGACGCTGCTTCTGTCCGCGCTCGAGTTCCGGATCGATTGGGAACACTTCGGGCTCAGGGTCATCGTTGACACTGAAGCGATTGAGCCCAACGATCACACGCTTGTCGTCATCGATCGACTTGGTGTACTCGTAGGCGGCCTGCTCGATCTCGTCCATTTGATAGCCGGATTCGATTGCGGCAACCGCTCCCCCCAATTCGTCGATGTGGGCAATGTATTCCAAAGCCCTGCGCTCGATCTCTTCTGTCAATGACTCCACGAAATAACTGCCTGCCAAGGGATCGGGCGTGTCAGCAATCCCGCTCTCGTATCCGATGATCTGCTGGGTTCTCAGCGCAATGCGCGCTGCTCGCTCCGTCGGCAGACTGAGAGCTTCATCGAAGCCATTGGTGTGCAGACTCTGCGTACCCCCCATGACCGCTGCCATGGACTGCACTGCAACACGCACGATGTTGTTCTCCGGCTGCTGGGCGGTCAGGGTGCTTCCCCCTGTTTGCGTATGGAAGCGCAAGAGCTTGCTCGCTTCCTTTTTCGCTCCGAAACGGTCCGTCATGATGCGATACCAGATGCGCCGAGAAGCGCGAAACTTCGCAACCTCCTCGAAGAAATTGTTGTGCGCATTCCAGAAGAACGACAGTCGTGGTGCGAAATCGTCGACGTCGAGACCCGCCTGCAGCGCCGCCTCCACGTAGGCGATGCCATTGGCAATAGTGAAGGCGATCTCTTGCACTGCGGTCGAACCGGCTTCGCGGATGTGGTATCCGGAGATCGAAATCGTGTTCCATTTCGGAACGTTCTGGGCGCAGTAACCGAAGATGTCCGTGATCACTCGCATACTCGGACGAGGCGGGTACACGTAGGTTCCACGAGCGATGTATTCCTTGAGAAGGTCGTTTTGGATCGTCCCACTGATTGCGGTCGCCGGTACCCCTTGCTCCTCAGCGACGAGTTCGTACATCAGCAACAGGATCGCTGCCGTCGAGTTGATCGTCATCGAGGTGGTGACCTTGTCGAGAGGCAAGTCCTTCAACAACAGCCGCATGTCGGCCATGGAGTCGATGGCGACGCCAACCTTGCCTACTTCTCCTTCAGCTCGCGGGTGATCGGAGTCATAACCCATCTGCGTGGGCAGGTCGAAGGCACACGACAGTCCGGTCTGCCCCGCCGCCAACAAGAACTTGAAACGTTCATTGGTGGACTCCGGGGTTCCGAATCCGGCGTATTGGCGCATCGTCCACAATTTGCCCCGGTACATCGTCGGGTAGACGCCGCGGGTGTAGGGCGGCGTACCTGGAGTCCCGAGTCGGGATGCGGCATCCCACTCAGCAAGGTCATCGGCTGTGTACAGCGCCTTGACCTCGATTCCAGAATCTGTATACGTACCGTCGTTCGCTGTGCCACTCATTGCTTCGAGCGTACGTCGCCGGGGCTGCATCGAGCCATCTCAGATTCAGGTTGCCGCGACGAGAGCAATCTCCATACGCCATTCCGCCCGGGCGAGTGCTGGCACCGTCACCAGAGTGCTCGCGGCCAAATGACCTCCGAGCGCACGATCACGCGCTGCCATCACGGGTGCAAGATCCTCGCCGTGAACGACATAGGTCGTCACCGACACGATGTCTTCGACGCGCATCTGTGCCTCCTCGAGAATCGCCAGCAGACTTCGCCACACGAGGTCGGCCTGCTCCTCGAGAGTGTCCGGGACCGAACCATCGGGCGCGATCGGAACGATGCCGGATGTGTGCAGCATCCGGACTGGTTCGATGCTCGACACCGCGTGGGCGTATCGGGCTGCCGTCGGAGCGAGGGAAGATGGAGCTATGACTCGGTTCACCTGGTGATTGTGGCATGTCCTGGGTGCCGGCCC
Source organism: Ilumatobacteraceae bacterium (assembly GCA_032118015.1). GTDB lineage: Bacteria > Actinomycetota > Acidimicrobiia > Acidimicrobiales > Ilumatobacteraceae > Casp-actino8. Next base: position 21,505 of record JAULYE010000045.1, on the reverse strand, counting down.
GCCTCATCAGAGAGGACATCTCACGATGGCCCCAACTCGCACGATGGCACGTCTTCGGGACCACCGACCGAGGCGTTGGGACTTTCGTCCCTCACCAATCGATCCGGGAGGGTCCTATGGTCGCATTGTGATCCGAATGACGCGCCCCACTCACTCGACAAAAACCATCACGTGGACGACACGCACCCGTGTTGCACGTTCGGCGATGCTGGCAGCCAGCGTGGCCCTGCTCGCAGGAACGACCGTTGCCTGTGGCGAAGATGACACAGACGTTGCTCCGACGACGACAGCAATCGATGCGAACCCTGCGGAAACGACCACCACCACACTGCCGCCTTATGAAGCACCCATCGGCGACATCATCGGCGAGGCGCTCGTTGCCGGACAGTTCTTCACCCTGGCTGGTTTGCTTCTCGAAGCCGGCCTGGTCGATGCCTTGCGTGAGCCCGGTCCTTTCACAGTTTTTGCACCCGTCGACGACGCTTTCTTGGCAATTCCCCCAGCAACCCTCGATGCTGTGTTCGCTGACAGCGATCTCATGACCGCGGTTCTCACGTATCACGTGGTTGCCGGCGAGGTGTTGAATCTTGCCGATATCGAGTCGGGAGCAATTCTCACCACACTGCAGGGTGGAACACTGACGATCACCAAAGATGGTGACAAAACCTTCGTCAATGGCATCGAAATCATCGTTGCCGACGTTCCAGCAACCAATGGCGTGATCCACATCATCAGCGGAGTCCTTGTTCCCGAAGGGTGATCGGACCAAGACACCGTCTGCTGTTCTCCTGATGCCATCGACGGGTCTAGCCTGTCGATGTGACAACGACCGAATCAACCTCTGGGACTGAATCCACCTCAGGTTCCGATCTGACCCGTGCCGCCATGGGAAATGAGAACATCCTGGCGATGCCCTCGTTCAACTCTGTCGAAGAAGAACGGGTGTACCGAAAGTCCCGATTGGCCGGAGCCTTACGCATCTTTGGTCGTGTCGGATTCGGCGAAGGAGTCGCCGGCCACATCACCGTTCGCGATCCGGAGCTCACCGATCACTTCTGGGTGAATCCGTTTGGAATGAGCTTCCGCCACGTCCGGGTCAGCGATCTACTTCTTGTCAATCATCAGGGCGAAGTGGTCCACGGCAACATGCCGGTCAACCGGGCCGCTTTCGTGATCCACTCAGCGATTCATCAAGCACGACCAGATGTGATCGCAGCCGCTCATGCCCACTCGATCCACGGAAAAGCATTCAGCTCGCTGGGTATCCCGCTCGATCCGATCACTCAGGACGCGTGCATCTTCTACGAGGACCACGTCGTGATCTCCGAACAAGGCGGCGCCGTGGTCTTCGAAGTCGAAGCAGGTCGCGAACTTGCAGCCATGTTCCCCAAAGGCAAGGCCGCCATCCACCAGAATCACGGACTCTTCACTGTTGGATCCACCGTCGAGGAAGCTGCGTTCTGGTTCTTGTCGATGGACCGGTCATGCCATGCCCAACTTCTCGCCATGGCAGCAGGAACACCCAAGAAGATCCCGCACGAATATGCGGGCTACACGCGTGAACAGACGGGACACAGCCTTGCTGGTTGGTTCCAGTTCCAGCCCCTCTGGCAAGAAATCTGCCGCACCGATCCGGAACTGTTCGACTGAATACCCCGTCCTTGGTTCCTCAGGGGCGCGCTCGATCCGCCCTGAACACTGTCGCAGGCGCACCACCAGAAGCACTGTTCTTGTTCAGTGCTGTCGCCCAATACCTGGGTGCAGTCATCGCAGTCAGCCTCTTCGATGAAGTCGCACCACGCACCGTGGCTTGGATGCGGGTGATCGGAGCAGCGCTGATCCTGGTGATCATCGCCGGCCCCCGGCTCCGCCAACGTTGGACGAGGCGCGACTTCATTGCGATGGCCGTATTCGGCATCGCTACGTCACTGATGAACACGTTCTTCTACATCGCGATCGACCGGCTGCCCCTTGGCAAGGGCGTGGCCATCGAATTCATCGGTCCGATCACGGTTGCCGCGTTGCGCACCCGCACGCGACGCAACGCATCAGCACTTCTGTGCGCCGCTATCGGAGTAGCGGTCTTGTCCGGCATCGAATTGGGCAATGAGCCCCTTGGACTCCTCTTCATCTTCTTGGCGTCTGCGATGTGGGCGGCCTACATCGTCATCGGATCGCGTGTGGCTCGACAAGATCGGGGTATGGCTTCGTTGGCCATTGGCCTCGTGATCGGTGCACTCGTCATCACTCCGATCGGAGCGCCTGGCAGCGGTCCCGTCTGGCTTTCTCCCCGACTTGTCTTGGCCTGTCTTGCGGTGGGCATCTTGTCCAATGCCATCGGGTATGGAATCGATCAGACGATCCTTCGACGCATTCCAGTTCGCCGATTCAGCGTGCTTTTGGCCCTTCTTCCTGTGACTGCGATGGTCATTGGCTTCATCGCTCTCGACCAGACACCGAGCCTCATCGATCTCGCTGGCATCGCTCTCGTACTCGTCGGCGTCATGATCCAGGAACGAGAAGTGCTGACGCCCACGACACGCGCACCTGACTCATGAAATCCTGATGGTCAGTGCCCCATCCAGGGTGCGCACAGACCATCGAGTTCACGGATCTCGATCTTGTCGCGATTGTCCCAGGTCACGGGATTCGATGGATCTGCCCGCAACTTGAAGGTACGGAACGTCATCTCCGTCGTATCCACTGCAAGGATCCGCCCAATCAATGCTTCGCCGAGACCGAGGAGGATCTTGATCGTCTCCAAGGCCTGAATCGAGCCGATGATTCCCGGCAACACACCGAGAACGCCGGCTTCTGCACATGACGGAGCCAGTTCAGCCGGAGGCGGCTCAGGAACCATGTCTCGGTACGTCGGTCCCTCGAGTGGGTGGAACACCGACACCATTCCTTCGAAACGGAAGATCGAACCGTGAACGACGGGAATACCCAACTTCACGCTGGCATCATTGAGCAGGTACCGGGATGGGAAGTTGTCCGCTCCGTCGACGATGACGTCGTACCCGGAGATGATCTCGATGATGTTGTTCGCGTCGAGCCGAGTGTCATAGGTGACGACGTCGACATCGGGGTTGAGAGATGTCAGCGTCTTTTTCGCCGAGTCGACCTTTCGATCCCCGATGCGGTCGATGTTGTGCAGAATCTGTCGCTGCAAATTGCTCGCATCGACTTCGTCCATGTCGACGATGCCGAGCGTTCCCACACCGGCTGCTGCGAGATACAGCGCTGCAGGTGAACCAAGACCTCCGGCACCAAGAAGAAGTACTTTGCTGTCGAGAAGTTTGGTCTGGCCCTCCACACCGACCTCGGGAAGCAGCAGGTGCCTCTTGTATCGGTTCATCTGCTCGGGGCTGAGGGATGCAGGAGCCTTCCATGGGCGCCCCTCGTCCTTCCACTTGCCGAAGCCTCCGGCCATCGAAACGACATTCGAATACCCGAGATCACCGAGAGTCTTCGCGGCAAATGCGCTGCGAACGCCACCTGCGCAATACACGATGACCGGGGCATCCTTGTCGAGAATCCGCCCTTCGATCTGAGCTTCGAGATGTCCACGCGCAATGTGCACGGTCCCGATGAGCGCGCCCTCTGCATATTCATCCGGCTCACGGACATCGAGGATGGTCACTCGGTCAGCCTCGATGCGCTGTTGCGCAGTTGCTGTATCGATTTCTGTGATCGCCGTCTTGGCGGCCGCCAATAGGTCTCGAAAGGATGCCATACCGAAATGCTACTGATCTTGTCGGGATTCACCTCGTCGTTGGCCCGAGATGCCGACATCGACGCCTCACTGTGCGAGGCGCACAGCTCAACGAGGATCCGTCAAGAAGGGTAGGAACTCTCGAATCGATCCGCGCATGATGCCATGGGCATACCGATCCCTGTCCGTGGCCTCATCGTTCAGAATCACGACGGTTGCACCATTGGCGCGCGCCCTCGGCACGACGTTTGCTGCCGGCGTCACACTCAATTTCGTCCCCACCGCCAACAGCACATCGCATTCCTCTGCTGCGGTCATGGCCGACTCGATCACCTCAGGAACGAGAGGTTCTTCGAACAGGATCGTGTCACTCTTCAAGATGCCGCCACACTGGAGACAGTGCGGATCCGGATCACCTGCGATGACCCGTTGCAATGTCTCATGCATCGGGAGTCGTTCTCCACACGTCCAACAGCGCGAATAACGCCATGTTCCGTGCACGGGAATCACCATTCCCTCGCTGTGACCCGCTGCCTCGTGTAAACCGTCCACGTTCTGTGTTACGACAGCACGCAAGCGTCCCTGTCGCTCCAATTCCACGAGTGCCAAGTGATTCGAATTCGGAGCGAATGAACTTTCCACCAGATTGCGCACCCGTGCTTGCCACGACGCACGCCGAACCTCCACGTCACTGAGATACACCGACAATGTCGACGCTTTCTCAGCAGCAGGATTGCGAGTCCACAGTCCGTTCTTGCCGCGAAAGTCGGGGATTCCTGAATCGGTGGAAATTCCAGCCCCTGTGATGACCGTGATCACTTGGGCCTCGGCGACGATGTTGCGGATAGCGGCGAAATCCTGGTCGCTGCGATCTTCAGCGAAGAGCACTCCGTGATGCGACATGGTGAAAGTCTGGCGCGTCCTTCCGCTCCCATGCCACCTGCGCCCACAAAGTGACACATCTGCTCACATCCAGGGAGAGCCAATGACCGCTGTCGACGTCGGGGTACAAACATCAGGGCGAGGACAATGCTCAGAGGACGCGGACGTTCTCGAGTTCTCTCGCTGGAAGGATCCCATTGTGGAACGCGTCGGCTACGACGCCTGCGGGGACTACGTCGAGTTGTTCTGGCTACCGATCATCGGACCGACATCGACTTGGCTGTTGCGACGTCTGGCGATCTTGGCTGTTCTCCACCCAGGCGGATTCACAGTGGACGGACCCGACACCGCACAATCCCTCGGACTTGGGCCCGATGCCGGGCCACGAAGTTCGTTCGCAAAATCTCTCCAGCGACTGTCGATTTTCGGACTCATCCGCTCCGACGCAAATCACTACGCAGTTCGCACCGTCGTGCCGCCCTTGACGATGAAACACCTGGCCCGCCTGCCCGAACATCTGCAAAGTGCACACTCGTTATGGGCCGAGAGCGATCCGACTACTGCCTATTCCTTGGCTTTTGCTGGGGTGCCTCAGCCGTGTCGCACACCAGAAGGACCGCTGTGCGACGCCGAGTTCAGCGCTTCGGCTTCGTGAACCCGAGCGCGAGATCGATCAGCAGCCTGGCTCCAAAACCCGTGGCACCGCGGCTCAGCCAACCGTCATCGGCATCGACATTCATCGGACCAGCAATGTCGAGATGCGCCCACGGGATCGATCCAACGAATTCGGACAAGAAAAGCGCTGCAGTGATCGCACCGCCATAGGGTCCACCAATGTTCTTCATGTCGGCAACATTCGAATCGAGGAACTTGCGATACTCCGGCACAAGAGGCAGTTGCCACACCGGCTCACCCGACACTGCGCTGGCTTCACGAACCTGGTCGATGAAGGACTGATTCGATCCCAGAACTCCAGCGATCTTGGGTCCGAGGGCTGCCATGCACGCGCCTGTGAGTGTGGCAATGTCGACGATCGCATCGGGCCGCAGTTCTGCTGCGAGACACAGACCATCAGCGAGAATCAGGCGACCCTCAGCATCGGTGTTGTGGATCTCTGCTGTCTTGCCGTTGCGAAATGTGAGCACGTCACCCATTGCAAGGGCACTTCCCGACGGACGATTGTCGGTGCACATCAAATATCCGGTGACTTTCGTCTTGCAGTTCAACGCAGACAATGCACTCATGGCTGACAGCACCGATGCTGCTCCGGTCATGTCCATTTTCATGTTCGCATGCATGGCGTCGCTCGGCTTCAAGCTGATGCCACCGGAGTCGTAGGTGACTCCCTTGCCGACCATCACCAGGTGCCCTGAGGCGTTGCGCGGCGCGTAGGTGAGTCGCACCATGCGCGGCGGCTCAGTCGACCCGCGATTGACGCCGAGCAGACCGCCCAGACCCAACACCTCGATCTTGTCCCGATCGAAAACTTCCACCTCGAGTCCGCTTTGCCCGGCCACTTCGACAGCTCGCTGTGCGAGCAGGCGTGCGGTCAAATAGGCCGGAGGCATGTTGGCCAAATCCCGAGCCAGAGTTGCTGCTCGAGCAGTGGCTGCACCAACGCGAATTCCTGCTTGAGCGCTTTGGTCGCGTTGGGCAGATGTGATCAGTGTCAGCGAAGCAGTGGTGCTCTTCCCGTTCTTGGCTGAAGTCTTGAGATCCGTGTAGCGATACGACGCCAGGAGGAAACCCTCGACCACGCTGCGACCGGCCTGACGCGCATCGATTCGCGTGGCATCCACGAGAGATGTCGCCACATGGGCGTAGCGCGACGTCGATCGTGCAAGAGCCGCAGCTGCATCGCGCAGGTCCGAAGGTCGCGCACGAGCCGGATCCCCGATACCCACGGCGACCAATGCCGGGCCCGACGCACGTGGGACAACCAGAGTCTGTCCGACTTTGCCTTCGAACCCGTGAGCAGCCAAGGCATCGCGCGAAAGCCCGAGCTGACGATCGACGATGCCTTTTGTACCGACGGGCACTCCGACCGCATCAGCGGTTCGTGGAAGAGTTCTGACCGGCTGAATGGCGATAGTCATGTTCTGATCCTTTCACAGGCTTCGGACTGTGAGACTGGTTCCCTCTTGCCAGCGGGCCATGGTCCACAGCAAATCCGAGAGTCGGTTGAGATAGGGCACCACGTGTGACGGTGGCGGTGCTGCAGCCAGTGACTGCACCTCGGCACGACGCACGACTGTTCGAGCCACATCGAGCCATGCCGCAACAAGATTGCCCCCAGGCACCACGAATTCAGTTGGGGGTTCGAATCGTGCAGACAAGTCATCGATGACCTGTTCGAGGCGCGTCACCATCCCCGGTTCGACGCATGTCTTTCCGGCTTCCAACTTCGACCGATTCTCCGGCAACGTTGCGAGTTCTGTCATCAGGACCCATAGGTCTCGCATCAGCGGGATCAGCAGGACTTCGACTTCGGAGCCCGCACCCGCCTCTGCTCGAACCACACCGAGAATGGCTTGTGCCTCATCGACCATTCCATAGGCACGCGGGAGGGTGCTGTCCTTGGCGACGCGGCCTCCATAGAACAGACCTGTCGTTCCATCATCTCCATCACGTGTGTAGATCGGTCCTCGAGCCATGCCTGTGACGCTAGTGGTGAACCCTTTCAAGGGCGGTGATCGAAATGAGACCGACGCCACGAGAATCGGCTCGATTCGCAAGCGATAGCGTCATCCCGGATGCCTCGACAGTCCTATCTCGACGCGCTCGAAGAACGAGTCATCGTCTTCGACGGCGCCTTTGGAACCTTCGTTCAAGGACTCGATCTCGGTCCCGATGATTTCGGGGGTCCCAGTCTCGAGGGCTGCAACGAAATGCTCTGTGAGACACGGCCTGATGTCATCGAAAGCATGCACGCCGCATTTCTCGATGTCGGCGTGGATGCACTCGAGACAGCGAGCTTCGGAAGTTTCTCGACTGTGCTCGCTGAGTATCAAATTCCAGAAAAGGCCTACGACTTGAACGTCGCAGCTGCACGGATCGCCCGCAATGTTGCCGCTGACTATGAGACCGACGGCCGAACCCGTTTCGTTGCTGGATCGATCGGACCTGGAACGAAGTTGCCCAGCCTCGGCCACATCTCCTTTGCTGAACTACGAGATGCCTATATCGAACAAGCCCGAGGCCTGATCGTCGGTGGCGTCGATCTGTTCTTGATCGAAACGTGCATGGATCTTCTCCAGATCAAAGCGTCAATGATTGCGTGTCGTCGCGCCATGCTCGCCGAAGGTCGCATTGTGCCGATCCAAGTGCAAGTGACGATGGAAACCACGGGACGGATGCTCATCGGCAGCGAAATCGGAGCGGCACTGACATCGATTGCAGCGATGAAACCCGATGTCTTCGGTATCAACTGCGCAACTGGGCCTGCAGAAATGCAAGAACATCTCCGCTATCTCAGCCAGCACTCCTCTGTCCCGATCAGCGTCCTTCCCAATGCCGGGCTCCCCAGTGTTGTCGACGGTCGCACGCACTACGACCTGACTCCTGATGAACTGGCCAAATTCCATGTGCATCACGTCGTCGATCTCGGAATCGGCGTTGTCGGAGGTTGCTGTGGCACGACACCAGCTCACCTCGCAGCCGTAGTCGAGGCCGTCGGGTCGATGTCTGCACCCAGGCGCACGCCGATCATCGAACCGAGTATTTCGTCGATCTACTCATCAGTGCCGATCGAACAGGACAAATCGTTCCTGATCATCGGCGAACGCACGAACACCAACGGATCCAAGGCATTCCGCGATGCAATGCTTGCCGAGGATTGGGACACGTGCACCAAGATCGCCACGGAGCAGATTCGTGAAGGAGCCCACGTTCTTGACGTCTGCGTCGACTTCGTCGGCCGAGATGGCGTGACGGACATGGACATGATCGCCAGCAAATTCGCAACTCAGGCAAGTGCACCCCTCGTCCTCGACTCGACCGAGCCTCCGGTCATGGAGGCCGCGCTCCAACACATCGGAGGACGATCAGTTCTCAACTCGGCGAACCTCGAAGACGGAGAGGAGCATGGAAACCGTCTCGACTCGGTGATGCGTCTGGCCAGCGAATTCGGTGCAGCAGTGATTTGTCTTCTCATCGACGAACGTGGACAAGCCCGTGACGTCGAATGGAAAATGGAGATCGCGCACCGCATTCATCGCCTCGCCGTCGACCGCTATGGACTTCAGGCGAGCGACCTGATCTTCGATGCCCTCACCTTTCCCCTTTCCACGGGGGAGGCCGACCTGCGACTCGATGCCAAGCACACGATCGACGCAATCAAGCGAATCAAAGAAGAGATCCCAGGTTGTTTCACCACGCTCGGAATCTCCAATGTCAGTTTCGGTCTCAACCCAGCTGCTCGACATGCCTTGAACAGCGTCTTCTTGCACGAATGCGTGCAAGCTGGTCTCGACTCGGCGATCGTCCATGCCGGCAAGATCATGCCTCTGGCCCGCATACCCGAGGAGCACAAACAAGTCTGCCTGGATCTCATCTATGACAGACGCCGCGACGGATACGACCCGCTGTCCCGACTTCTCGAGATCTTCGCAGATGTCAAGACAGCATCGATCGAACGCGAAGATCGAAGCGACTGGACCATCGAGCAGATCCTCAAACAACGGATCATCGACGGTGATCGCGAAGGGTTGACCGATGATCTCCGAAGGGCAATCGATGAGGGACACGCTCCGCTGTCGATCGTGAACGACATCCTTCTCGATGGCATGAAAGTTGTCGGCGAACTCTTCGGATCCGGTCAAATGCAGCTGCCTTTCGTCCTTCAATCTGCAGAGACGATGAAGACGGCTGTTGCTTTTCTCGAACCGATGATGGACAAAGAGGATGCAGGCTCGTCCAAGGGAGTACTCGTCCTTGCGACAGTCAAGGGTGATGTCCATGACATCGGTAAGAACCTGGTCGACATCATCTGCACCAACAACGGCTATCAAGTACACAATCTCGGCATCAAGATTCCGATCTCAGAGATGCTCGCCAAGGTCAAAGAGGTCGACGCAGATGCACTCGGAATGAGCGGTCTACTCGTCAAGAGCACACTCATCATGCGCGACAACCTCACCGAGATGAACCAGACCGGCCTGTCCGATATCCCAGTCATTCTTGGAGGCGCCGCTCTGACCCGGACGTATGTGGAAAAGGACCTGCGAGACATCTACGACGGACGCGTCTTCTACGGCCGGGATGCCTTCGAAGGATTGAGGACTCTCGACAAATTGATGGAGATCAAGAAGTCCGGCATCGATGACCCCGAATTCGGACGCGTTCCGACGGGGCGTATCCTGCCGGAGCGCAGCGGACTCGAACGCCCGAAAGTTGATATCCCGTCTCGCTCCCCCGAAGTCGTCTCGGACAATCCGATCTTCGTACCGCCCTTCATCGGCTCGCGCATTGTCAAGGGCATCGGTATCGATGACATTCTCGAGTACGTCAACGAGACAGCTCTGTTCCGAAATCAGTGGCAGTTCCGGCCCAACAAGGACGAAAGCGATGAAGACTTCCGTCTTCGCATGCGGCCGTTGCTTCGTGAAGAGCTCGCCCGAGCTAAGGCGCTGGGTTACCTCATACCTCAAGTCGTGTATGGCTACTTCTGTGTGAATGCAGATGGCGATGATCTCATCGTCTGGGATGACGACACCCGTTCCAATGAATTGGCGCGCTTCACGTTCCCACGTCAAGACAGTGCTCCTTTCATGTGCATCACTGACTTCTTCCGTGGGCGAAACAGTGAAATCGATTACGCCGCATTCCACATCGTCACGATGGGATCAGCGGTGTCGGAGCTGGCGGCGGAGCACTTCGCCGCAAATGAGTACCAGAAATACATGATGGTCCACGGTCTCGGTGTCGAAATGGCCGAGGCACTCGCTGAATTCTGGCATCGGCGTATTCGGGAAGAGTGGGGCTTTGCCCAAGAGGACGGACCGACGATCGGCGGACTCTTCCGACAGCAGTATCGCGGCGGCCGCTACTCCTGGGGCTATCCCGCATGTCCGCGTCTCGAGGACAACGCAACCGTGGCACGTCTTCTCCAAGCGGGTCGTCTCGGCATCGAAGTCAACGAAGAAACCGGCTGGCAGTACCAGCCTGAGCAGACCACGTCTGCAGTCATCTGCCATCATCCACAAGCCAAGTACTTCAACGCTCGCTGATCGGAGATCCCATGTTCAAATTCATCGTTCGCCTTGTCATCGGTCTCGCATTACTCGCTGGAATCATCTACGGCGGCATATTGCTGTGGACCAAAGTCATCAACAAGCCCGAAGATCGACTCAGCGAAGCAGACCTCGGCTCGGCTCTGGTCACCGATGAATCCGCCGCACCCCTGAACGACACTCCCCTTGGTGACGTCTCCGGGACATGGACCGCGACGAATGATTCAACTCTGGGATATCGCGTCAAAGAAGTGCTCGGTGGAGTCGACACCGAAGGTGTCGGTCGCACGAATCAGGTGGCTGGAGAGATCGTTCTCGAAGGAACGGTGCTGTCGAGCGCCACGTTCTCAGTGGACGTTGCGTCGATCACGAGCGACAGTTCACGTCGGGACGGACAATTCACCGGCCCCATCATGGACACTGCCACCCACCCGCAGGCGTCATTCACTCTCACAGCGCCAGTCGATCTCGGATCGATTCCTGCTGTCGGTGAGCGCATCACAGTCGACGTCACAGGTGATCTGAACCTGCGCGGAACGACACGGTCCATCACCTTCCCGCTGACTGCTGAGTACTCCAGCACCGGAATCGCCGTTCTCGGCAACATAGAAATCCTCTTCGCCGATTACGGCATTCCCAACCCATCGAACAATTTTGTCAAGACCGGAGACGATGGCTTGCTCGAATTCGTCCTCGTCTTCGAACGAGCTTCCTGATTCGTTCGAAGACCCGACATTCGAGATGTGCGGGTGTCGAACGTCAGCTTGGGAAACTCGAGGGTTCTACCTCGGGCCGACTTTCGTGCCACGCATGTGCAAGTGAGAAATACCGACCTCGTCGTTCGATCAGTTCTTCGTGAGTCCCCAACTCCACGAGACGTCCTCCGTCGATGACCCCGATCCTGTCCGAGCGCCGAATCGTCGACAATCGGTGGGCTACCACGATCACCGTTCTGCGCTGCATGAGTTTGTCCAAGGCATGTTCAACTGCTGACTCGGTTCCCGGGTCGAGGTTCGATGTGGCCTCATCGAGGACCAGTACCGCTGGATCGACAAGCGCGGCCCTCGCGAGCGCTATCAGTTGGCGCTCCCCAGCCGACAGCCTCGAACCGCGCTCGCGCACATCGGTTCTGAGACCCTCCTCGAACGATTCGAAGCGGTCGAGCGAGTCGATCGCCTGCAAGGCCGCCCGAATCTCGTCATCTGAGGCATCAGGTCTGGCGATACGAACGTTGTCTTCGATCGAACCGGAGAAGCAAAAACCTTCCTGAGGTACGACGACGATCCGGCGACGCAAGTCGGTCGAAGATGCCCGTCGAAGGTCGACTCCTCCAAAGCTCACTGATCCCATTCGGCCGGCAACTTCGGTCGGGTCGTACAAACGAGCGATCAACTTTGCCAATGTCGACTTTCCTGCACCGGTCGGACCCACGAGAGCCAAACGCTCTCCGTCGCCGATGCTCAACGTCACCTCGCTCAGTGCGGGAGTGGCCGAACCAGCGTACGCAAACGTGACATTGTCGACTTCGATCTCACCGCGATCGGGCAGCGTCAAAGGATCCAACGGTTCATCGACATCAGGGACGGCGTCGATGATCCCGTACAACTTGTGGAGTGACGCGGTCGACGACTGCACCGTGTTGTACAACTGGCTCAACTGTTGGACGGGGTCGAAAAGATTCGCAAGCAAGAGAACGAAGGCCGTCACCGTGCCAAGAGAGATGCTTCCACGGTGCACGAGCCAGCCGCCGACTCCGATGACCGTGCCGGTGGCAGCTATCCCGGCGAATTCGATGAGTCCGAAGTACCACGTACTCACCTTGACGCTGTACATGTGCGAGTCGAACAGTGCCCGATTGCTCGCTGTGAAACGACGTGATCGGATTTCTTCTTGTCCATAGGCCTGAATGACGCGAACCCCGGTGATGCTTTCCTGCAAGGTGGAAAGGTTGTTCCCCACCTTTTCGCGGACATCGAGGTAAGCCCGATTGGACTGCCGCTGAAAACGAACGGACGCAGCGATCAGCAAAGGCAGCACGAGCAAAGTCACGAGTGCCAATTGCCACGACAGGATCAAGAGCAGGATCACTGAGAGATTGAGGAGCAGGAAAGCCGAGACGAACTGCAGCAGACCGAACTGGATCAACTCACCCATCGATTCGATATCTGCAGTCATTCTCCCGACGAGAACCCCTGCCTTTTCACGGTCGAAGAACGCCATCGACTGACGCTGCATTCGGTCGAAGACGGTCATCCGCAGGTCTCGGAGAAAGCCCTCACCCGCTTTGTTCAACTCGATGAATTGAAGCCTCCCCACGACGTAGCCGAGGGCGGTCACTGCGACGTAGCCGATGACAGCCACATTCAGAACCGCCGCGTCATCTCGGAGAATTCCGTTGTCGATTGCATGACGAACGAGCGTCGGTCCAGCAAGCGTGACCACAGCGCTGGACGTGACGAAGACGAGCGCCAATACGAGATGCCGCCTCTGTGAGCGTGCCATGAACAACGCTCGCTTGAGAACTCCCAAGGTCTCGACCCGGTCGAGTCGGTCATTCTCGTCGACAGCAGATGTGGCCCACATCAGACGACACCCCCCTTTGAGCGCATTTCCTCACCATCGGGAAACGAGGTTGCGGGCAACGACGTCTTGAGCAGTGACGAGCCTTCGTTTTCTTCGCCCGTGTCATCTCGCACGACCCATGCGGCCAGGACCTGTCGATACCGAGCACTCGACCGCATCAGTTCATCATGCGTACCTCGAGCTGCTACTCGACCCCCATCGAGAAGGATCACCTGCTTGGCAAGCGCGATCGTGCCCGCTCTGTGGGCGATGATCAACGTCGTTCGATCCGCCATGACCGTCGCCATCGCCTCTCGGATTTCGTGCTCTTTGGACGGATCCACAGCCGACGTCGCATCATCGAGAACCAGAATTCGAGGGTTGGAAAGGATCGCACGAGCAATGGCAATGCGCTGGCGTTGACCACCCGAGAGCGAAAATCCGCGTTCTCCGACAACCGTGCCATAACCCAACGGTAAGGACTCGACGAATTCGTGTGCTCCCGCCAAACGGGCAGATCGCTCGATGTCGGCTGGCGTCGCATCAGGTCTGGAGAATGCAATGTTCTGTGAGACCGTGTCGTTGAACAGGAAAGTCTCTTCGAACACGATTCCCACGGCGTGACGGAGATCCGCCAAGGCGAGGTCGCGGATGTCGACTCCATCGATTCGGATCGCCCCAGCGTCCACGTCATAGAACCGTGTCAGAAGACGAGCCAAGGTCGTCTTCCCCGATCCGGTGGAACCGACGATTGCGACTGCAGATCCTGGTTCGATGTCCACATCGAAGTCATCGATCACCCGGACATCACTCTTGCCAGGAAATGTGAACGAAACATGATCGAAGTGCACGCGACCCAGGGTGCTCGTCGCAGGTCCGATCCCAGGGAGAGTCACTGGCTGAATCGGATCGACAATTTCGTTGCGCGTCCCCAGAACTTCTTGGATGCGCGTCAGGGCCACTGATGCGCGCTGTGCAAGGGCAACTGTCATCGCCAGATTTCGCAGCGGCCAGATCAACATCGTGATGTAGGCGTTGAACTTCACGAGATCGCCGACCGTCATGTCACCGCTCATCACGCGGTGTCCTCCGATCCCGAGAACCGCAATCAGTCCGAGAGCGGGGAGCAGATCGAGTGCCGGTAGGAAGCGACTACGAATTCGCGCCGCGTCCATCGACACGCGTCGAATGTCATCGGCCTCGACTCGTACTTTCGCGCCTTGAACCCCCTCGGCACCGAAACCCTTGATGACGCGAATTCCTGACACACTTTCCTCGACAACCGTGGCCAGCTGGGCCTGCTCCTGTTGGACGGCAAGTACTACAGGATGGATCTGTCGGGAGAACCGACTCGCAAGCAGGCTCACGAACGGCAATGGCATCAACGCCACGAGTGCCAAGGCTGGCTCAGATGCAATCAGCAGAACGACAACGGCAATGACCATCGCCAAATTCGACAATGTGATGGGAATCATCACGACGAACGCCTGAACCTGCTGGAGATCCGACGCTGCTCGACTCATCAACTGACCGGTCTGGGTCACATCATGGAATCCGATGTGCAAGCGGACGATGTGATCGAAGATTCGCTCTCGTAAGCGAGTCTCGATCCAGCGACTCTCTCGAAAGGCCAGCCATCTCCTCCACCCGGTGAAAAGGCCGGCGATGACACCTGCAGCTACGACCATTCCCGCCCAAAAGACCAGCGAACCTCGCCCTTCGATTCCGCGGTCGATTCCAAGTTTGGTCAATTGAGGGACGGAGACTTTGCCAAAAGCCCACAACAGCCCGATCGCAACCCCGGCCCCGAGTCCCCGACGCTGCTCCCAGAGCGACTCTCGCAGGAGCTTCCAGCCGTCTTCTCGACGATCCTGCCCAGTTCGATCCTGCCCAGTTCGATCCTGCCCAGTTCGATCCTGCCCAGTTCGATCCTGTACAGCCTCGGTCACGAGACGAAACTAGCCGAGCCACCCGATCGGCTCCTTGGACGAGCGGTGCTGGTGTTCACTGTGCAACACCCCTGCGTCACCGTGAAGACATGACCACATTGCGCAACTCCTCAGCTGTGAACGAACCCCAGGGCCAGGTGCGACCGGTTCAGCTCGAATTGGATGGCATCGGCACACTGCATCCACTTCTCGCAGCCGGCCATGTCGATCCCCGCTTCATCTTGTCGGATGAGACATGCCGCATCGGACGCAAATATCTCGCCGAGATGCGACGCCTGCTCACCTCATCCGATGAGCAACGCGCCGCTTGATGACAACTGGATGAACGGAACGGGATGATCAGAACGGGTCACTGCGCCGAAGGCGACAGTGCTCGCACGGAGTCCCAATAATTCAATTCCGGGTCGAGAGCGAGAATCGCCAGAGAACTCGTCGTTACTCCATTGTCGAAATAGTCCTGAATGCGCCGACGGCAGTGGGCAACCGAACCGTGCACCACGATCTCGTCCACGACTTCATCGGGGATTGCCGCGAGTGCAGCCTTGCGGTCACCGGCCTTCCACGCATCCCACATTCCCTGCAACTGAGGGCCGCGGCCCAACCATCGATGGAACTCGGCGTAGACAGGAACGTTCAAATATGCAGCGATAGCGAATCGAGCGGCGGAGCGAACAACCTCGGTGTTTTCACTCGGGCACACGAAGATACGCGCCACGATCTCGCGCTCGTCACCTCCGGCTGCTTCACGCACCACGCGCACCACCTGAGGAACATCCTCGGGTGACAGCCAGTTGATGATCGCTCCGTCGGACTCACGGCCGGCGAGTTTGAGCATTCCTTCCCGCAGAGCCGCGACCAGAATGTGCGGGCGAACTTCTGGACGGACCCCGAGTTTGAAGCCGTTCACTTCGAATGTGTCGTACGACTTGGCAACCTTTTCCCCTGAGAGTGCATCTTTCAAAAAGCGCACGACGTCACGAACCTTCTTGTAGGGCTCGACAAAGGGAATGCCATTCCACTTCTCCACGATGACATTGCTGCTCGAGCCGATACCGATTGCGAATCGTCCCGGTGCTGCATCAGCCATACTTGCGACGCTCTGCGCGAAACATGCAGGGGACCGCGTGTAGGCAGGCACGATGGCGGTGCCGAGTCGCAGACGCGGCTCCCATGCCGCAGCAAGTGCAAGCGGCGTGAACGCATCGGCTCCGTCGGATTCAGCCGACCATATGTCGGTGTAACCCATGTCTGCTAGCTCGATCAGGCGTTCCCTGTGTGAGTGCAAATGACCGGGCAAGGGCACTGTCATTCCCGGCCGCTGTGCGATGACCTGGGATGTCTCGATGTTCGCTGTCATGAGGACATTCTTGCCGCTCCCGGACCTGGCATGTCCCTCCAGAAGCGCACGATGCAACTCTGACTCGCCGTCGCCATGAGCGTGCCATCCTCGGCGAACATGTGAACCAAGCCGTGGCCGAATCCTCGCTCGACCATATGGATGCGAATGTCCAACAGGACCCATTCGGTCGGAACGAGTCGACCGATGCGCAGCGTGTTGTCCAGACTGTTGCCACCTCCGCGAATACCCAGTGATTGTCCCACCCCCATGGGAACGAAATCACCGAGAATTGCCAAGGTCGCTGTGTCGACGCCCTCGATCACTTCAGGAATTCTGGCCCACAGAATGACTTGCCCGTCCCCCGGGGTTCCATCCAGATCCTCCATGTTCGAGCGGCCTTTGACGATGCGCTGATCCATACGACCACTGATCGTCCCTGACCAATCGAGGACGTGGGGTCGCTCCTCGCACTCGTACGGTGAAGGTAGACCCGTGGGCATCGTCTCCCACTGACCGTGCGGCTCCATAGGTCGATCTCCAAGAGCTGCGTTCACTGTCAGGATTTCTCGATCACCCACATGACACACCGCTCGAGCTTGGGTGATCTGATGACCAGTCGCTGCGAGAGTGACATCGATGTCCATCGTCTCACCCGGCTTTGCATATGACAGGTACTGCGCCGTCGCCCAGACAGCTTGTCGGCCGGACGTTCCCTCCATCGCCGACACTGCGGCCGCCAAACCGCAACCTCCGTACAAGAACCCCCCGCCCGTGGAGATACCAGGAACTACCGGAAGGATCCACCGGTCTGGATTGTGAGTCGACTGCAGGCCGAGGAATTGGCGACTGTCCATCGCACGGAACTCTAGAGCCGACAACCCTTCTGCGCCGATTAACGTGCGCACCATGAGAAATGAACTCCCCTGGCAAGGTGATGCATGTTCGTTGGTCGATGCTTTCCGCTCTGGCGAACGATCCCCCCTCGAAGAATTCGACGCAACAATTTCCGCGATTCGTAACAGCAACCTGAACGCTTTCTGTTTCCTCGATGTCGACAGTGCTCGTGAGCGCGCAGCTACGGCCGATGTCAACTTGCCATTCGGAGGAGTTCCGATTGGAATCAAAGAACTCCAGCAGGTCGAAGGGTGGCCCGATACCGAAGCAAGTGCTGCACTCGCGGACAACATCGCCGATCGTTCATCGATCGTCGTCGATCGCTTGCGTGCTGCTGGTTCAGTTCTCGTCGGCCAGACCACCTCGAGCGAATTCGGCGGAGTGAACCTCACGCGCACCGTGCTGCACGGTACGACCCACAACCCATGGGACACTTCTCGCACACCAGGTGGTTCTTCTGGAGGCAGCGCTGCTGCAGTCGCGGGAGGGTTGGTGACTGTGGCG
Organism: Ilumatobacteraceae bacterium; assembly: GCA_032118015.1. Lineage (GTDB taxonomy): Bacteria > Actinomycetota > Acidimicrobiia > Acidimicrobiales > Ilumatobacteraceae > Casp-actino8. The sequence goes on along the minus strand of JAULYE010000045.1, from coordinate 3,430 downwards.
TCCGCTGGAGACGGAGGTGGCTCCATTCGCATCCCCGCCGGATTCACCGGCCTCGTCGGATTGAAGGCGACCTACGGACGCATTCCACTCGGACCCGGCGCCCAGCTCGCCAACCTGACCGTTTCCTCCGGATGCGTGTCACGCAGTGTGCGCGACACTGCACGTTGGTTCGACATCTGTTCGGGCCATGACCCGCGCGATCCACTCAGCCTCGCGAAATCAGAACCCTGGGAGGCATCTCTTGGTTCGTTTCAGTCGGAATTGCGCGGCCTGCGCGTGGCGATCGCTCCCAACTGGGGTGGTGCCACTGTCTCACCTGCGATGTGGGACGCCCTCGAGGAGTTCGTGAAGGATCTTGTCAGTCGCCATTCCTGGTCCGTCATCGATTGCGATACGTCGTTGCCGAGTATGGGGGCAGCCTGGTCGATCAGCGGCATGCTTCCCATCCACGCCCAACTCGGGGATCGTTGGCCCGCATGTGCCGATGTTCTGACTCCGGAAATTCGCTTCGGTCTCGAAGCAACGATCGATCGCTACGGGCCCGCCGCGCGTGCACGTATCGAGGAGAGACGTACACGTGTCAATGAACGTATGGCCGAGATCTTCGATCGTGCAGCTGGAGTCGACCTGGTCATCACAGCATCGAATCCCGACATCGCCTTCGATGCTGATGGACCACTCCCATCTCGATTCGGCGGCATCGATGCCGGCGCGGCGAACAACGGTCGCTTGACCTTCCCCGCCAACCTCCATGGCAACCCGGCGATCTCCATCCCTTCTGGATTTCTCGATGGGCTACCAATTGCACTTCAGATCGTCGGACGACATTTCAATGAGCAAATCCTGCTCGACATCGCGCTCGATGTGGAACGCAACAACCCATGGGCATTGGTGGCGCCACACTCGCCCATGTGATGACCAGCAGGGTTTCTTGACGAACATCCGATCCAGTCGACCAACAGGCAGCCGAAACATGTTCCGTGAGCACTGCCGACTCGGGATCGAGCCTCATCGAAACCGTTGTCGGTATCACTCTTCTCGGACTTGTCCTTGTCGGTGTCGTCGACGCCTCGTGGACGAACGCGCGTGTCGCAGCCACTAGCCGTCACCGCGCGCTCGCAGCAGCTCTACTCGACGATTCTCTGCGAACACTCGATGACCTTGCCTACTCACCATGTCCCAACGTCAACGGCTCCTATCGCGACGCCCTCGAATCAGCGATGGCGAGCGACGACAACGGGCGAACTGCTGAGATCTCTCGGTACGAATACTGGAGCGAGTCGCAGTCGACGTGGGTGGACTTCACGGACTTCGAACCTCAGAGTTGCTCGACCACAGATGATCTGAATGTGCCCTTTGCTGCGCAGCGGCTGACAGTGTCGATATTCGCGCCTCTCAGCGCACGAGGGACTCATGAACAATTCGAGTCCTCGGCACAACACGGACCGACATTGTCTGGCGTGATCGTGAAAGTCCATGCGCCGCATCCCTGAACAAAGCCGCGATCACGGTTCTTCGCTCATCGAAACTCTCCTCGCTTCAGCCCTAGTCGCAGTGGTGTCCACCGCTCTGGCTACCAGCGCCACTTCGGTGTCGTCGACGACGAACAACATTCTCAGCAATCTCGAAATCACGCGCGACATCGACAGAGTCCGAGACCATCTCCCCCGTGATCTGTCGAACTATGCCGTCCTCGAACTGTCTCCGGTGACTGCATCCCAACTTCCTGGGACGAACGTCCTCACTCTGTCCGGCCACGTACCGACTGGTGCTGAATCGCCACAGGGTTCCACACAAGGCGGACTTGTTTCGTATCGCTATGTCTCGAATGAAGGGTCCCATGAAGAATCATGGCAACTCTTTCGCTTCCATCTCGTCGAGCCAACCAGTCCACCAGAATCTGCGACGCAGAGTCTGATCGCTTCCCATCTCGCTCCCCCACCAACCGACTGGATGCCCTCTGACTTTCCGGTGCATGCCTTCTCAGTGTCGGCCCTTCCTGGCATCTCCACCGAGACGGACTCCGTCAGCGAGCAGCGAATCGTCGAAGTCACGTTCTCCTCCGGAGTTCGACTCAGCACCGGTGGGGTGTTTCGAACCGTCGCTGACATGCCAAGTGCTCCCGCACCCGACGACGTCGAGATCGTGCCCAGTTCGAGATGCGGAGGAACACTGACGATCGTCCTCAACACGTCATCAACCATCTGGAGCCAAGGCGCCGCCCCGACGGTCGTCGGGGATCTCATTGGCTTCATCGAATCGATGCGTAGCACTCCCACCCATCTGCGGATCGTGAGTTTCGACCGACTGGCCTTGTCCTTCTACCCCGATGTCGCTGTTGGAACGTATGTGGATCTGCTCAATCCTTCATCCTCGATCACGACACTCATATCCAAACTCTCCAACTTGTCGACGACCTCATCGAGTTGGCGAAATGGCCGCAACTGGGAGGACGGTCTGTGGCAAGCCGCGCGCCTGAACACAGGGACACTGTTGGCTCAAACACCGGACACCGTGGTCTTCATCAGCGACGGATCTCCGAATCGCAACCGCACGAACACCACCTCGGACACCGACACCACGTTTCACACAGCTGACCTCACTCGAGCTGTGACTGCAGCCAACTACGCGCGCAACACGGGGTCCGTTCTCTATGGCATCTTGCTGGGAACCGGCGCCAATGGGACTGCAATCAGTCATCTGACCTCGGTATTCGGATCTCTCACATGGGATGGCAGCACCTCTCTCGTTCCCCTCGATCGGGCACGTTCATTCACGCGCCCAACTGCAGAAGGTTTCACGCGCTTGGATGAGATCCTCGGCTTGATCAGTCGATGGCACTGTGCGGGAACCGTCACTGTTCAACAGCGCGTCCTCAGTAGTGGAGTCTCGAGTATTCCCGCGGACCTGTGGTCCATCGGTGTCTCGACAGCCGATTCGTCACCACCAACGATCGTCAGCGTCGGTGCTGGTCGGACCTCGGCCACAGTCGATGGCGGAACGGACGGGAGCGCAACGCCGCGACTCATCACCATCACTCAGCAAGAGCGGCCGGGGCATCGACATCACTCGGCATCGTGCACGTCGGCTGGAGCACCCTTTTCTCTCGACACATCGTCGACACCCGAAGGCACAACCATCATCCGACTCACAGCTTCGGCAATGGACATCGTTTCGTGCATCCTCACCTCGGAGGTGCTTGCGTGACGAGTGGCCAACGTGACAGTGGATCCATCGTCCTCATCGCTCTCGTCACACTCATGATCGGAGGATCTGCCATTGCTGCACTGACTTCGTTCAACTCGGTTCTCGTGCGCACGCAACTTCCTCGCGAACGTCGGATGGACCTCGAGATCCGAGCGGACGCTGCGCTGTCCTTGACCAGATCCGTCCTCCAACGTCGGGGTGTCGATCCAGCAGACGAATGTCC
>JAULYE010000044.1:0-2879 GCA_032118015.1 Ilumatobacteraceae bacterium | reverse complement strand
TGATTTCGGCATTCGAGAAGGATCGCAGTGACAATGTCGACTGACGTGACATTCCAGAGTTCTGCTGCAGAGTCCGCAGACGAGTCCGTTCTGGCGACGGTTCGAGCAGGTCTACGAGCCGCTCCGGCTTTGCGGCAAGGACTTCTTCTCACCGTGGTCTTGGCTCTGATCGGCGCAACGGGTCGTGTCGTCATCCCTGTTCTGGTTCAACAGACGATCGACAGCAGTTCGACCGCGCTCGGTTCTGCTTCGACATCGGGATCCCTCGATGTGGATCGAACCATCGTGCTGTGTGCGATATCGGCAGGGTGGCTCGTCGTCGCAGCTTTGTGTCAAAGGACTGCAGTTCTACGGCTCGGCCGCCGAAGTGAGGCGGCATTGTTGGATCTACGGGTTCGCCTCTTCTCACGGATACATCGAATCGGCGTCGAAGATCACAACGATGAAAAGCGAGGTGCTCTGGTAGCGCGAGTGACATCGGATGTCGAGACCCTTTCCCAGTTCTTCTCCTGGGGGGCACTGTCCTTCCTGCTGAGCGGATCTCTGATGACCATCGTTGCCATCGTGATGTTGGCGTACAACTGGCTGCTCGCCCTCACGGTCTTCGTCGTCGGAGCACCGCTCGTCGGAGTGCTGAGACTTGTCCAAGTGCGACTGGTTGCTGCGTATGAAAAGACACGTGCCGCCAATGCCGATCTTCTGGCGACGACGTCGGAACTCGTGACGGGAGCGGACACGATTCGGTCGTACGGAGCGGGGAGTGTGTTTGCCCGTCGTGCGCGAGCAGCAGCTGATCGCAAAGCGCGAGATCAAGTGAGAGCGTCGTTCATGGGCTCGCTTTTGTTCCCATCGGGTGAAGTTTTCGGAATCTTCGCCATCGGTGCAATCATTCTCATCGGTTGGCAGATCGGGCCTTCCACGGGACTGACTGCCGGTTCGTTGATCGGTTTCATTTTTCTGACGTATCGCTTCCTCGAACCGATTGCCGAATTGAGTGAGGTCATCGATCAGACCCAGACTGCTGTTGCCGGTTTGCGTCGAGTTCTTGGAGTCCTCGCGATCCCGGAGTCGCCGCCGCCTCCGGTTTGGCCCATTGCGCTTCCCGAGGGCCCGTTGGAGATTTGCTTTCACGAGGTTGGCTTCACCTATCGCGCGCGTCTGGGTGAAGTGTCGACGGGGGAGCCGGCGGTGACCGGAGTGAACGTGTGTATCCCCTATGGCACCTCGGTTGCTGTGGTCGGCGCCACTGGCTCGGGTAAGACGACGTTGGGAAGACTCCTCGTGAGATTCCTCGATCCAACAGTGGGGTCGATCAGTCTCGGCGGAGTACCTCTGGATCAGGTAGCCAATGAAGACCTTCGACGCCGACTCATTGTGGTTCCGCAGGAGCCGTTTCTCTTCGAGGGATCGATTGCTGACAACGTTCGGTTCGCTCGCCAGGATGCCAGTGATGATCGGATCCGCTCCATCGTCGGGGAACTCGGTTTGTCGTCGTGGTTGGAAGGACTCGAAGACGAACTGCGAACCGATGTCGGCCCACGTGGATCTCGACTGTCAGCAGGAGAGCGACAGCTCGTGGCATTGATTCGAGCTGCGCTGATCGATCCGGACATTCTTGTTCTCGACGAAGCAACGTCGTCCGTGGACCCGGTGACGGAAATCGGGCTTCAACAGGCATTGGAGAAGTTGGCACGGGGTCGGACGACTGTTGCCATCGCCCATCGACTTTCGACTGCGCTGAGGGCGGACAGGGTTCTCGTGATGAAGGATGCCCACATCGTCGAGGACGGATCCCATGTCGAACTGATGTCACGGCAAGGCGAGTACCGCTCCCTCTACGATGCGTGGCAGCGATCGACGGATTCGGTTGCACACAGGAACCAGAGCGACGATCACAAGCTCGAGACGAAACAGAAAGGGGCGTAACAGGCGTGGAAATCGTCCTCATCAGACACGCGCAGCCCGAATGGGTGCGCGATGAATTGAACGTCGACAATCCTCCCTTGACAGATCTCGGCTTTCGCCAGGCCGATCATGTGGCACGGGCAATGGCAGATCAGCAGTTCGACGAAGTATGGGTATCTCCTCTGGTTCGTGCTCAGCAGACTGCTGAACCGCTCCTGCGCGATCGCGGTCTTGACCCAGGGTCGAGCACGACTCAGGAGTGGCTCGAGGAGATCCGCAATCCGATTTGGCACGGCACTCCCAGGGAAAAGGCTGACGCTGCGTATCTCGAAGAGCGAAAGCGCCCGGCAGCATTGCGCTGGAACGGGCTTCAAGATGGTGAACCTGTGCGTGAATTCGTCCAGCGCATCCATCGCGGCGCCACACATTTCCTCGGAGAACGAGGAGTCGAGCCAACCGGCCAGGATCTACCCGTGTGGCACATCGAAAATCCGGATCGAAGAATCCTGATGATCGCCCATGCAGGGACCAACAGCGTCTTCATCGGGCATGTTCTCGGTCTGCCGCCGACCCCGTGGGAATGGGAGCGATTCGTGATCGGTCATGGCTCGATCAGCCGTCTGGTTTCCTATGAGATCGGTGACGGTCATACATTCGGATTGACGAAGTTGAGCGATGTCGAGCATCTTCCCTTCGGTGAGCGAACCTACTGAAAGGACAACCCGAACATGGCCGAACGAGAGGTCGACCCGAACCTGTTGAAGCTCTTTCAGTACCAGGTGTTCACGAAGCTCGAAGGTGCAGTGACATCCGGAATGATTCACCTCGGGGATCGCCTGGGATTGTTTAAAGCGCTTGCATCAGCAGATGAGCCGATGACCAGTGAGGTACTTGCTGCACGTTGCGGTCTGCATCAGCGCTGGGTTCTGGAATGGTTGCACAATCAGGCAGCGGCGCGCATCGTGGAGGTCGTG
>JAULYE010000043.1:0-1920 GCA_032118015.1 Ilumatobacteraceae bacterium | reverse complement strand
GGAACCGCTGTGATCGAAATGGCCCGGGCCAGCGGTCTGGCTCTCATCGGTGGACCCGATGCGAATGATCCCGTGCAGTCATCGACCATCGGAACCGGAGAACTGATCGACCATGCTCTCGATCTCGGAGCATCACGCATCATCGTGTGTCTTGGCGGGTCGGCGACCACCGACGGCGGTCTCGGGGCCCTCGATGCCATTCGCTCACCAGCGCGACTCAAAGCTGTCGAGTTCATCGTTGCCTGCGATGTCACGACATCGTTCACAGATGCTGCTCGCGTCTTCGGCCCGCAAAAGGGAGCGACACCGGCTCAAGTACGTCTGCTCACGAATCGTCTCGAACAACTGGCTCAGAGGTACTTCAAGGACTACGGCGTCGATGTCACCACAATCGAAGGTGCCGGTGCTGCAGGCGGCCTCGCCGGTGCACTCGCAGCTCTCGGGGCACAGTTGATTCCCGGCTTCGACATGATCGCCGACGAGGTGAACCTCGACGATCGGCTCCTCGCAGCCGACATCGTCATCACAGGCGAAGGTTGCTTCGATGCCACGAGCGTTGAAGGAAAAGTTGTCGGCGGTGTCATCGACCTCGCCCGCGCATACGACAAACCGGTTGCGGGAATTTTCGGCAGCGTGGACCTCGACGATGTTCTCGATTCCAATGTCGACAGACCCGAACCATGCGTGTCGATCAGCGATCTCTACGGCACAGAGCGAGCAATGAGTGAGCCGCTGTGGTGCATCGAACAAGCGGCGCTCGACATCGTGCGCACGATGTCTTCACGCGACAGATAGTTCGACTGACTGATTTTTGGAGCGGCTGTGATCGTCGTCGCTGGCTCAGCTAGCAGGGGCGACCGTCGACGACGAAGACGTCGTTGTCGTACCCACTGGTGTGTCCGGCAGCGCTCCCGGCAACAACTTGCCAGCCAGGTCGGTGCCGAGCATCACAAGGATGACTGCTTCCCCGAGTGACCCGGTCTCGACCGGAGGAGGTACTGGAACGGGAAGGATCTGCACGCCGCCGAGAACATCGGCGACCATCGTCGCTGCACTCTCGAATCCCGGCACGTAGTACACGACGGTCAATGTCAATTTTCCAACTGCCGGGTCAGCGTTGACGGGCTGGGACACGACGAACTGCTCACCTTGCAGAGCGGTGGTCATCTGTCCTGCAGCTCCCTGCACACCAGACGAGTTGGCGACGATGACCTTGAAGCCTGTGCGGTTCGGTGCTGGCGTCGCGAGGGGGATCGTCGTCTCGCCGCCATCCACGGACGAGTCATCGGTTGGGACGTTGGTCGTCGGGTCGAAGACATCACCTGTGCGATCGCGGTTGATGTCGCGCAAGATCAAGAACCCAAGCAGGACTGCAATGGCCGCAACGATCACGCTCAGCGATGTGGAAATGCTGACACCAGCTGCTTGACGTCCGCCCCGGGTCCCTGAGGGGGGAAGGTTCTCTCTGCTCATACCTGCATACCTCCGGTGTCAGACGTGCCGTCGAGGCGCATTCGTCGGCGCCGATCGCGAGCTCTGTGCAGCCGGCGAACGACAAGAGGATCGTACGCCAGAGCGTCGGGGGTATCCAGGAGCCTGTTGAGCTCGTTGTAATAGTCGTCTGGCGAACACTGGAAACGTTCCCGGAGTAAAGCCTCTTTGACGCCATCTTCGGTCCACCAGGTCCGCTCGAAGTCGAGGATGGACTTCTCACGCTCGCTCAACGCCATTGTCCCAGCCTGCCCGCCAACAGTGTTGATTACAAGGATCCCAGAACCACCATTTGCCGTGTCGGGTGTGCTAGCGACGCTCATCATTCCTTCTCAGTCTGCACCAAGACTGCGCCACTGTGTCGTCGCGGCATCGACACATGATGTGGGGCGCAACACGATCGGCACATCACTGTGTTGCGGCGGGCTC
>JAULYE010000042.1:0-6636 GCA_032118015.1 Ilumatobacteraceae bacterium | reverse complement strand
AGTGACCAGATCAGGCGTTTCGATGAGTACAACGCGTCACTCGCTTTCGGTCGTGGAGCCGGGCACATCTCCGCCTGCCGGCTCCACTGCCGGATCGATGCGCCGCAACAAGGAGTTGCGGGCCACGCGGATCTCTGTGTTGTCGGCGATTTCCAGCCAGACGACGTCGCCGTCCATGGCGTTCACGAAGCCGTATACCCCTGAATTGGTGATCACTTCGTCACCGACCTGAATGGCTCGTTGAAGTTCCTGCGTCTGACGCAACCTCTTGCGCTGAGGTCGAATCATCAAGAAGTACATGGCTCCACCGATGAGAACCATGAAACCGATGGTGAATAGAAAACTGCCTCCCGCTTGCTCTTCGGAAGTTGAAGCAGTGGCAAGGATCGAGGCAAGGGATGTGGAGGGCATGGTCATTGTTTCCATCGGATATACCTGGGCTCAGTGCCAAGGGGCGCTCGGCGGTTCCGAGCCGAACCAATGTTAGTAGGACTGGCGGTACAGCAAGCGTCCCGGCGGGCTCCGATCCCCTCAGCCCCAGATCCCGAGAACTTCCCGCCGAAGGGAATCGAACGTCCCCGAGCGAATCGCAGTGCGCATACGTGTCATGAGATCCAGGGTCCAGGCAACATTGTGCACACTGATCAGTCGAGATGCGGATGGTTCACCGACCTGCAACAGGTGCCTCAGGTAGCCGCGACTGTGACGATGGCAGACATCACAGGAGCATTGGGAGTCGATCGGATCTTCATCGGTGATGTGCTTGGCGTTCTTGAGATGCACTTTTCCCTCGGAGGTCAGCGCTGTGCCGTGACGGCCGAGCCTGGTTTGCATCACGCAGTCGAACTGATCCACACCCAGTGCCACCGCCTCGACGAGGGAAGCAGGATCACCGACCCCCATCAGGTATCTCGGTCTGTTGGATGGCAGGAGCTCCAATGCAGCCGCAAGAGCAGGCAACATCTGCTCGCGGGTTTCCCCCACGGATAGTCCTCCGATGCCATAGCCATCGAAATCGAGTTCCACCGTCCGCTCGGCACTCTCACGCCTGAGATCCTCGGAAATACCTCCTTGGACGATGCCGAACAGGGCTTGATCCTCACGTTGGTGCACCTGTCGCGCGCGCGCCGCCCAAGCTGCTGTCCTTTCCACCGCCTGACGGATCACCACGTCATCTGCTGGCAGAGCTGGGCAGACATCGAGCACCATCTGGATGTCTGCTCCCAATTTCGTCTGTACTGCCACAGCCGACTCCGGTGTGAACCGATGCGTACTTCCGTCATAGGTCGAACGGAATGTCACGCCTTCGTCGTCGACATCTGGCTGAAGGGAAAAGACTTGGAATCCACCCGAGTCCGTCAGAGTCAAACCTTTCCAACCTGCGAAGCGACCAAGCCCGCCAAGTGCTTCGACGACATCGGCGCCGGGCCGCAACATGAGGTGGTACGTGTTCCCCAACACAATTTGCGCTCCGAGGGACTCGTAGTCAGCAGCACTCAGATACTTGATGGCGCCTCGCGTGCCAACAGGCATGAAACACGGATAGTCATACCCGCCTTTCGCTGTCGTGGCTCGACCGGTACGGGCCGAACCGTCCATCGACTGGATGTCCATCTCAACGGGCTTCATGTTCGACCTCGACGTTCGTACGCAGTCTGGGCACGGCGCTGCAGCAACATTGCATCTCCGAAGGACAAAAAGCGGTAGTCCCGATCGAGAGCCAGATCATAGATCTCACGCCAACCTCCATCGACGAAAGAATCCACGAGCAACAACAGTGTCGTTCGCGGCATGTGGAAGTTTGTCAACAGAACGTCCACTACCTTCCACTCATATCCGCGATGGATGAACAGTTGAGTCCGTCCACTCCTCTCACCGAGAGTCGCGACACTTTCCAAACTACGAACAGCAGTGGTGCCAATTGCTACGACCCTTTGCGCTGACTCAACTCTTTCCATCGTTTGCTCCGGAACCGAATAGAACTCGGAATGGATGATGTGTTTTCGCGGGTCCTCGGTTTGAATCGGACGAAATGTGTCCACTCCAACCACGAGTTCGACACTGGCCATCTCGATTCCTCGTTCAGCGAGTCGGCGTATCAAGTCGTGAGTGAGGTGTAAGCCGGCAGTTGGAGCAGCCGTCGATGCAGGACGACGTGCGTACACGGTCTGATATCGATCAGAGTCTTCGATCTCTCCAGAGAGATACGGAGGCAGCGGCAGTCGGCCAATGCTTTCGATGAACTCGAGTGCGTCACCCTGGTGACACAACTCGATTTCAAAGGTGTCACCATCGGCCATCCGACCGTGGAACAACACCTCTCGACCCGTTTCGGAATGACGAAGAAATTCGCCTTCTTTGAGACGACCACCGGGACGCACCATGGCCGACCAGCGCCGCGACTCTTCGTCGGATGGCTCGAGAAGTAGGACTTCCACAACACCGCCGGTCGAACGCTCGAGGAGCAGTCGGGCTGGAAGCACTTTCGTGTCGTTGACGACAACTAGATCTCCAGGCTCCAAGAGATCCGGGAGATCACGTACACGTGCATGCTGGAACTGACCAGGTTCCGAAGAAACGAGGAGGCGCGCCGAATCTCTCGGCTCTGCCGGCTTTTGTGCGATGCGATTCGCAGGAAGCTCGTATTCGTAGTCCGAGACGTGCATTCAGCTGAACAGATCGGGAATCCCAGATGTCGGAGCACGCAGACCCAGATGCTCCCATGCGCCGGCCAATGCGACTCTCCCACGCGGAGTTCGTGCAAGGAAGCCTTGCTGGATCAAGAACGGCTCATAGACGTCTTCGACAGTCTCACTTTGCTCTCCCACACTTATCGCCAGCGTCGAAAGACCTACTGGTCCACCAGAGAACTGGGAACAGATTGCCGACAAGATTGCCCGGTCGACCTTGTCGAGACCCCTGTCGTCGACTCCGAACACAGCGAGGCCTTCTTGTGCAGTTGCTGCATCGATGCCTCCGGAGGAGCGCACTTGAGCGAAGTCACGTACACGGCGCAACAGACGATTGGCAATGCGCGGAGTTCCACGACTCCGGCGGGCGATCTCACGAGTTCCTTGTACGTCGATGTCGACGCGGAGAATTCCTGCAGCACGTGACACGATCGTCTCCAACTCGTCCTGCTCGTAGTAATCGAGCCGAGCCACCAAACCGAATCTGTCACGAAGCGGACCGGTGATCAGTCCTGTCCGAGTTGTGGCTCCCACAAGGGTGAAACGCGGGAGTGACAACCTGATGCTCGAAGCGGATGGACCCTTGCCCACAATGATGTCGAGCTGGAAGTCCTCCATCGCTGGGTAGAGGATCTCCTCAACGGTTCTACTCAATCGGTGAATCTCGTCGATGAACAAGACGTCGCCTGTCTCCAATTTGGTGAGGATTGCCGCGAGATCGCCCGCTCGCTCCAGAGCAGGACCCGATGTGATGTGCAGACGGACCGACATCTCTTCAGCGATGATCCCAGACAGAGTCGTCTTGCCGAGTCCTGGTGGGCCTGCGAACAAGAGGTGATCCACAGCCTCTCCACGCCGGCGTGCTGCTTCGAGCACGATCGACAACTTCTCCTTGAGATCCCGTTGACCGACGAACTCGTCGAGTGATTTCGGGCGCAGGCCGGACTCCTCGGACTCTTCGACGACATCTTTCACCACAGGCCGAAGAACTCCCATCTCAGGATCGATGAACTCCTCACGCACGACGAACTCCCAAGACTCGCAATGCATCCCTCAGAAGGTCACTACTCGAACCAGTCGAGTCGAGATCCCGCATGGCTTCGCGAATCTCGGCATCGCTGTAGCCCAGATTCGACAGAGCTTGACGAACGTCGGAACTCGCCGACGTCAGGGACGTACGCGAGCCGTCAGAGAGGCTTTCGAGGTGCGCAACTCGATTTTTGAGTTCCACCAAAATGCGCTCTGCGGTCTTCTTTCCCACTCCAGGAACCATCGTCAGAGCAACGATGTCCTGATTGGCGATGATGTCCATCAGAGCGGCCGGCTCATGCGTTGCAAGGATTGCCAAAGCGAGCGCTGGTCCGACGCCGTGGGTGGCGATCAACATCTGAAAAGCGACTCGCTCATCGCGTGTGAGAAATCCGAACAGCGTCTGATTGTCCTCTCGGATGTGATGATGAACGTGCAAGAACGCCTGGGATGTTGGTTCGAGTTCGCCAAGGGTCCTAGGGGTCACTGACACGATGTAACCGACACCTTGGACCTCGATCAGCACCTGATGGTCACCTGTGCGTTCGAGAACACGCCCACGCAATGATCCGATCATCACATCACCGCGCTCGAATACGACCATGCACGACATCAGCACCTGCGGCGATGAGGCGGCTCTGCAAAGGTTCACTCGCCAGGTAGCACAGGGCCACAGCAGCTGCATCAGCAGCATCGGCAGGTTCAGGTGCCCGCGAAAGACCGAGGCGAGCTTGCACCATTTTCTGAACCTGAGCCTTATCGGCTCCACCCCAACCTGTGACCGACTCTTTGACCTGATTCGGTGTGTATTCGACCACACGGCACCCGCGATTGGCAGCCAGAGCCATCGCCAGCCCGCTCACCTGACCCACACCCATGGCAGTTCGAACATTGGATTGGAAAAAGACCTGTTCCACGGCCACCGCCACTGGACGAAACTCCGAGAGCAATTCCTGGAGGTCGACGAACAACTGACCCAGGCGAACAGCCGTGGGTGCCTCGGAGTCGGTTCGCAGCACACCGAGCGACACCGGGCGAAGGCGACTCGCACCGTCGGACTCGACTACGGCATACCCACATCGAGTCATCCCCGGATCGATTCCGAGAACACGACACGGCTCACGGTCTCCAGAGGAACCAGATACCGCGCCACCGGCGTTCGAAGAGGCGAACATGCGTACGATCCTACCCGAGTGTTCGACTCGAGCAGGTTCATTCGCGATGGGGACGGTCTGAGTCCCCCTTTTCAGCCGACTTGTTCCATCAACTCGTCACTGATGTCGAAGTTCGCGTAGACGTCCTGAACGTCGTCGTTGTCCTGCAGGGACTCCATGACCCGCAACACCTTTTGTGCTGTCTCTGCATCCTCGATGGAAATCACAGTGGACGACACCATCGTGGATTCGGCCGATGCAACTTCGATGCCAGCAGATTCGATTCCCGCCTTCACGTCGTAGACGTCTTGGGGCTCCGTCGTCACCCTCCATGCCTCACCGTCACGCGAGATGTCCTGGGCCCCAGCATCGAGTGCTGCAGCTAAGAGATCGTCCTCTGAAACCGACCCGGCGATGTAGATGACACCGCGTCGCGAGAATTGCCACCCAACAGCTCCTGGTTCAGCCATCGCTCCACCCAGTTTGGAGAAGATGTTGCGGATATCGGCTCCTGTTCGGTTCCGATTGTCGGTGAGAGTGTCGACCATGATGGCGACTCCCCCTGGTGCGTATCCCTCGTACATGATCGTCTCGAAGTCGTCGCCTTGTGCCTCACCACTGCCGCGCTTGATCGCCCGATCGATTGCATCGTTGGTCATTTGAGCGGCCTTTGCTTTTTGCACGGCTGTGCGCAGAGTTGCATTCGACGAGGGGTCAGGGCCTCCCTGTCGTGTAGCCACCTCGAGTTGCCGCGCGATCTTCGCGAACAGTTTTCCTCGGGCCTTGTCAGCGGCACCCTTTTTGTGTTTGATCGTCGCCCATTTGGAATGACCGGACATATCGATTCTCCTAGCTTTCTGAAGCGCTGACTGTATTGCCTGAGAGCGAAATGTCCCGAACATCTTGCTGAACGGAATCTCGAATGATTCTCAAGAAGATCTCGTGAACGGATGTATCTGTGGTCAGTTCAGGATGAAACGAAGCAGCAAGGGCTCGTCCTTGTCGCACCAGGCAGGGAAGATTGCGTTCTTGAGAAAGGACGCTCACCCCCGGACCGATCGACTCGATCGCAGGGGCTCGAATGAAAACTGCCGGAACCCGATGCCCAACTCCATCGATGTCCAACTCGGTTTCGAAGGAGTCGATCTGACGACCGTAGGCATTGCGACGAACTGCGACATCGATCACGCCGAAACTGCGTTGATCATCCCTGCCGTCGATGATGCGCGTCGCAAGCAGAATCATCCCAGCGCACGTACCGAGCACCGCCAATCCCGAACGAAGGCGATCTGCGAGCGGCTCGAACAGACCAGAGGACATGAGCAGGTTGCTCATTGTGGTGCTCTCACCTCCTGGAAGGACGATGCCATCGAGACCATCGAGATCTGCGGCCGTGCGCACCCTCTTCGTGACAGTACCAAGTTGACGCAACATCGACTCATGTGCAGCAAAGGCCCCCTGAAGAGCGAGAACGCCGATCACAGGAGCCTCGTGCGAGGTTGTGTCAGTCATGAATTCGCATGTACCGACAACTCAACTCGGATGAACGCAGACCCATCACCAACCGCGCTCTGCATATCGTTGATTGATTTCGTCCATTCCGATACCCGTCATCGGAGCGCCGAGACCTCGGCTGACCTTGGCCAAGACGTCCGGATTGTCGTAGTGAGTCGTCGCCTCGACGATGGCTTTGGCTCGCGGAGCGGGATCATCGCTCTTGAAAATTCCTGATCCGACGAAAACCGCTTCCGCTCCCAGCTGCA
>JAULYE010000041.1:0-3153 GCA_032118015.1 Ilumatobacteraceae bacterium | reverse complement strand
TCAGCGATGTGCCAGTGGCCGGACCGATCGATACCCAGGGCGGTCACGATGTACCTGCTCGGGTCAAGAGCCCGCAAGACGTGAGCTGCGGTCACACAGCTGACATCGTGTTCGGCAGAGCGTCCACCGAAGACAATGACGACATGGAGCCTGTCGTGTTCGGGCGCTCCCACGGTGCGAGGTTATCCCGCCGGTGCGGTTGCGTCTGGCAGGACGATTCGAGTGAGCCCCGAGAAGTGGTCAGGACTGCATGTCCGCCAAGAACTACGCTCGAGTCATGGTGGCGTCGAACGAGGGATTCCAGAATGCCCTCGGAGCATGGGCTCCGAACCCGCGTTTTTTGACCCACCATGCCTTACGTATCAAGGGTTTCGCCACGAGTGATTCTCTTGCAGACATCGTTGCGTTGGCTGTCGACAGAGTCGAAGAGAATCTCCACGCCTTGGCGCAGACCGGGTTCGCGCTGTTTCGTGAAAGTCGGGCCTTGTGGCAGCTGACCCCGGAAGGACGCGAGGCACATCGGCATGCACTGGCCGATGATGTCAAGACTTTGCCCCTCGACGCTCTCGCTCCGCACTATGCAGCATTTCTTGAAGTCAACGGTCAGTTCAAATCGCTGTGCGGGGATTGGCAACTCAGAGAGGGCCAGCCCAACGATCACTCCAACTCGTCCTACGATGCGATGGTCATCGGGCGCCTCGTGGAGCTGAACGGCGACGCTCAGCCCATCGTGTCATCCATGGTCGAGATCGTCCCGCGTCTGGCTCCCTACACGAGTCGGATGGAGTCGGCATGTCGTAGCGTCATTCGAGGAGATCATCATCTCTTCACGGGTGTGATGTGCGGATCCTTCCATGACATCTGGATGGAATTGCACGAGGATCTGATTCTCACGCAGGGCATCGATCGTGCGGCTGAGGGGTCGTTTTGAAAACGGAGATCTCCAAGAATGGGGTCGGACGAGGTTTCGAAGTGAGTTCTGGTTGCGTGCCCGGAACGTTGATCGAGACGAGTACGAAGGGTCGTGGATGATGTCTAGGTTCGGTCGAGTGATCACCGCGATGGTGACGCCTTTCGGAGCAGATGGTGCGTTGGACTTGGATGGAGCGCGCAGGCTCGCGCGCTGGCTCCAGGACAACGGAAACGACGGTCTGGTGGTTGCCGGCACCACGGGCGAGGCCCCTGTGTTGAGCGATGAGGAGCGCCTGGCTCTCTTTGCTGCCGTCGTCGAATCTGTTTCCATCCCGGTGATCGCCGGTACGGGCACCAACGACACGGCACATTCGGTTCACATGACACGAGAGGCTGCCAAGTTGGGTGTGGCGGGAGCTCTCGTCGTAGCGCCGTACTACAACCGTCCACCACAGAGCGGTATATATGGTCACATCCGAGCAGTCGCCGAGTCGTCGCCTCTACCCGTGGTGGTCTACGACATTCCAGTTCGCACGGGAAGGAAGATCTCTTCGGAAACCCTTCTCAAGTTGGCTACCGATGTTCCCAATGTCGTCGCGCTCAAGGATGCTGCGGGTAATCCGGGCGAGACGGCATCGGTGATCGCTGCCGCTCCACCCGGATTCGAGGTCTATAGCGGTGACGATGCCATGACCCTGCCGCTGATGGCAGTGGGAGCAGTGGGGGTCATCGGAGTTGCCACCCACTGGTCTGCCCCCGAACATCAACGCATGTTCGAGGCATGGGAACGTGGCGATGTCGTCGAGGCCCGACGCATCAATCAGGGGTTGTTGGCGAGTTTCGCGTATGAGACCGGTGATGAGTCACCGAATCCGATTCCTTCGAAAGTGATGATGAATGTGCTCGGTGTGCCAGTGGGACAGTGCAGACTGCCAATGGGCGCTCCGGCTGATTTCGTGATCGAGCGTGCCCGAACAGTTCTGGCCGATCTGCAGCAGATGCGAATACGAGGAGTCCAATGACAACCGATGCATCGGCAGTACGAGTCGCCTTTTTGGGTGGCCTTGGTGAGATCGGGCGCAACTGCATGGTTCTCGAACAGGACAACAAGTTGCTGCTCATCGACTGCGGTTTGATGTTCCCTGATGCCGATATGCATGGCATCGATCTGGTTCTCCCAGATTTCACCTGGTTGCGCGAGAACGCCGATCGAGTTGTGGGATGTGTTGCCACTCACGGACATGAAGATCACGTCGGTGGATTGCAGTACCTGTTGCGCGATCTTTCGTTTCCCGTCTTCGGCTCCGCCGTGACTCTCGGGCTTGCTCGGAGCCGCATCGAAGAAGCCGGACTGCTGGGACGCACCGACCTCGTCGTCGTGGGAGACGGTGAGCGTCGCATGATCGGGCCGTTCGATGTCGAATTCATTCCCGTCACACATTCGGTTCCATCGGCATATGCCATTGCGGTTCATTCACCCCAAGGGGTGATTTTGCATTCGGGAGATTTCAAGCTCGACCTGACTCCCGTCGATGGCCGTCGAACCGATCTCGCGCGCCTCGGCGCGCTGGCGTCGGGTCCAGGAATCCGTCTGTTGATGTGTGATTCGACGAATGCCGAGGAAGCCGGACATTCTCCGAGTGAGACATCCATCAGCGGAGTGCTGCGCTCGCTGTTTCGAGAACATCGTCAACAGCGCATCATCACAGCGAGTTTCGCGTCTCATATTCACCGCATTCAGCAGATCATCGATGTTGCAGTGGAAGAGGGTCGCAAAGTGGCAACACTTGGCCGCTCGATGCAGAAAAACGTGCGGATGGCTCGTGACCTCGGCGTGTTGAGCGTTCCTGAGTCGACGTTGATCGACATCGAAGAAGCCGACAGTCTCGCTCCCCATGAGGTCTGCGTGATCTCCACTGGAAGCCAGGGAGAGCCGATGGCTGCACTGTCGTTGATGGCTCGAGGCGACAGCAAGTGGCTGAAAGTCAGCGAACAAGATGTCGTGATTCTGTCGAGCAATGCCATTCCAGGGAACGAGGCCAACGTGTCTCGAGTCATCGACGGACTGCTTCGCCTGGGGGCAGAAGTCGTCCACTCGGGAATTGCTGACGTTCATGCCACTGGTCATGCTCAAGCAGAAGAGATCAAGACCTACTTGTCGATCGTGCGACCCGAGTACTTCATTCCTGTCCACGGGGAGTATCGCCATCTCGTCGCCAATGCCAAATTGGGTGTGTTGAT
>JAULYE010000040.1:0-19603 GCA_032118015.1 Ilumatobacteraceae bacterium | reverse complement strand
GTGCCTACCCTTGGCACATGCACGTCCCCTTGACGATCAACGACCACCTCCGTCGCGCCGAACTGCTCTACCCCGACCGAATCGCAGTCGTCGACGAGCCGGACCAGCCCGCTGCCTCGTGGGGGAGTTTCACGTACAGAGACATGGGCGACAAGTCACGAGCAATCGCTGCCGGTCTCGACGCACTCGGCATCGGAGTGGGTGAACGTGTCGCCATGGTGTCGCACAATTCGGCCCGACTATTGACGTACTTCTTCGGCGTCTCTGGCTCTGGGCGTATCCTCGCACCGATCAACTTTCGTCTCGTAGCCGAGGAAGTGCAGTACATCATCGATCACAGCGGTGCCCGCGTACTTCTCATAGACCCGGAACTCGCCGATGCTCTGTCGTCGGTCAGGTGTGAACATACGTTCATCATCGGCAACGAGACCGACTCAGCGCTCATGCGTTTCGGAGCCGAGCCCCGTCACTGGGATGCCGATGAGACGGCGACAGCGACGATCAACTACACGAGCGGCACGACAGCTCGACCCAAGGGTGTGCAATTGACACATCGCAATCTCTGGCTGAATGCCGCGACCTTCGGTTGGCACATGGGAGTCAGCGATCGCGATGTGTATCTCCACACTCTTCCGCAGTTCCACTGCAATGGCTGGGGCATGGTGTACGGCGTCACAGGTATGGGAGGTCGCCACATCATCTTGCGCAAAGTCGATGGGGCCGAGATCCTTCGGCGAATCGATGAACACGGAGTCACTCTGCTGTGTGGCGCTCCTGCCGTGGTGAACGCGGTTCTCGATGCGGCATCGACGTGGGATGGGTCCGTTCCTGGTCGTGACCGCGTGCGCATGGTCGTCGCCGGAGCTCCTCCCCCGACACGCACCATCGAACGAATGGAAACCGAACTCGGCTGGGAATTCGTGCAACTCTACGGTCTCACAGAAACGTCACCATTTCTGACGATGAACCGCACTCGCGCCGAGTATGACGATCTCTCACCGGCTGAGCGAGCAGCGAAACTCTCACGTGCTGGAGCACCTGCTCTCGGTGTGGAGATTCGGGTGTCCTCACAAGGAGAGGTCCTCGCCCGCAGCAACGTGGTGATGGAGGGCTACTGGAATCAGCCCGACGCCACGGCCGATGCGATTCGCTCGACGAGCGACGACGCTCTCGATGATCCACAACGCACGACCTGGTTCCACACTGGTGACGGTGGGTTCATCGATGAGGAGGCCTATCTGTCGATCAGCGATCGCAAGAAAGACGTGATCATTTCCGGTGGCGAGAACGTGTCCTCGATCGAAGTCGAAGACGCCGTCTTCAGCCATCCAGATGTCTCCGAAGTCGCTGTGATCGGCATTCCCGATGACAAATGGGGTGAACTCGTCACTGCTCTCGTGGTCACGACGCCCGGGTCATCGCTGACCGAGGACGACCTGATTGCCTATGTCAAGACGAAGCTGGCCGGGTACAAGTGTCCGAAGAAGGTTGAATTCCGCGACGAACTAGCTCGAACGGCAACGGGGAAATTGCAGAAATTCAAACTGCGCGAGCCGTACTGGATCGGCCACGAGCGTCAGGTGAATTGAGGAACCACTCGTACGTTTCGCGGATACCGCGATCGAGGTCATAGGACGGAGACCAACCGAGATTGCGCAGTCGCGTCACATCCAACACCTTGCGCGGTGTGCCATCGGGCTTGGACGAATCGAAGTGCAACTCGGCCTGTGGGTAGACCACGTTTCGAATCTTTTCAGCAAGTTCGCGAATAGTGAGATCGACTCCGGTGCCGACATTGATGTGCATATCGTCGCTGTAGTTCTCCATCAAGAACACACAGGCATCTGCGAGATCGTCGACGTGCAGGAATTCGCGCATCGGGCTCCCGGTTCCCCAGATCTCGACGGCCTTGCTATTGGACAGTTTGGCATCGTGGAACTTGCGCATCAGCGCCGGCAGAACATGGCTCGACTCAAGATCGAAGTTGTCATTGGGTCCATAAAGATTGGTCGGCATCGCCGAAATGAAGTCACTGCCGTACTGGTGCCGGTAGGCCTGGCACAGTTTGATGCCAGCGATCTTGGCCAAGGCGTACCACTCGTTCGTCGGCTCGAGCGGACCTGTGAGAAGTTGCTCCTCGGTGATCGGCTGAGTGGCGTGGCGCGGATAGATGCACGAACTGCCGAGATACAGCAATTTGGTCACGTTCGTCAGGTGACTGGCATGGACGACCGTGCCGTGGATCATCAGGTTGTCGTAGATGAACTCAGCTGGACGTGTGCTGTTGGCAAGAATGCCACCAACGGTTCCAGCTACGAGAAAGACGTACTCGGGACGATTGGATTCGAACCAGGTGTTGACAGATCCCTGATCACGTAAGTCGAGCGCTGAGCGATCCGCCAGGAGAAGATTCGCGAATCCTCCTGCCTCGAGCCGGCGCACAACTGCACTGCCGACGAGACCACGATGGCCAGCGACGAAGATACGTGCATCTTTGGGAATTGCTCGGAACATCGGCTCACCTCATGGGCTCAGGTGGGACTGAGCGTACTTGTGAAATCGGGGGTGCTCTGGTTCAGTCGATGAGCGCTTGATGCAGGAGTTGTTTCAACTGACTCCGGAGTGGATGCGTGCTCGAAGGCATCAGCTGCGTCATGAAGGTCAACGTGATGTCCTCCACCGGATCGACGAGGAACCACGTACTGGCCGCGCCACCCCATCCGAAGTCACCCACCGATCCGGGGGCCTTGTTGGCCACCGGGTCGAGTGTGACGCTGACGCCGAGGCCGAACCCGATGCCGTCATACGTCGTCTCGGCGAAGAGTGGTCGCCCGAACGCTGTGAGATCGGCATTGCCGGGCAAGTGGTTGCTCGCCATATAGGACACCGTTCGCCCAGACAGGAGCCGATGGCCGTTGAACTCTCCCCCACGACGCAACATTTCGGCGAAGCGCACGTAATCGGACATGGTCGAGAACAGTCCACCTCCGCCGCCGTGGGCCTTGGGTTCGACATGAGTTCGTTTGTCCGCACCTTCGTTGCGAGCTGCGAGCAAAGTTCCAGGAGTTGCGTAATACAGCGCGCCCACACGGTCCCCCGATGCCTCCGGCACGACGAATGCCGTGTCGACCATGCCCAAGGGACCAAAGATGCGCTCTTGGAAGAAAGTGCCGAGTTGCTGACCACTGAGGATTTCGACGACACGGCCGAGGACGTCAATCGATGTCGAGTAGTTCCATTCCGATCCGGGCTGGAACAACAACGGTTGCGCTGCCAACAGATCGCAGACTCCGGCCAGATCGAGTTCACTCGGAAACGACCACTCCATACCTGCACGTCGATACAACTCGTCGACTGGATGCGAGTACATGAAGCCGTATGTGAGACCTGCCGTATGTGTGAACAAGTGCCACATCTGCATCGGCTCGGTCTGCGGTTCGAGTTCGGGTTTCACCGATGTGCCACTTCGCCACACCTGGGACTCGCCAAAGGATGGAATGAACTTGGCCACAGGATCGCGCATCTCGAACTTGCCCTCTTCCCACAACATGAGTGCGGCAAGTGCGGTGATCGGCTTGGTCATCGAAAAGATGCGCCAGATCGTGTCGGACTCGATCGGACGGGAATACTCTCGGTCAGCAAGACCAGCCCCGGATGAATAGGCGATTTTCCCATCACGAGCAACGGTCACGTGCCAACTCGTCAAAAGATCAGCAGTGAGATAGCGGGCGAAGTGATCCTCCATTCGCTGAAGACGTGGAAGATCGAGGCCGACGTCGGAGGGTTCGACGCGTGGCATGCCGGGAATGTTCGGACTGAGGTCGTGGGCAGGAATGGAAGCAACCATGAGCCGAGACTACGCACAGCCGCCGTACGGCCTCGCACAAACAACAACCCGGCGGCGAGCGCGAAGCTCGAGCCGACCGGGTCGTTGCAGCCGCTGGCGGGTGCGGCTCGTGTGAACTCTACATTTCAGACCCAGCCAAGACAAATCGGCCGAGTGGAAAAATCACCCGCTGTGCTGGGAGGATTCCTGAGACGCGATCTCGGCCCGAACCTGCTCCATGTCCAAAGCCTGGGCCTTGGTCACCAGGTCCTCGAGGGCATGCTGGGGCAAGGCTCCTGGCTGGTTGTAGAGCAGGACGCCCTCGCGAAAGATCATCAGGGTTGGAATCGACTGGATACCGAAGGCTCCGGCCAGATCTTGATTGGACTCGGTGTCGACCTTGCCGAACACTGCGTCAGGGTTCTTCGCAGCCACGGACTCGAAGATCGGCGCGAACTGGCGGCACGGTCCGCACCATGCTGCCCAGAAGTCCACGATGACGAGGTCATTGTTCTGGATGGTGTCCTCGAAATTGGACAGGGACAATTCGACGGCGGTGCCCATGGTTCTCTCTCTTTCGCTGTGATGTTCAGTGCTTGTGTCGAACAGATGCTGTGAACGACCATCCTGACAACATTTTGCCCCCTCGAGCGATTCCAGTTCCGATGTGGTGTGAGTCACACAAGCGTCCTGGAGCCCCGACGTGAGTAGACACAGGGGTCCAGAGTGATTAGGGTCCCCGAGGCTGTTGGCGCCCATGTGCCAGCGGTTACCAGGGGGATCGTGCCTGGTCTGCCCATCCGGGCCCACACACACTGCTCGTCCCGATCGATTGCGACTCGGGAGCGACATCTGGGAGGTCGATACATGAACGCACACATCGCCGCTGGTCTCATCACTACTGAGACCTCGAAGGCCGTTGATTCCTCGGATACCGAATCGTCCACCACCTTCGCATTCTGTGGCAAAGGCCTGCACTACGACTGGCGAGCCATTGTCGCCGCTGCTGAAGCCGCCCATCTCGATGCCGAACTCGCCCAGATGGCGATCGCCTCGACCCGTTCATAGTTGCGCTCCCACCTGAGGGTGGATATCGTGCCTCTCGTGACCTCGCTGAACAGCCTCCTTCTTATGTAGGGCGAACGCCCCACATACGCGTTCGCCGAGACCCCGTGCGCCCAGCGCCGGGGTTTTTTGTTTGTCCGGGCGACGTGCGTCAGCCGGACGAACCAGCTGATCGCACTGGACACATCGGCAAGATCATGAACGAGTGAGAGCACACGACAGGACGGAACAGACCATGACCATCGAGAAGATCGAAACCCGAACCGAAGCCGCTGGGTTCGAAAACGCTGGCAAGGGGCGTATGCCCCACAACAAGTACCAGCCGTTCATCCCACTCGTTCTCACCGACCGCACCTGGCCGAACACGGTCATCGGCAAGGCCCCCCTGTGGTGCTCAGTCGACCTGCGTGACGGCAACCAGGCCCTGATCGACCCCATGGATCCCGAGCGCAAGAAGCGCATGTTCATCGAACTGTGCAAGATGGGCTTCACCGAGATCGAGGTCGGCTTTCCATCAGCCAGCCAACCCGACTTCGATTTCGTGCGCCAATTGATCACCGATGACCTGATCCCGAAGAACGTCACGATCCAAGTGCTGGTGCAGAGTCGCGATGAACTGGTCGAGCGGACGTATGAGTCACTACGAGGTGTGCGTCAGGCGATCGTGCACTTCTACAACTCGACCAACCCGCTGCAGCGCGATGTGGTGTTCAACCTCGACAAAGCCGGCATCAAAGAGATCGCCGTCCATGCAGCCCAGAAGTGTCTGGAGATGGAAAAGACTCTGCCCGGCTCACACATTCGCTACGAGTACTCCCCCGAGAGCTTCACACTCACCGAACCGGACTTCGCAATCGAAGTCTGCGAGGCCGTCATGGACGTCATCCAGCCGACTCCGGCCAAGCCGCTCATTCTCAATTTGCCAGCCACCGTCGAGTGCTACAGCCCCAATGTGTACGGCGATGTGATCGAGTGGTTCTGCCGCACGATCAAGAATCGGGACAGCGTGATCATCAGCCTGCACCCGCACAATGATCGCGGATGTGCCGTCGCTGCAGCCGAATTCGGAGTGATGGCGGGCGCGGACCGCGTCGAGGGAACGCTGTTCGGCAACGGTGAGCGCACAGGCAATGTCGACATCGTCAATTTGGCGATGAACTTGTTCGTCAACGGCGTCGATCCGGAACTGGACATCTCCGACATCGACGCTCTGCGCCGTACTGCTGAATACTGCAACCGCCTACCGGTACACCCCCGTCACCCATATGTGGGCGACCTCGTGTACACGGCGTTCAGCGGTAGCCACCAGGATGCGATCAAGAAGGGTTTCGAGGCCATTGATCGGCGCGCCGCGGCGGCAGGCAAGCAAGCTGGCGACTACGACACCTGGGGTGTTCCATATCTGCCTCTCGATCCGAAACATCTCGGCCGCACGTACGAGGCTGTCATTCGTGTCAACAGCCAAAGTGGCAAGGGTGGCGTGGCCTATGTGATGAAGACCGAACATGGCTTCGACCTGCCGCGTCGACTGCAGATCGAGTTCTCGAAGAACATCCAGCACATCACCGAGGATCTCGGCACCGAAATCAGCCCGCTGACGATGTGGACGGCATTCCGAGCCGAGTACCTGTCTGATGAGCCGCGTTTCGTTCTCGAGAGCCACGAGATGCGCAGCCAATCGAGTGGTCGCACCACGATCACTGCTCAGCTCGTCATCGACGGCGCCCACTCGACGATCACGGGCGAAGGTAATGGACCCATCGACGCTTTTGTGAACGCCATGCGCAGTGGACTCTCTGCGGACATCGATGTCGTCGACTATTCCGAACATGCCATTGGTAAGGGCTCAGAAGCGACAGCCGTCGCCTACGTGGAAAGCGTGACATCGGCGGGCAATGTTCTGTGGGGTGTCGGCACGGATGAGAACACCGTGACGGCATCTCTGCGGGCTGTGCTGTCGGCCTACGAGCGCCACCAGACCGCTGCTGGATGATCAACACCCTCGCTTGGCTGCGGTCAGGGTTGCGGGTTCGATCGGACTACGGTTGTCGTATCGACTCGTAGCGAACGAGTTCAGCCATCCGTCTCAACACAAGGGGATCCCCATGAAAGTGACCGTCGACTTCAACATCTGTGCCTCGACTGGCTCGTGTATGCAAGTCTGCCCCGAAGTCTTCGAGGTGCGCAGCGATGGGTACCTCTATGTTCTGCAGGAGAACCCCGGAGAAGAACTACGCGACAAGGTCATGACCGCCGCTGACCTGTGCCCCACCGCCGCCATCACGGTGGAGGGCTGAGTTCCCCTCGTGGGTTTCCACGACACGTTGAAGAATGCGTGGTCGAGCGCAGAATCGATGCTCTGCGTCGGTCTCGACCCGGACCCTGCCAAGTTGCCAACTTCGGTGACCGGAGCGGATGCCATCTTCCGGTTCTGTGCCGAGATCGTCGACGCCACAGCCGATCTCGTGTGCGCATTCAAACCTCAGATCGCATATTTCTCAGCCATTGGTGCCGAGAAGCAACTCGAGAAGCTGTGTGAGCACATCCGCTCGCATCACCCGAACGTCGTACTGATCCTGGACGCGAAGCGCGGGGACATCGGCTCGACTGCCGAGCGCTACGCCGAAGAAGCCTTCGTGCGCTATGGCGCCGATGCCGTGACGGTGAATCCGTATCTCGGCTCGGATTCTCTCGAGCCATTCTTTGCCCATCCGGGCAAAGGTGTGATCGTGCTCTGCCGCACGTCCAACCCGGGAAGCGCAGACTTTCAGTCCCTCGAAACTGTTGACGGCCCAGTGTTCACACACGTTGCTCGACGGGCAGTGAGCGACTGGTCCCGTCTTGGTGACGTCGCATTGGTCGTCGGTGCGACCTATCCCGAAGAACTGGCCGTCGTGCGCACGATCGTTGGTGACATGCCACTGTTGGTGCCCGGAATCGGAGCCCAGGGTGGCGACGTCGAGTCGACCGTGCGTTCCGGACAGGACTCGACTGGATACGGCATGATGATCAACTCCTCACGATCGATCATCTACGCCTCGCCTGGTGACGACTACGCCTCTGCTGCGCGTCGTGCCGCCATCGACCTGCGCGATCAGATCCGGTCGGTGTCGTAGACCGAACCTGAGCAGGCGCACGTGCTCAGAGCGTGTTCGGCAGTGCAGTTTCTCCCGGCTGATCCCGAGCCAGATAGTGATCGAGGTCGATTTTCCTGTTCGAGCGACGTCCGAGGTCCAACTCCACCTCGAGATCGAGGTCGTCGATCAGATCGAAGACATCGGCGGAGTCGAGGCCAGCAGGCAAGTCTTCGGGACGATCGTTCGGTTCGGTCCCATTACAGTCACCGTTGACGTCCGCAGGAGAGACAGTGAACGACACGTCTTGGTCCTCGAATGACGTCTGAGGATTGGGATCCTCGAAGTCACGGAAAAAGAAGAAGAGGAAATGGGGTCCGCCCTCGAAGGAGAAGCTGAGAGGCCATACGACGAGATCACCGAAATCGAAACAGGGCACGAGAAACGCCGGGTCTTGATCGCTGCAGTCGTCCAGGAACTCGAACCCCATCATGTAGAAGCCGACGACTTCATCAGCATCCACGGATGCAAGTTCACCTTCGAAGTACTCAGAGGGAACGGTGAAAGTAACCGTCGCCGGATCACCCGTTGTATGGGAGCCATTCGTGGGAATGATGCCCGGATCGAATGGATCCTCGCCAGCCTCCAGTGAATCCATGTCGGGGGCGAGACTCGTCGTCATCCGCGTAGAGACACTGGACCCGCCGAAGAAGTCATCGACGCAGTCACTGTCCGTGCTGACCCAGAGGTTCAGGGGATCGGCAGAAGCAGGTGGAACTGCGATTGCCATCGAGCCGAGCACGAGGGCCGCAGTGACCCCAACACGCAGGTGCCGGCGTCGATCACGGGAGTGGGCTGGAGTCGTCTTCACGACGACACTGTAGAAAGTCCCCGAGCGGGCGAATCGGCTTCGCAAGAAATCCGCCGACAAGTGCCCGATCGGGCAATTTTCGTCCGGGGTGGAGCGTCAGGCGGACAGAACGTGGACGCTCGTGATCCCCGGAGACGAGCGCAAGGTGTCCAGTACGTCGTCAGGCACTGCACCAGATGAGGCGATGACCATCAATGCCGAACCAGGTGCCGGACTGCGGCCGACGTCCATGTCGTTGATGTTCACACCTGCATTGCCGAGCACTGTTCCCACGAGACCGATCACACCAGGACGGTCGTCGTTGCGTACGACGAGCATGTTGTCCGCTGGTGGCACATCCGTCGAGTGGTCCTCGATCATGACGAGACGAGGCTCACCGCGCCGACCCGTCAACGTCGCTGCAATCGAATGACCATCGCCGCGCAATGTCAGCAAGTTGACGAATTCTCGAGATTCCCGCGAGGCAACCTCGCGAACCTCGACGCCTGCATTCTTTGCAAGCTGCGGAGCATTCACATACGACACTGCCTCGTCACTGATCGAGGCGAAGAAGCCTTTGAGGACACCAAGCGTGAGAATCCGATTGTCGTACTGACCGATTTCGCCCTCTGTGACGATTTCGAGGGTTTCTGGCAACTTGCCAACGAGCGATGCGAACAATCCCCCGAGCCGCTCGGCCAAAGGTAGATACGGACGGAGTGTTTCATTGGCCTCAGCAGCAGAGACATTGACAGCAAAGGGTACGAAGTCTCCGGCGAGGGCAAGTTTCACCATTTCGGCAATCGTGTCACCCGCTTTGTCCTGAGCTTCGCGCGTGCTGGCTCCGAGATGGGGCGTGACGACGATGTTGTCGAGACCGAACAACGGCGAATCGGTGCACGGCTCGACATCGAACACGTCGAGTGCTGCACCGGCAATCTGTCCGGTTCGAACTGCTTGCGCAAGTGCATCTTCGTCGACGATGCCGCCACGAGCGACATTGATGACACGTAGATCCGGTTTGGCTTTGGCGAACAAGTCGCGCCCGATGATGCCTTTGGTCTCTTTCGTCTTCGGCAAATGCACCGTGACGAAGTCGCTCTGCGCGATCACGTCGTCGAGGGACATGAGATCGACACCCATCTGCCGAGCCCTGTCCTCGGACACATACGGATCGAATGCGACCAACCGCATACCGAATCCCTGAGCCCGCTGAGCCACCAACTTTCCGATCCGTCCGAGACCGATGATGCCGAGTGTCTTGTCGGCAAGCTCGACACCTTCCCACTTGCTGCGCTCCCAGCGACCCGCCTTGAGAGCTGCATGGGCCTGAGGGACGTTACGCGCGCACGCCAACAGCAAAGCCATGGTGTGCTCAGCTGCCGACACGATGTTGCTCTGAGGAGCATTGACCACCATGACGCCACGAGTTGTTGCCGCTTCGACATCGACGTTGTCGAGACCGATTCCAGCTCGTCCGACGACCACGAGATCGGTGGCTCCGGCAAGGACGTCGGCCGTCACCTGAGTGGCCGAGCGAATGATCAACGCATGCGCGCCAACGAGAGCCTGGGGCAGAGTCTCAGCTGTCAGGTCGAGGCGCACGTCCACTATGTGGCCCGCATCGCGCAGGACTTGCAGACCGCCCTCGGCGATTTCTTCGGAGACCAGGATTCGAGCCATGACTCCCCCATGTTGGTCGGTTCCACCGGCAAACCGCGAATGTTTTCGAAGTTCATGGGTGAACTTTTCGTCAAAGATCGTCCGGTCTCACCGCCGTCTCCCTTCTAGGCTCACGGCGTGATCGGGAACTACGAGGTGCGCACCCTGCACACACTCGATGACATGCGATCGCTCATGCGGGTAGCCGATTCCGTCTGGGGCCCACCAGCAGGATCCATGGTCAGTCCGGACTTCTTGATGGCGCTCGCCCATACAGGTGGATACGTAGCTGGACTGTTCGAGACCTCGGTCACACCGATCGACAGATCTGGGATCGAAAGCAGTCGAGGAATGCTCGGCTGTTCGTTCGGAATGCTCGCCCGCTTCGAGGACGCCTACGTCCTGCACTCGCACATCACAGGCGTCATCGACTCCGCCCAGCACAAAGGGCTCGGCCGGCGGCTGAAACAACATCAGCGTGCATGGGCCATGGAGAACGGGCTCGCTGCCATCACATGGACGTTCGATCCCCTGGTGCGTCGCAATGGCTGGTTCAATCTGCACTGCCTCGGTGCGACTGCTGAACAATTCCATGTGAACTTCTACGGACCGCTCGGAGACGAGATCAACGGATCCGATGAGACCGACCGACTACTCGCCCACTGGGATCTCTCGTCCGAGCACGTCACAAGAGCCACACATGGGGCGCTCCCTGCCCATGACCCAGAACCTGGAGACGTTCTCATCGCGACACCGGCCAACATCGTCGAGATTCGGCACCATGATCCCCAAACGGCGCACAAGTGGCGATCGACGATGCGCAGCCAACTCGTCGATGCGTTCGAGACATCACATATCGTCGGTATGACCAATGACGGCGCGTACGTGCTCCGCCCCCGAGCACTCCGCGGTGAATCGTGACGAATTCGCTACCACTCCTCGAACTCGAGCCGATTCACATTCGTTCGATCGAACTACGGCGGATTGCACTCCCTCTCGTGTCCCCGTTTCGTACATCATTCGGCACCGAGACCGCACGTGACATCTTGTTGGTGCGTGTCGTCACCGATGTATCTGAAGGCTGGGGGGAATGCGTCGCGGGCAACGAGCCCCTTTACTCGAGTGAATACGTCGAAGGCTCCCAGCACGTTCTTCAGCATCATCTCGTACCCCGGCTGTGGGCCAATACCAGCATCACAGCCGTCGATGTTGCTCGGATCCTCGAACCCGTCCGCGACCATCGCATGGCCAAAGGAGCTCTCGAAGCCGCCGTTCTCGACGCGCAGCTTCGCGCCAATGGCATGTCGCTCGCGTCCTATCTTGGCTCGACGCAACCATCCGTCCCATCTGGTGTGTCCGTCGGCATCGAAGAATCGATCGATGCTCTTGTCGCGACCGTCGGTGGCTACTTGGATGCCGGATATGTACGCATCAAGCTGAAGATCGAGCCCGGCTGGGACATCGAGCCCGTGCGCGTCATCCGATCCACCTTCGGGCCCGACATACCCCTCCAAGTGGACGCCAATGCCGCATTCACTCGCGATGATGGGCCTCTTCTCGCACGTCTCGATGCATTCGACCTATTGCTGATCGAACAGCCACTTCCCGAAGACGACATCACAGGACATGCTCTGATCTCTTCACAAGTCGCCACCCCGATCTGCCTCGATGAATCGATCGTCTCCAGAGCCGCAGCGATCGATGCCATCGAACGCGGAGCTTGTTCGATCATCAACATCAAAGCAGGTCGTGTCGGTGGATACCTCGAAGCCCGGTACATCCACGACCTGTGCGCCGAGCGCGGGGTTCCCGTGTGGTGCGGTGGCATGCTCGAAACCGGAATCGGCCGGGCGATGAATGTCGCTCTGGCATCGCTGGAGAACTTCTCGCTTCCCGGGGACGTCTCGGCATCGGATCGCTTCTGGGCGCGCGACATCGTCACCGATCCAATTCGTCTCGACAATGGCTGGGTGTCAATTCCTGCCGGTCCAGGATCGGGGGTCGAGATCGATGACGACTACCTCCAATCGGTCACCACATCCCTGATCGAACTGCGGTCGTGAAGCCGGTGCCAGCGCATCCTGGGCATGGATAGAGTTTGGACCATGTCACACCCTTTTCTCTCCGATGCCTGGATGGAAGCTGCTCAGACAATTCGTGCCAAGTACGACGGTCAAGCACCCAAGATCACGGCGGCCATCAAGATCAACCAAATCGTCACCGATGTCCCTTTCGGATCGGGTGAAGTGAGGTCATACATCGACACATCCTCCGGTGAGATGAAGATGGAACTTGGAGAGTTGCCCGACGCCGAAGCCACCGTCACCACCGATTGGGCAACTGCTCGTGCGATTTTCGCTCTCGGTGATCAAGCCGCAGCGATGCAGGCTTTCATGGGCGGCAAGATCAAAGTCACCGGCGACATGATGAAGATGATGGCCCTGCAGACTGCAGTGCCTCAGTCCGAGATCACGCTCAAAATCGCCGAGGAAATCAAAACCATCACGGAGTGATGTGAACTCACGTCGCTCTGACTGCACGTGGTTGTCGCGGCGTCGGAGTGACACGTGACGACAGGATGACCGCGCCGAGCGCCACGACCGTTGCCACACGAAATGCGGCAGCAAATGACTCTGCCGTCGGCTCGCCTCGTCCAACTGATTGCTGAACAGACGTCATCACGACGGATCCGAAGACTGCACCCATTTGTGTCATCAGCTGTTGCATCGCGCCAGCGACACCGAGATCGCGCTCGTCGACAGCATTGGCCACGAGAGAGGTCATTGCCGGACTCGCCATGCCGATCCCAGCACCCGACAGGCCGAGTGCGGTGAGCATCAAGAACAGGCCTGTTCCCGGACCAACGGTAGTGAATGCCAACATCGACAATCCGATGCACAGACTCCCCGACACTCCCATCACCCGCTCTCCAAGGCGAATGGTCACGAGACTTGCGAGCGGTGCGATCACGGCGAACGTGAGAGGTCGTGCGATCACTACGAGAGAGATCTTGGCCGTGTCGTAGTTCAGAATTTCATCGAGAACCTGCGGTGCGAGCAAGAAGCCCCCCATATAGGCAAAATTGGCCAAGGTCTGCGACATCACGGGCATGGCGACGTTACGTGTGCGCAGCCAAACAAGGGGCAAGAGCGGATGCTCCACTCTCTTTTCGATGCGGATGAACAGCGTGAGCGACACGACAGAGAGCACGATCAACCCGATCGTCACTGGATTGTCCCACCCCCATTGCGGACCCTGATTGACTCCGGCCAACATCATCGAAGCGCCGATACCCAAAGTCAGCGAACCAGCGACATCGAATGACACATCGTGCAAACGCTCGGTATCAGGGAGCAGCCACAGCGCGATTACGACGCCGATGATGCACAGTGGAGCCTGAACGAGAAAGATGATTCGCCAACCGAAGGCTTCGACCAGAGGAGCACCGGCGACGACACCGAGAACAGGTGCGCCAGCGTTGACGAAACTCCAATAACTCAGCGGGCGAACACGCTGCTCCGGAGGAAACAGCCGATTGATGTAGGCCATTGTTGCCGGACCTGTCGCTGCTCCTGCCGATGCCGACAGAATTCGGAACAGAATCATGCTCGGTGCATTCCAAGCCAAAGCGGTGAGAGCAGCGAACACACCAGCGCCGGTGAGCCCGGCAATGAAAACCCGCTTGTGCCCCCAAAGATCGCCAGCTTTTCCGAAAGCTGGTCCCACGACGCCGAAGGCGAGCATCGGACCCGTGATCGACCACGAGACGACGGAGATACTCGAGTTCAGTTCCTCGGCGATCGAGCCGAGGGATACCACCAGGATCGTGATCGTGAAGCCGACGGTGAACAACGCCGACAACACCACGACGAGAACCGCCCAATGGCGTTCGATGGGGACACGTTCACCGATCCAACGACGTAAGAGAATCGGCCACGGCACAACCCCGACTTCATCGACGCCTACGGAATCGACATTGAGAGTTGGGCGAGTCGTGTCGCGAGCGTCAGTGCCCACGAGTTGCGTCGAAGATGGTCACGATGATGGCACTCATGATGTGGGGGCGAGGCGAGTCATGGCCTTGGCCAGATCCGCCACCGTCCAACGATCATCCTGATTGATCTCCTCAGCCATCGTCCACGACTGCACACGTGTCACCTGTCCACCCTGCACGTAGAACGTCTCACCGGTGAACTCGCACATCTCCGAAGAGAGATACGCAACGAGCGGAGACACATTCGCCGGATCCCACATATCGAAGGCGCCTTCCTTGGGAGCCATGACATCTTCGAGACCGGGTGTCGCAAGTGTGAGACGGGTACGCGCCGCGGGCGCAATCGAATTGCTCTTGACGTTGTAGCGCGATAATTCCTTGGCACAGATCTGGCTGAAGGTGGCAATACCCGACTTGGCGGCGCCATAGTTCGCTTGGCCGGGATTGGAGAACAATCCCGATGTGCTGCTGGTGTGCACGATGTTGCGCGGCTTGGTCACGCCGGCCTTGGCCTGTTCACGCCAGTACGCAGCAGCATGGTGCGTGGGCGCAAAGTGGCCCTTCAAGTGCACAGCGATGACCGCATCCCATTCGGCCTCGGTCATGTTCACCAGCACGCGGTCTCGCAGGATGCCGGCGTTGTTGACGAGAATGTCGAGATCTCCGAACGCATCGATGGCACTGCGGATCATGCGCTGAGCGCCCTCCCAATCGGCCACATTGTCACCATTGACAATGGCTTGGCCACCCATGGCCTGGATATCGGCGACCGTCTGCTGAGCTGGCGTCATATCCGAACCCGTACCGTCGTTGGTTCCACCGAGATCGTTGACGACGACCTTGGCTCCTTCAGCTGCGAACAGCAGTGCATGTTCGCGGCCGAGACCTCGACCCGCACCCGTGATGATGGCGACGCGACCGTCCAAAGATCCCATGATCGAACTCCCTTGTTTGCGTGTGTTCGATCAGATTACGCCTGGTTCTCGGAGCGGGAAAAACCCGCCCCGAGTACCAGGAGTTCGTTCAATTCGATCGAACGATCAGAACTTGAGGTCGATCTTGGTGCCCTTGGCAACCTGGTTGCCGGACTTGATGGCGACAGGCGTCGGAGCGGCGGTGGTCGTCGGCGCAGCTGTCGAGTCCGTCGTTGTGGCATTGGCCGAGCAAATGGTCGACACGGTAGGGAGGCGACTCGCCGAGGCAACCTTCTTCGCCTTGTCACCCTCGATCGTTCCTACGACGAGACCCACTTCTTTCAGTTTGGCTTCGGCTTCAGCGAACGTGAGACCGACGATGCTCGGGAAAGCAACCAATTCAGGTCCTCGCGAAATCTTGACCGTCACGGCTCGACCCGGCGACAACTGTTCACCGAAGGCGGGCTGCTGTTCTGCGATCGAACCTTGTGGAGCTTCGGAGAATGCGGTGTCCGCTCGGTTCATCTTCAACCCGACTTCACGCAACTTGGCTTCGGCCTCGGTCACTGTGAGACAGACGAGATTCGGAACGTCGATCGGGGTCGCACCTTGTGAGACGACCAAGTTGATGATCGTGCCAGGGACCACGTCCTCACCCACTGCCAGCGTCGGCTGTTCGCGTACCTCGAATCGGATGACACTGCCCTCTGGGATGTTGTCGTCGTATTCGAGAGCTTCGTCGCCGACCTCGAGACCCTTTTCCAACAAGAGTTGCTTGGCGCGGTCCACCTTGAGACCGACCACATCGGGCAATGCGACCGGAGGAGGTCCACTCGAGATGTAGAACGTGATGTCACCACCGGCTCGAAGACTCGATCCTTCTGGCGGATCCGTACGAATCACGGAGCCGGCAGGAATGTCCTCGCTCGTTTCGAGAACGGGGATCACATTCCAGTTGTATTCGGTGATCACATTCATCGCGGCGCCTTCGGTCTGATTCGAAAGGGTCGGGACCGCATACGACTTGCTCTGCACCGCGTTGAATGCGAAGTACCCACCCGCGATCAAGGCCAGGACTGCCACCGCAGCGACGATCCACCGGCCGATCGAGGGTCCTTCAACTCCCGCAGGGTCCATCGGATCGAGGTAGTCGTCATCGAAACCGTTTCCGCCCGCTCCGCCGTAGCCATCGACCGGACCGCGAATGACCATGCGGTGCGACCCTGTTGGCGTGTCGTCGAGAAGTGGACGACTCGGAGCCGCTCGACGCTCGACCACATCGGGCACGGTCGAGATCAGGGGGCGATTTCCACCGCCGGAGGAATCCCGACTCAAAGGAGCCTGGCCCGCCGGCATCTGCGTGGTTGGAACCTGGCCCGAAGGATCTCGCGAGACCGCAGGTCGGAACATCGTCGCACTCGAGTCGTCCCCGAAGCGGATGCTGCCAGACGGATCACGCCGTGCAGCCTGGCCGCCAGCGACCGCTGTCATCACCACTGGCAATGGTGTCGGACGGCCGAGCGTCGGAGCTGCTTGGACGAGTCCACGACCCATCTCCGATGCAGTCGAACGGTCCTCAGGATCGGAGCGACCAGCTCTTTCCAGCACCGCAGCAAGACCGCTCAAATCTGCCGATACCGGGAACAGTTTGTCGACACGAGCCGACAGAGTGCCCACCACGGAGTCGACGAGGAACGGAACCTGACCCGTCACAGCCTCCACGAGAATGAGCGCGAGCGTGTAGATGTCTGCCTTTTCGTCGAAAGACTCCCCCGTGGCTTGCTCGGGAGCCGCATAGCGAGCCCGTTCCATGGAAATACTCGATGTGTTGCGCCATGACCTCTCGGCCACCACGGAGGCGATGCCGATATCGGCCACTCGGGCTTTGCGATCCTCACCGAAAACGATCGCCGATGGGCGCAGATCGTGATGGACGAATCCCCGCTTGTGGGCGAAGTCGAGCGCACGACACACTTCGACACCGAGAACCAAAGCTTGGCTCGGGGTGAGAAGGCGATTGCGGTCGATCATGTCCTGGAGAGTCCCACCGGGAAGACGCTCGTGAACGACGTAGGCGCGGTCCGCGCCATCGACATCGGCGAACCCGTAGACGGTGGGTCGCACGATGTGCGGGTGCTGCAGACCCGCCGCGGCTGCCGCACTGCGCAGAATTGCCGTACCGTCGTTGCGGGTGGCGTTGGCCGAGAACAGCCGCAGCACGACGTCCTGACCCGTGCTCTCATCGACAGCAAAATAGGTGTTCGACGAAGTGGCCCGGGATTGCTCGGAGACCAGGGCGAATCGATCGTCGATCAAGGAGTCGATCAGCGACTCAGGATCATGGTTTTCGAAGACAGACATCTCTTCCAAACTACTGCCCCTTGCTCGGCATTGTGACCGCGGACTCGGTTGGAATCTGGCAAAAACACTTGGTTTGGCGACACAATGTGCTCGTGACCGACGCGACAGACTCCCCCGCACCCGAGGCCGAACTCCCTGCGGTACCCCAGCCGGCGCGCCGACGCCGAATCACCGTCGAGCGAGTCGTCATCAGCAGCGGCATCGCCATTGGACTCTTGCTCGTCTGGATAGGTCTCAATGCCGGCACGACGGGTCGCGATGCGCTGCGGTATCCCGACGCCATCATCGATATCTCTCCCGCGCCGAACGATCGTCAAGTTCTGTCCCAAACCGAGATCCTCGTCGACCTCATGGATGGCTACGAAGCGGTTCTCGTGCTCGATGACATCGAGTTACCAGTGACTCGACTCGAAGATGTCGCTGGTCTCGGAGTCGAACCTGGTCAGCAAATCGAGTCGCCACCCACTGCTATCTACGATCAGGGTAACTCGCTGATCCGATTCGAACCGCGCGAAGGCGCTCCGATCGAGCGCTACGGAGTCGGCGTCCACCAAGCCAAGGTCATCTTCTGGAAGATCGAACTTGGGCGTAATGCTGCCCGCAGCTACTCGTGGTCGTTCGAGGTGCTCTGAGGGGCCAAGCCTCCCACGTCCTCAACTGGGCAGTTCGCCTGTCTCGAGCAGGATCACGAAGGCGGCCTCATCGAGGACAGGAATCGCAAGTTCCTGCGCCTTCGCGATCTTGCTTGCCCCGGGTTCACGTCCTACCACCACGGCAAACGTCTTCTTCGAGACCGAACCGGGACTCTTGCCACCGCGATTCTTGATCGCTCTTTCTGCCCCTTCTCGGTCGAATCCCTCGAGAGTTCCCGTCACGACGACCGTCTTGTCCTCGAGTGTCTGCAGGAGATCCGATGACTCCACGCGACCGAACTGCACTTGTGCGCGACGCAATTTGTCGATGAAGGCTCGATTGCCATCTTGGGCGAACCAACGGGTGATCGACTCGGCAATGACCGGTCCAACTCCTTCGACCGTCGAGAGGTCGGCTTCGCCCGCTTCCATGATTGCATCGAGATGGCCGAACGTGCTGGCAAGCGCCTCGGCAGCTGCGGGTCCCAGATGTTTGATGCCGAGTGCGGTCAAGATCTTGGGCAAGGGGCGTTCCTTGGAAGATGCGATCGACTCGAGGAGTTTGCGTGCGCTGATCTGCGCGAACCCTTCGAGCTGAAGCAGATCCTCTTCGGTCAGGAAATAGACGTCACCCGGATCGAGCACGAGACCAGCCTCGGCGAGTTGCAACACAGTGCGCTCTCCAAGGCCCTCGATGTCCATCGCAGTGCGTGATGCGAAGTAGATGATGCGTTGCTCTCGCTGATTCGGACATTCCGGTTCGACGCACACGATGTTGACTTCACCATCTGGTCGCATCAAAGGACTCCGAAGCGGACACGGACAAAGTTCCGGAAACTGCCACGGTTGAGAATCCTTGGGTCGAAGAGCGAGAACCGGTCCGACCACCTCGGGAATGACGTCACCTGCCTTGCGCACCGTCACAGTGTCCCCTGGTCGAACATCTTTGAGTCGAACTTGATCCTCGTTGTGCAAAGTAGCCATGGCAACCGTGGAACCGCCCACGAAGACAGGCTCGAGAACAGCAAAGGGTGTGACGCGCCCAGTTCTTCCCACCGAGATCTGGATATCGAGCAGTGTGGTCGTTCGCTCCTCGGGCGGGAACTTGAAAGCGATCGCCCAGCGAGGTGCACGCGATGTCGAACCGAGAGCCGCACGCTGACCGAGATCATCGAGCTTGACCACGACACCGTCGATCTCGTACGGCAACTGATGGCGATCACGC
>JAULYE010000039.1:0-7635 GCA_032118015.1 Ilumatobacteraceae bacterium | reverse complement strand
CGTTGTATCCGCCGCACAGACCGCGATCTGCAGTGATCGCCACATAGCAAACCCGCTTGATCGACTCTCGCGCCATCAGCAATGGACTGTCCGAGGACCCACCAGCTGCCGCAAGATCTCGTACGACTTCGGTGATCTGCTCACTGTAGGGAACGGCGGCTTGGACGCGTTGCTGCGCCTTGACGATCCGCGATGCCGCGATCAATTCCATTGCGCGCGTGATCTTCTTGGTCGCCTGCACACTACGGATGCGACCCCGCAGAATTCGTTCCTGTCCACCTGCCACGGTCGTCTACTCCGTTGCCAACGTCTTGTTCGACTTGACTTCGCCGAGTGGTCCTGCGTCAGTGGCCAGTTCGTTGGCTTTGCGCCCTGCTGCCGCGGTGGCCATGAAGGACTCCTTGAATGCCTGAACAACATTGCCGAGGTCATCGGGGAGGCCCTTGGAGCGGATGTCGCTGAGCATCGCTGCATGTCGCGTCCGCATGTGCTCGAGCAATTCATTCTCGAAGCGACCCACATCCGACACCGGAACATCATCGAGGTATCCCTTGGTACCCGCAAAGATGGACACGACCTGCTCCTCAACCGCCATCGGGCTGTTGAGCGGCTGCTTCAACAGTTCGACCAGCCGATACCCACGCTCGAGCTGTGCCTTCGAGACTGCGTCCAGTTCGGAGCCGAACGTTGCGAAGGCTTCCAGTTCACGGAACTGTGCGAGGTCGAGCTTGAGTGTTCCCGCAACAGCCTTCATCGACTTGATCTGAGCCGCGCCACCCACTCGAGAAACCGAAATACCCACGTCGACAGCAGGACGCACACCGGACTTGAACAGGTTGTCCTGGAGATACACCTGACCGTCGGTGATGGAGATCACGTTGGTCGGGATGTACGCCGACACGTCACCGGCCTTCGTTTCGATGACCGGAAGAGCGGTGAGGGAGCCTGCGCCGTTCTCATCGGACAGCTTCGCTGCCCGCTCGAGCAGACGGCTGTGCAGGTAGAAAACGTCTCCCGGATAGGCCTCACGACCTGGTGGACGACGCAGCAGAAGCGACATCTGGCGATAGGCCTCGGCCTGCTTGGACAAGTCGTCGTACACGATCAGCGCATGCTGACCATTCTCCATCCAATGCTGACCCATCGCGCAGCCGGCATATGGCGCCAAGTACTTGAACGGTGCCGAGTCCGAAGCCGTGGCCACCACGACGACTGTGTACTCGAGAGCTCCGGCCTGTCGCAGTGTCTCCACGGTCTGGGCAACCGTCGAACCCTTCTGACCGATCGCGACATAAATGCACTTCACACCTTGACCCTTCTGGTTCAAGATGGTGTCGATGGCGATTGTGGTCTTGCCCGTCTTGCGGTCACCGATGATCAATTCGCGCTGACCGCGACCGATCGGGGTCATGGCGTCGATCGACTTGATGCCGGTCTGCATCGGCTCGTGCACGGGCTTACGGCCCATGATTCCCGGAGCCTGAATCTCCATACGGCGTTGCTGAACTCCGGCGAGCGGACCCTTACCGTCGATCGGCTCCCCAAGAGCGTCCACGACGCGTCCGAGAACGCCTTCGCCCACCGGGACGAAAAGAATCTGTCCAGTGGCCTTCACCGTCTGGCCTTCTTCGATGCGGTCCGAGTCTCCGAGGACGACGGCTCCGATCGACTCTTCTTCGAGGTTCAGAGCAAGACCTTTGGTCCCATCTTCGAACTCGAGGATCTCGTTCACCGCGCAATCGGGAAGACCCGAGACATTGGCGATGCCGTCACCGACCGACGTGACTCGACCAACTGTCCGAGCTTCGAGCGAAGGGGTGAAGCCTTCGAGATTCTTCTTGATCGCCGATGCGATATCTGCTGCTGAGAGTGTGAGCTCTGCCATGTAAATCCCTATTCCTCGTGACTCTTAGAGCCGACTCTTGACGTTGTCCAAACGGGTACGCACGCTGCCGTCGATCACCGTGTCGCCAACAGTGGCAACAAGACCCCCGATGACACTCGGGTCGACGACGACCTTCAGATTGAGTTGCTTGCCTGTCGCATTGGTGAGAGCTGCCTTGAGCCGAGCCTCTTGATCTGCGCTCAAGGCCACGGCACTGCGAACTTCGGCAACCTCGAGTTGCTTGGCGCCAGATGCTCTCTGGACCAACTTGTCGATGATGGCGGGGAGATCTCGACCGCGACCTCCGGCCACGACCATCGCGACGAGTTGAACCGTCGTGCGAGTCGCCTTGTCACCGAGAAGATCTTCGACGATTCCTTCACGACGCGCGACTGGAATCAACTCGTCCGTCAGTGCATTACGCAAAGCTTCATTCGACTCCAACGTACGTGCCAAGCGGAACAGTTCGTCTTCGACTTCGTCGATCGTGCCTTCTGCTCGAGCGATCTCGAACAACGCCCGGGCGTACCCTTCGATTCGATCACTCATCGTGACGCACCCACTTTCGCAATGAAGTTTTCGATCAAGGACTGCTGACTCGCATCGTTGAGAACAACGGGAAGCACCTCGTCGATGGCAACGGACGAGAGACGTCCGATCTCTGCGCGCAGTTCATCGCTGCCACGAGCAGCAGCAGCAGAAATGTCGGCATCGGCCTTCTTTTCCAACTCGACGACCTCGGCATCCAAGCGAGTCCGACCTTCAGCGATCAGAGCCTCGGCTTGCGTCTTGGCCTCGGAGAGGAGTCGGGACTTCTCGGCTTCGATGTCTCCGAGGGCTCGACGAATCTGAGCCGCATCAGCCTCTGCCTTGGACAGATCCTCAGATGCTGAGTCGAGCTCTTTCTGGATCCTCTCAGTGCGAGCCCCAAGAGCCTTCTTGAACTGCGGAATCGCGAACTTCCACAACGCAGCAAAGATGATCAGCGAGGAAATTCCGCCATAGATGATCTCCGGCAACTCAGGAAACAGCCAGTGTGGCGACTCCGCCGGGTCGACGGCAAGAAGAGAGAATTCGATCATCAGCGGACTCCTGCACTCATCACATCGGCCACTGCACGACTCACCGCATTCGCGTCAGGTCGAGCACCCGTTGCTGCCTCAACAGCTGATGTGACCACATCGGTCACTGCGGACTCGATCTGACCACGCACGGCGGCACGTGCCGCATCGGCTTCACGTTGAGCTGCCTCACGCTTGGCATTGATCCGCGCGTTGACTTCCCCAATGCGAGCCTGACGATCGGTCTCGAGCGTCTGTCGTGCCGCTTCGATGACCTTGGCGGCATCCGCTTTCACAGCAGCCAGGGCCTCTTCGTAACGAGACACCTCGCTGCGAGCAGAGTTTCGAGCCGCATCGGCGTTCTCGTGACCTTCGCGGATCGAGTTGTACCGAGCATCCATTCCCTTGCGAAGGCGCGGATACAAGAAGTACCGCATCGCAAGGGCGAACACGATGAACGCGCTTCCACTCCAGACGAGTTCTTTCATCTCGGGCAGGATCGGACTCGGTCCCGGTCCGCATTCGGACTGCGGGATCTTGTCCGCGTTCTTCAGTTCCTCGGATTCCGGCTCGAAGAGACATTCCGATGGCGAGACGAGTTTTTCCTCGCCGGATCCTCCGGCTTGGACGAACTCGACCCGTACGGTGCCCTGCGAGTCGATTACGACGGCTGTCAGCACGTCAACTCCTTGTGGGTCGATGGATCGATTGATGTGTGTGGATCAGAGACCGATGAGAATGAACACGACGAAGCCGATGAGGGCAAGGGCTTCGGTGAACGCAATTCCCAGGAACATCGTGGTTCGGATCATGCCGGCAGCCTCTGGCTGGCGGGCCATGGCTTCCACCGACTTTCCGACGATGTATCCAATGCCGATAGCCGAACCGATGGCGGCGAGGCCGTAGGCGAAACCGGCCGTGCCGGCAGCTTCAGCTGCCTTCAATTCGTCACCGGTCAGTGCGGCGAGTACAGCAAGTGCTTCCATTTTCTTGATCTCCTGTGTGTGTTGTTAAGAGAAATTACGGGTGGTCGAGTGAATCAGTGCTCAGGGTGAGCGGCGCCGCCGATGTATACGGAAGCGAGCATTGTGAAGATGTAGGCCTGCAAGAAAGCCACGAGGACTTCGAAGGCCGTCAACATGATGAGCATCAGCAAGGGCAGTACGCCCATCGGGATGAGCGCCGGGTTGCCCTTGGCCTGGAACAGAGCTTCGGAGAGAAGCGCAAAGGTCACGAGCAACATGTGACCGGCAAGCATGTTGGCAAAGAGTCGCACGGTCAGCGAGAACGGCCGCACGAAGAAGGTCGAAATCAATTCGATCGGTGTCACCAAGATGTAGAGCGCCTTGGGTACCCCTGGTGGGAACAACGAGCTCTTCAGATACCCGATTCCTTGATGCTTGAAGCCTGTACCGATGAACACGACCCAGACGAGGAGAGACAAGAACAACGGCAGAGCCATACGAGCTGTCGCCGGCATCTGGAGGAATGGGATCACGCCTGGAACGTTGCACAGATAGATGAACGTGAACAGGCTGAGAAGGAACGGTGTCCAACCCAACCCATCGCGACCCATGGTCTGCATGACGATGCCGTTCTCGATGAATTCGACAACGGACTCAGCGAAGTTGCGAACTCCCTTGGGGGCAGAGCGGTGATCTTTGCTGCCAGCCAAATAGAACACGAGCGACCCGATGATCGCCGCAGCAACGACGATGAGGGCGATCTTGTTGAACGACGGAAAGAGATCCTTCCAGCGGAGG
Organism: Ilumatobacteraceae bacterium; assembly: GCA_032118015.1. Classification (GTDB taxonomy): domain Bacteria; phylum Actinomycetota; class Acidimicrobiia; order Acidimicrobiales; family Ilumatobacteraceae; genus Casp-actino8. The sequence continues at coordinate 2,926 of JAULYE010000039.1, read as the reverse complement.
AGCTCATTGATCGGTGGGAACTCGAGGGCGATCACGGGTTGTGTTTCCTTTGTCCAAGAAGGGGCACGCAGGTGGAAGGGTGAATGATTTGCACTAACGACATGTCAAGACTTTCGCGGTTTCAAACCTGGATACGCAAGTGATGCGGCAACGAAGCGCATCTCCCACACGAGAAGTCCCAGATGAGACACGATAATGGTCAATCCGAGTGCCGTGAGTGAAATCCAGGAGGCATCTCGGACAAGAATCACAGCGACAAAGATCAGTCCGAGGCGGACCAGATATCCGAACAGTACCGCTCCCATCATCAAACCGAGGGAAATGCGCGCTGTGGCCGAGACGAGAGCCGCTGCGAGGAGGAAGTTCACCAACACCAGCGCAAGGCCGTATAGCGCCCCGAAGACCCCGCCCAGTCCGGCAAAAATTGCGCAGATACCGACGACGGCCGGTGCAATGTAGACGGCCCGCTTGAGGATGTCGAGGGACACTTGAATCTCGGGCGACTCGCCTTCGATCCGAGTTGCCATGGGACTCGTTTCCTGCGGTGAGGTCATTGCTCACCACCCTGCGCATACGTCTCGCCCTGAGGCGATCTTGGAACCGGCGCGGTTCCACTGGGACGGGTCAGTCGTTCCTGACGCTCGCGCTCGAGGACCTTCATCCGAGCGTCGTACTCGAACCACATGCGCACCGACTGCCCGACCATTGCGAACACGACGAGCGCCACGGTGAAAATCGGGCGGGTGTCCACTCGGGAATCGATGAGCCAACCGATGCCGAGAAAGACCAAGAGGGTGACTGCCAATTCCATACCCTGGCCCATGCCTGATTCGACGCCTGCCGGACGGCTGGAGCCGAGAACCAAACGGTTCACTGGGCGCAACGAAAGACGCCGAGTTCGCAATCGGGTTTGGGGCATCTCGGACATCGACTCTTCCGCAGTTCGTGGGGGGCACGCCAGTGGCTCTCGTGAAGCCGATCACAACCTAGTCGTCGATCTGGGGCCTCGGCAATCTCGACGTCTCATCTCCTGAGATGTCCTCGTTCCCAACCTCGACTTGCGATGCCCCGCTCGTGAGATTGTGAACACCTGAATCGTGAACACCTGAATCGTGAACACCCGTACGTCGCTGGCGTCGAACCTCTGGATGCAGCACGGTGTACAGGCCGAGCACGATGGCCGCAGTTCCAATCGGAATGAGTGCGGTGCGCGCTTGGGTGAAAATCGGATACAGAACGAATCCACTCAGCAACGTGGTCCACAGCCACAGAATGAGCACACTGCGTCGCTGACCATGACCCATTTCCATCAAGCGGTGATGCAGATGTCCCTTGTCTGCGGTGGCGACTCCTTGGCGCTTGGCCGCACGACGCACGATCGCAAATGCCGTATCGAGGATCGGTACTCCAAGAATGAACAACGGGATGAACAGCGGAGCCAAGAAGAAGTACGTCTGACCGGGTGTATACGCCTCGTTGTTCGGATCCGCTCGTCCTCCGACAACACTCGTCGACACCGCCATCAACAGTCCGAGCAAAAGCGCCCCGCTGTCCCCCATGAAGATCTTGGCCGGATTGAAATTGTGCGGGAGAAAGCCGACACAGACACCAAGGGCGATGATCGCCACCAGAGGGCCGACGTTGGGTTGGGCCAACACCCCAAGATCGTCGAGTCGACGGCTGTAGAGGAAGAACGCTGCCGCCGCTATCGCAACGATCCCCGCCGCAAGACCATCGAGGCCATCGATCAAGTTGATCGCCTGAGTCATCCCGACGAGCCACAGGACCGTGATGATCGGGATCCAATCGTCGGACAGGACGAAGACGTCGAGAAACGGGACACGGAAATAGAACATCGTCGCCCCGAACCACACGAGAACCAGTCCCGCTACGACCGCGCCAGTGATCTTGGCCGGACTCGACAACTCGCGCACATCGTCGATCAAGCCAGTGGCGAAGATGATCGCCGCTGCCAAGAGGACACCGAAGGGCTCGGAGTTGTTGTCGAACACGAGCGAAAATCGATCCATCTGCCACGCGAGCACCAGCGCCACGACGAAACCGAGGAACATCGCGATGCCACCGACATCGGGTGTCGGCACCTTGTGGACTCGGCGCTCGTCGGGCTGCACGACCCAGCCGAGTCGGTGGGCGCGTCGAGTCACCATCGGCGTGGCAAAGAACGTCACCAGGGCGGCAACGATGCCAATGAAGAGGTAGTCGACCGTTGCTGGCACGCCCTGAGACTATTGGCTCAGGTCGATCCCATCGGACCGCAGGCCGTCACACTCCGGCCGTCACACCCCAGATGGATAAGCGGGGAAGGCCGCACACAGAGCTGCGACGTCTGCCCGAACTGCTGCGATCTCCACATCATCGTTGCGACCTCGCAAGGCACGAGCGATCAACGAGGCAATGAGAGGCATCTCCTGAACACCCATCCCCTGAGTGGTGACCGAGGGGGTTCCGATGCGAACTCCAGAAGTGACAAAAGGACTGCGCGGATCATCTGGGATCGTGTTCTTGTTGAGAGTGATCCCAGCCAGATCGAGGACGGCCTGGGCCTCCTTGCCCGTGACCTCGGCGTCGAATGGGCGTAGGTCGACCACCATCAAGTGGCAATCCGTCCCGCCGGACACGAGACGAAATCCATTTTCGGCAAGTGCCTGCGCGAGGGTCGACGCGTTGTCCACCACTTGGTGTGCGTACTGCTTGAACGACGGATGAGCGGCCTCGCGAAATGCAACGGCCTTGCCGGCAATGACGTGTTCGAGAGGTCCACCCTGCCAACCCGGGAACACCGCCTTGTCCACGGCGGCAGCATGTTCGGCCTTGCTGAGAATGCATCCACCGCGTGGTCCGCGCAGGGTCTTGTGCGTCGTGAACGTCACGACATCGGCGTACGGAACCGGGTTTGGGTATGCCC
>JAULYE010000038.1:0-9921 GCA_032118015.1 Ilumatobacteraceae bacterium | reverse complement strand
CGTCGACGAACGCTCGAGCACCGGGCGCATCTCACTGTCGAAGTTCTACGCCCGGCGTGCCCGGCGCTTGTTACCGGCTTCTGCGCTCGTCATCGTCGCCACTGTGTTGGCGAGTCGCGCACTTCTCGAGCCGCTGCGCCTGCGCGATATCGGCACCGACGCCATTGCCAGTGGAGGATTCTTCGCCAACATGGTGCTCGCGGCGCGCAGTACCGACTATCTGCAGTCGGACCTTCCGCCATCTCCATTCCAACACTTCTGGTCGCTGTCGGTCGAGGAGCAGTACTACATCGTCTGGCCGGCGCTGTTGATGGTGCTGCTGTGGAATGTCCGTCAAGGTCGTGCCCGCGCCCTGACGGTGGTCAGTGCGACGACCATCGCGTCATTCATCTTGTGCGTGTGGCAAACGGGCACATCACAACCGTGGGCCTTCTTCGGGTTGCACACCCGGGCCTGGGAGCTCGGTATCGGAGCTCTCGTGGCCCTCGCCTGGCCGACCATTCAGACTCTCGACACCCGTCTGCGCATCGTTCTCGGATGGGCTGGAGTACTCGGCATCGTGGCCAGTGTGATGATCTTCGACGAGACGATGGCGTTTCCCGGCCGCATCGCGCTCCTTCCCGTCGTGTCCACTGCCCTCGTCCTCATGGCTGGCGATCGCACACGGGGCGGTCCGCAAGAAGTGTTGCGCTTTGCGCCCCTGCAGTGGATCGGTGGTCGCTCGTACTCCATTTATCTTTGGCACTGGCCGATCCTGATCATCGCCGAGGGGTATGCCGGCGCGCCCCTCACCGCCCAACAACGACTCGCTGCGGTAGCCCTTGCGCTCGGTGCGGCAACCCTGTCCCATCAATTGCTCGAGAACCCGATTCGACATTCGGAACGCTTGCAGCATCGGCCACGACTCGCACTCGGTCTCGGAGCCGCGCTCATCGCAGTCAGCGTCGGATTCGGTGCGGTTCTACAGACGTCGTCGGTCGCACTCAGTACCGATGAGGTTGCCGAACTTCCACCGGTGATCGTTCCCACTCTGCCCGAAGCCTCGAGTACGACATCGTCTCCCGACTCTGTCGTGTCACCGCAGCAACCAGACGCAACAGGTCCCAAGCCTGAGGGTCCAGCGCCGGATGTCGCCAACCCCACCTCGCCGCTCGACGTCCTCGGCGCGGCACTCGAAACCAAGGTCGTACCGGCGAACCTCACCCCATCACTGCGCGCAGCATCTGGTGACAAGCCACTCATCTACTCCGAGGATTGCCACGTGGACATCGGCTCGGCCCAGCCTGCTGTGTGCGAATACGGAGACATCGATTCCGATTTCACTGTTGCTCTCTACGGAGATTCCCATGCCGCTCAATGGTTCCCAGCCCTCAACCAGGTCGCTCTCGACAATTCGTGGAGATTGGTTCCCCTGACCAAGACCGGGTGCACACCGATCGAATTGATCACGTACAACTCCCTTGTCGGTCCGACGTATCCGGAGTGCAAACCGTGGCGTGAGCGGGTGATGCAGCGGCTCGTCGAGGAAAACGTGTCGGTGATCTTCATCGGGTACTCCAATCGGCTCCAGGATCCGAACACCCGTGAGCCGTTCTCCGACCCGAAAATCAAGGCCGGCTTCGCCGAACTCATTCCTCGACTTCGAGAAATGGGCATCAGCCCGATCGTCATCACCGATACGCCCTATCCAGGCCAGGACGTGCCGACGTGCCTGTCGAAGTCGCTGAACGATGTCGCAGCGTGCACGTTCACACGTGACAAGGGCATCCGCGCCACTCGACAGCAGACGAACATCGATGTCGCAGTCGAGAACGGAGCCCAGTATCTGGACACCAGCCACTGGGTGTGCACCGACACGATGTGCCCGGTGATCTCGGGCAATCTGCTGATGTACCGGGACTCGAATCACATCACGACGACATATGCGCAATGGCTGACACCGTTCTTCTCAGCTGCGGTCACGCCCTATGTCAACGGCGTGCGCGATCGTCGCTGAACGCGCGACGTGAATCCTGCTCAGACCTGACGATCGCGGATCAGAACTTCCTGGGCAACGGTGGCCACGAGGACTCCCTCCTGGCTGAAGATGTGGCCGATCGATAATCCGCGGCTGTTCCCCACCGAGTGACATGTGAAGTCCTGGAGATGCCACTGATCGCTGCGGATCGGTCGATGGAACCAGATGGTGTGGTCGAGACTCGCACCCTGGAAATTTCGCTCACCCTCTGGACGCCGGGAGATGTCCGGATGGGATCGCACCACGGCATCGGTCGGAAGGTCATCGGTCAGATAGGTGAATGCGCAACGATGTAGCAGCCGTGATCGGGGATCGTCGGCAGACCCGAGTGGTTCGGTGATGCGAAACCACGACATCGAACGTCCCGAACCCTCACGCACACCACCGGGCATCGCATCGTCAGCGATCCATCGACGGTCGAAGACATCGGACCAAGCCGAATTCTCGATCGTCTCAGGATCTGGGACACCTACGGGAAACGGAATCGGCTGCGTATCGGCTGCGTCCTCATGGATCTGGAAACTCGCCTCCAAGTTGAGAATGACCCCCACTGTCTGGCGCGCTACGACACGGCGTGTGCAGAAACTCTTGCCGTTGCGAATGCGATCGACTTCGTAGCGCACAGGTTCGGATGTGTCGCCTCGCCGAATGAAGTAGGCACGCAGCGAATGCGGTTCCATCGACGGATCGACTGTCTCAGCAGCAGCCCACAGCGCCTGCGCCACGATGTGCCCGCCGTAGAGACCACCCCATGGGTATTGGCGACCTGCCCCGACGAAGGTGTCGGGTCCATGGCTCTCCAGCGCAAACAGCTGTTGAATCGTCATCGGTGCGACATCGGCTCGTGCTCAGTGCACGATCGCAACTGGGCACTTGCTCCGGTGTGCGAGAGCAAGCGTCGTCCCACCGAGCAAGGCTGCGGCGAGCATGCTGCGGCTGCGTGACCCGACGACGAGAACATCATTGGTGCGTGAATGGTCGATCAGTGCCTCAGTAGCCGACCCTTCGACGGTGTCCGTCTTGATCGACACATGGGAATGCTCGTCCACCGACAATTGCATTCGCACCTGTTCGACCAACTTGTTGGCGTCGCGCTTCATCGCCACACGCAGCTCTTCAATGTCCGGTCCCATGACCATGCCGATTTCCGGTGACATCGCCGCGTAGGGGTACTGCCACGCTGCGACAAGTTCGACTGAGCGCTGAAGGGACTCTGCGAAGTGCAGTCCCCAGATCGCCGCTTCCACGGACTTCTTGGAACCGTCGACGCCGATGACGACGCGACCACCCGCGGTTCGCTCTGCAGACTCCGGCACGAGAACGACCGGGCACTTGGCGCGATGGGCCACGGTGTAACTCACTGATCCGAGAACGAGAGCGTGCGTCGATCCGACCCCTCGCGTTCCGACAACGATCATCGCTGCATCCTCTGATGCCTTCAAAAGAGCCGTTGCCGGCGAACCCTGATCAATGAACAGTTCGACTGCGAGTGAGGGCTGTGCTTCGGCAACCTTGGCCTTGAGATCTTCGAGCACCTTGCGATTGGCTGCATCGATCTCGCGGATCTCCTCCGACGTCAACATGGGACCCATGTATCCAGCTGCAACGCCCATTCCGACCATCACCGGCAAGGAGTAGCACGTCAGCAAACGCAGCGGTCGTTTGGAGGCAACAGCGATGTCGACTGCCCACCACATGGCGGCTTCTGCATTGGCGGACCCATCGATGCCGACGAGAACAGGGTATTCAGCAGGTGCAGGAGACTGTGGAGACATACCCCCATCCTGTCACTTCGGCTCCCGAATGCCACACAAGACAGAAAGTCATGATCCGTACGGGAACCCCAGATCGGGTGCTGTCAGCATCGGCAGGAACGCAATTCCCCGGTCTCGAGCCAATTCAGCGCACGTACCTCCTCGGTCCACGATGACCGTGATCGCAGCCACCGTGGCCCCGAAGGCCTCGACGACATCGACGGCTTCCATGATCGACGTTCCGCGGGTCACCGTGTCCTCGGTGATGACGACGTTGTCCCCCGGTCGCAGGGCTCCCGCTATCCGGCCGGTCACACCGTGATCCTTTGCCTCTTTGCGCACGCTGAAACTGCGCAGATCGATACCCCGCGTCGCAGCCACAGCGGCGATCCCGAATGCAACCGGATCGGCCCCCATGGTCAAACCTCCGATGGCCTGAGCCTCGGGCGGCAACAGACCGAGTGCGACATCGGCAACGAGCACGATGCCATCAGGACGGCAGGCGGTCTGTTTGGTGTCCAAGAACCAGGTGCTCGTCGCTCCCGACTTGAGCGTGAAGGAGCCCGTCCGCAATGAATGGTGGAGAACGTGACGCCTTAAGCGATCTCGCATGTCGTCGAGAACGGGAAGACCATCCAATTCGGGCACGGGACCACGGTACAAGGCTGTTTCTCGAGCGGGAGAAAAAGAACTTAAACACTTAATTTATTGAATAATTACACTAATAGCCCTATTATGAAATCAATGGCTGCTCCAAAGACCCCTATGTCTGAGACTCATAAAGAGGCCCTCGCCATCGGTCGCGCCGAGAGTAGGACCGTACGGGTGTACCTCGAAGCTCTCCGCCGCAATCGACCCAAGAGAGGACGCAAGCGAACGCCTGATTCGATTCGCCGTCGATTGGGAGCGATCGCTATCGAATACGAGACTGCAGATCCAATCACCCAACTCAAATTGGCTCAGGAAAAGTTGGATCTGGCTGTCGAACTCGAGGAGATGACCGCACACCAGGACATCGCGCCACTCGAGACAGAGTTCGTCAAAGTCGCCAAGTCGTACGGAGAGCGCAACGGCATCACGTACTCAGCGTGGCGGGAAATCGGTGTCGATCCATCCATTCTCAAAAAGGCCGGCATCGACCGCCACTCATGATCACAGAGTGATCATGAAAATTTGATCGGCAGGGGTAAGGACGATCATGGTCCAGAATTTCCCGACCGGGACATGAGAATGAGGCCGGGATATTTGGACCTACACAGCTACAGAATCGAGCGCCTCGAAGATGCGATGGATGCCGTCGAGGGATCTCGTCAGATCGAAGGCGTCGTCCAGCACCGCACGATCGACAACTGCGAGCCGGTCATCGGCCTCGAGGACGATGCGAAAGTCCACGCCACGCGACCACGATGTGGTGGCAGCCTCCTGGACGATGCGATATGCCTCGTCACGACCGAGTCCTGCTTGGACGAGCGCCAGTAGCACGGGCTGGCTGAAGACGAGACCATGGCTGGATTTCAGGTTCTCCGACATGCGTTCTGGATGGACCTGGAGCCCTTCGAGCAGTCGGCGCAGCCGATGCATGACGTAATGAGCGAGCAGGGACGAATCAGGCAGGACGACACGCTCGACAGAACTGTGCGAGATATCGCGTTCGTGCCACAGAGCCACATCCTGCAAAGCGGCTTGGAGATTGCCGCGCAGCACGCGTGACAGGCCGCTGATCGTCTCCGCTGAGATCGGATTGCGCTTGTGGGGCATGGCAGACGATCCTTTTTGGCCCGCACGAAAGCCCTCTTCCACCTCACGTACCTCGGTGCGCTGAAGATGTCGCAACTCGACGGCGATCATTTCGCACGTCGTACCAACTGCCGCACACGCCCACATGTACTCGGCATGTCGGTCACGGGCGATCACCTGCGTTGCCGGCACAGGTTCGAGACCCAACTTCTCTCCCACCGCCGCTTCGATCTGTGGATCGATGTTCGAGTACGTACCCACTGCGCCAGACAGTTTGCAGACGGCGATCGCCTTGCGGGCCGCGATCAGACGATGGCGATCACGATCGACTTGCAATGCCCACAGGGCGACTTTGGCGCCGAAGGTCGTGGGCTCGGCATGCATGCCGTGGGTCCGACCAACCATGACAGTGTCACGGTGGACTCTGGCCAGGTTCACGAGAACGCGTAACAACTTCGATGATGCTTCGAGCAGCAGATCGGCCGCGTCGCGCAACATCCAACACCATGCGGTGTCGACGATGTCACTCGAGGTCAACCCGTAGTGGATCCATGTCGCAGGAGTTCCTCCGATGCGCTCCTGCAACACGTCGACGAAAGCCGCAACGTCATGATCGGTCACCCGCTCACGTTCGGCAACAGCTGCGGTGAACGCTTCGTCGGCAACTGGAGCCCCTGTGCGACATGCTTGAGCATCTTCGGGCGGAACGATGCCCAATGCGCTGTGGGCTTCAGTGGCCAGTAGTTCGATCTCGATCCATCGTCCGAACTTCGACGTATCGGAGAAGATCTCTTCCATCTCGGGAAGCGAATACCGAGAAATCACGTTGCACCTCCACGTACCGAACGGCCATGTCGTAGGACGACCTCATCTCGTTCGGGACCGACCCCAACCATCGTGATCGGCAATCCGACATTACGTTCGATCATGTCGATGAACGCGCGCGCTCGTTCCGGCAGATCGCTCTCGGAACGACACTGGCGCAGATCCGACTTCCATCCCGGAAGTGTCGTGTACTCAGGCTCGACGTCGGCCAAGACCTCGACACGGTCGGGATACCCCTTGACGATGTCACCGTCGTGGCGATAATCGGTGCAAATCTTGATCTCGTCGAAATCGTCCATGACATCGAGTTTGGTGAGAGCCAACTCAGTCAGCGAATTGACCCGGGCCGCCTGACGCAACATCACACAGTCGATCCAGCCGGACCGGCGCCGACGGCCGGTGACCGTTCCGAATTCACGCCCAATCTCAATCAATTTGTCACCGTATGCATCGAGGGCCTCGGTGGGGAACGGGCCCGAGCCGACACGTGTCGTATACGCCTTCGTGATTCCAATGATCCGATCCAGAAGTCGCGGACCCAGACCCGAACCCACGCTTGCTCCACCGGCGGTCGGATTCGATGACGTCACGAATGGATAGGTGCCGTGGTCGAGGTCGAGGAACGTGGCTTGTGCACCTTCGAGCAGAACATCGCGACCTTGTGCAACGGCATCGTGAAGTAGGCCCACGGTGTCTGCAATGTAGGGCTGAAGTCGCTTTGCGAGATCGGTGAACCGGTTGATGACTTCGTCGATCGCAACTGGCTCTCCGCCGAGATGGGACAACAGTTCATTGTGTTGGATCGCCGAGGCGCTCACGAGGTCGGCGAACGATGCGAGATCCCGACAGGCCCCGACGCGCACACCCGTGCGACTGGCTTTGTCGGCATAGGCCGGCCCAATGCCTTTGAGCGTCGTGCCGATCTTCGCATCGCCGAGGCGCGCCTCAGCGATGGCATCGAGAGCCTGGTGCCACGGAAAGATCAGATGTGCCTGGCTCGACACTTTCAGGCGAGCACAAGAAATTCCGCGCGACTCGAGTCGATCCACTTCGTCGAACAGCGTCGGCATATCGACAACGACCCCATTACCAATGACAGGAGTGACGTGGTCGTAAAGAACTCCCGAGGGAATGAGCTGCAACGCGTACTTCTCCGAGCCGACAACGACGGTGTGACCCGCGTTGTGACCGCCCTGATAACGCGCAACGACCTGATTCTCGCGAGCGAGCAAATCGATGATCTTTGCTTTGCCTTCGTCACCCCATTGGGCGCCGACGACGACGGTGACTGACATGGAACGCTCCTTGCAGGCGACATCCCCACGCTACTTGTCTCATCCCCTCCTGTGAGAGAAGAACTGCCGAAGAGGTGCCCTCGAGAAGCTCAGGTGACTGTGAACGACAACTCGTCATCGACGAAGTCGACCACGATCATCGAATCCTCACCGACGCGTCCCTCGAGAATCATCAGCGAGATGCGGTCACCGATCACTTTCTGGATGACTCTTTTCAATGGACGAGCACCGAAGACCGGATCGAAGCTGACACTTGCGAGGTGAGCCATTGCAGCAGGTCGAATGTCGAGTCCGATGCGACGGGCCTCGAGGCGGGACTTGAGATGACTGAGTTGGATGGCGACGATGTGCGTCAAATCGTCTTCGGTCAACGACCGGAAACGGATGATCTCGTCGATGCGGTTGAGGAACTCCGGCTTGAAGAACCTCGCCAGGTCGCCGGAAAGCAGATCACCGGAAAGGTTCGACGTCATGACGATGACCGTGTTCGTGAAATCCACGGTTCGACCTTGGCCATCGGTGAGCCGCCCGTCATCGAGCACCTGAAGAAGGACATTGAATACGTCGGGGTGCGCCTTTTCGATCTCGTCGAGAAGAACCACCGTGTACCCGCGTCGACGCACGGCCTCGGTCAACTGACCTCCCTCGTCGTACCCGACGTAACCCGGAGGCGCGCCGATCAGACGCGAAACCGAGTGCTTCTCCATGTATTCGCCCATGTCGATCCGCACCATTGCCCGCTCGTCGTCGAAGAGGAATTCGGCGACTGCTCGCGCGAGTTCGGTCTTGCCGACACCTGTCGGACCCATGAACAAGAACGAGCCGATCGGTCGACTCGGATCCGAGAGACCGGCGCGACTGCGGCGGATCGCATTCGACACTGCGGTCACTGCCTCGTCCTGGCCGATGATTCGCTGATGCAACAAGGTCTCGAGGTGTACGAGCTTGGCCATCTCCCCTTCCATGAGACGCGTGACCGGAACACCTGTTGCCTTGCTCACGACTTCTGCGATGTCTTCGGCGTCCACTTCTTCTTTGAGCATCCGCTGACTCGTCTGAAGTGCATCGAGATGGGATGTCGCATCGCCGATCCGGCGCTCGAGTTCTGGGATGCGACCGAACCTCATCTCCGATGCGAGCGCGAGATCCGTCTCACGCTCGACATTGATCCGGAGCTGTTCGAACTCCTCTTTCAGGTTACGAATGGCCGAAATTGCTTCCTTTTCCTTCTCCCAGTGCTCGCGCATCTCGGCAGACTGATTTTTCAGAAGAAAAAGTTCGTCACTCAGAGTTGCCAGACGTTCGATCGAAGCCGAATCGGTCTCCTTCTCGAGCGCCAATTTTTCGATTTCGAGCTGCAGGATGCGTCGCTCGACGACGTCGATTTCCGTCGGAAGTGAATCGATCTCGATCCGCAATTTGCTCGCGGCCTCATCGATGAGGTCGATGGCCTTGTCGGGGAGGAACCGGCTCGTGATGTAGCGATCGGACAGAACAGCAGCACTCACGAGAGCAGAGTCCTGAATACGAACTCCGTGATGCACTTCGTACCGCTCCTTGAGGCCGCGCAGAATCGCGATTGTGTCCTCGACAGTCGGCTCGCCGACGTAGACCTGCTGGAAACGCCGCTCCAGAGCTGGATCCTTTTCCACGTACTTGCGGTACTCGTCCAGAGTCGTGGCACCGATCATGCGCAACTCACCGCGAGCCAGCATCGGCTTGATCATGTTGCCGGCGTCCATGGCCCCCTCGGCACCACCGGCACCGACGATCGTGTGCAACTCGTCGACGAAAGTGATCACTTCACCTGCGGAGTCGGTGATCTCTTTGAGCACTGCTTTGAGACGCTCTTCGAACTCACCCCGATACTTGGCACCGGCAAGAAGCGCAGCGATGTCCAGAGAGATCAGTCGCTTGTTCTTCAATCCCTCCGGCACGTCGCCATCGGCGATGCGTCGAGCCAATCCCTCGACGATTGCTGTCTTGCCGACACCGGGCTCGCCGATGAGAACCGGATTGTTCTTCGTGCGACGGCTGAGAACTTGGATGACGCGACGAATCTCGTCATCGCGGCCGATGACCGGATCGATCTTGCCTTCGCGAGCCCGCTTGGTGAGATCCTGACCGTACTTCTCGAGTGCCTGGAATTGATCCTCAGGATTCGCGCTGGTGACACGATGACTGCCGCGCACATCGCGTAGCGCCTGCAGCAGTTCTTCACTACCGACGCCGAGGCGCTGATTCATGGCCAGCAACAGGTGTTCGACAGACAGGTATTCGTCCTTGAAATCCC
>JAULYE010000037.1:0-13923 GCA_032118015.1 Ilumatobacteraceae bacterium | reverse complement strand
CAGTGTGATGACTCTGCCTTTGATGCGTTGGACTTTGGCGATCAAGAGACGTGAGCGGCTCTCACTCCTCGACGATGCAGTCGTCTGAGCCATTGCGATGGAGAACCGTTGCGAACAGGCCGACGGGCACGTGAAGCCCCAAAGCGGCGTTGGAGTGTCATCGGGCATGAAGACAACCGTGAATACACCCATGAATACACCCATGAATACACCCATGAATACACCCATGAATACACATGGGTGGCGAGTTGTGCCAGTCTTGGCGCATGGCTGTCGACAAGCGCTCCAGCCGTTTGGCGGTCCTGGGCACGATTGCTGCGGTGCTTTTCGGCGCCCTCGGATTGCGCCTGTGGTTCTTGCAGGCCGTCGATGCCCCCGTATTGGAAGAGCGTGTCCAAGCCAATAAGACGCGCACAGTCAAACTGCTCCCGGAGAGGGGGCGGATCTTCGACAGAGACGGACGGATCGTCGCCGACAATGAGCGAGTCCTGACGATGACGATGGCCTGGGAGGTCATGGCAAGAACTGCCGATCGGCTCGAATTGTTCCGGCGGCTTGCGACCATTCTCGACGTCTCTCCGAGTGATCTTGAAAGTCGTTACAAGAGCAATCGCTACAGTCCTCTGCTTCCGATGCCACTGAAAGAAGGTGTGAGCGAGGAGACGGCTATCTACCTCATCCAAAGGACGGAGGACTTTCCTGGCATCGACGTCACCGTCCAATGGAAACGGCAGTATCCATTCGCTCCGATCGCTGCCCATGCCATTGGATACATGGGAGCGATCACAGCTGAAGACAGCGTGCAGTACCGCGAACTTGGGTACGACCTCAATGAACGTGTGGGCCAGTTCGGAGTCGAGAAGTCGTTCGAGACGTATCTGCGAGGCACCCCCGGGTACGTGAAGTACGAGGTCGATTCTCGTGGCGCAATCCTCGACGTCGTTGAACGCAAGGAACCCGTTCCCGGCTACGACCTGCAATTGGCTATCGACCTCGACTTTCAGCAGTTCGCAGAGCAGGCTCTCGAGACGCAGCTGAGGCTTCGCAGCTACTCAGAGGTCTGCCAATCCAAAGATGCCGAAGGTCTACCCGTCAAACCGCAGTTTCCGGCGTGCCAGAACCTCAAGTCGAGTGCCGGCTCCATGGTGATGATGGATTACTCGAACGGGCAGATATTGGCGATTGCGAGCTATCCGACTTTCGACAACCGTTGGTTCAATGCATCAGTGACCGGCGACAAGTTCTCTCAGATCTTCCCGCGCACCGACGACCCGGACAAGTCGATTCTCGTGAACCGCGCCGTTCAGGGCCAGTACAACCTGGGATCGAGTTTCAAACCTTTCGTGGCTTATGCAGCTCTGATCTCTGGACAGCTCCCAGGTGGACCCGAATATCGATACGAGGACTCCGGGGTGTACCAGTTGACCCAGACGCGCGGTCGCGAAGATCAGACGTGCGCTCGGGTCAAATGCTTCTACCGCAACGCTTTGTGCGCAGGAACCAACAAGCCGTGTGTGTACGGAACTGTCAATGTCGAAGACGCGTTGGCCGTCTCTGTGGACACGTTCTTCTACAAGATCGGCGAGGAAATCTTCATCGAGCGAGCCCGTGCGGAGATCATTCAGGACGAAGCGCGCAAGTTCGGTTTCGGCAGTAGGACTGGCGTCGACCTCCCATTCGAATCCGCTGGACGAATTCCGGACAAGGAGAGCAAGCGAATCCTCGTCGAAGCCGGAAAGCTGGCCGAAGGCGAGGTTGCCGACTACCTCATTGGAGACAACGTCCAGTTGTCGATCGGACAGGGTCTGCTCGCGGCGACCCCTCTCCAACTCGCTCAGGCATATGGCGCCCTCGGTGCCGGTGGTGAGGTCAACCGTCCGCTGATCGCACTTGCTCTGTTGGAGCCAGGGACGCCGAATTCCACCGAAGTCGGTTTCGCTGATCTGTTGCAAGCCAAAGTGTTTTTGTCCCTGGGTGAGAAGAACACGCTTCGGGTCGTCGACCTTCCGCCTGAAATCCGCGACCCTATAGAGACCGGGCTTGCCCGTGTGATCACAGGTCCAGGGGTGACGTCGGACTACTACCACTCGACGACAGGGGAGAAGCTCTTCGAGAGATACCCCTACGATTTGCTTCCCATTGCCGGTAAGACGGGAACAGCTCAGGGGGCGGCAAGTCTTCCGTGGAACGACTCGTCGGCATTTGCGGCATTCAGCCTCGACCCGAATCAGCCGGTCGTTGCAGCTGCGTATTTGGAAAAGGCTGGGTACGGTTCGAGAGCAGCCGCGCCTGTCGTCAAGTGCGCACTCATGGCCTATGCAGGCGCGGCAAACTTGCCTCCGGTTCTCCCATCGAACCCTCTCGACGTCAATTCGACGAGTGCGGCTCCACAACGCGAACTGCGTGATCGATCCTGTCTGTCGGGTGCATCCTTCGGAGGACGCGACTGATGACGATGGCAATGCTGCGCCGTCGGCCTGATTCGGGGCTTGGCAATATCCGCTCGAGTGGCGGATCGCCCCGTCGCAACATCGACTGGACCCTTCTTGTTCCTGTTCTGCTGTTGAGCATCATCGGTGTCTTGAGCATCTACAGCGCAACGTTCTGGAAGATCGAGGGGGATCAGTATTGGTTCACGACTCGCCAGGTGGTCTATGTCCTGATTTCCATCGTGGTGCTCGGTGCCGTGATGACGTTCGACTACACGTTGTTGCGTGAACGTGCCGCTTTCTTCTACGGAACGATGATCTTTGCTCTTCTTCTCGTGTTGTCAGCTGGAGCGATCCGCGGTGGTGCCCGCTTGTCCTTCGACCTCGGCTTTTTCTCCTTTCAGCCTGCGGAGTTCGCCAAACCTGTGATCATGTTGACTCTTGCTGGTTATATCAGCGAGCGACGAGATGCCTCGATGGACTATTCCCAGTTCGTTCGAGCAATGATCCTGATCGGCGTTCCAATCGCCCTGATCATCGCTCAGCCCGACCTTGGCTCTGCCTTCGTGATCATTGTTGGAGCCCTTGCCATCTTCGTGATGGCAGGCACGCGCTTTCGTTATTTGCTGATGGTCAGTGCACTGACCATCGCCACGATGGCGGCTGCAGTCGTGGCGGGCATCGTCGACCGCTATCAGTTGACTCGAATGGAAGCTTTCATCTATCAGAACTCGACAGAAGATCGATTGGAAGAATTCGTCTTCCAGGTTCGTTACGCCAAGCGAGCCGTGGCTACGGGCGGTTGGTTCGGTAAGGGCTATTTGGAGGGCCCGCTGACGAATGGGAAGTTCGTCCCGGTGCAGCAGAGCGACTTCATCTTCTCGGCAATCGCTGAACAATTCGGAATGATCGGTGGCGGCCTCGTCTTGGTGCTGTTCGGAATCGTCCTTGTCCGTATTTGGCGTATCGCCCAAACCAGCAAGGACATGTTCGGCACCTATCTCTGTGTGGGAATTTTTGGCATTCTGACGTGGCACATCTTTCAGAACATCGGTATGACAATGGGAATCATGCCCGTGACAGGAGTGCCGTTGCCGTTCGTGAGCTATGGGGGCTCGTCTTTGGTGGCCTTTTCCATCATGATCGGTCTGGTGGAGAGTGTGCACATGAGGCGTTTGCGCTGACCCACCTTTATCCACAGGCTCTCTCTGTCGGCGACGAGTCCGAACGATAGGCTTTTGATGTCATGTCATCCCTTTGGCCGCGGCTCGAACCGCTCCTTGCGAGGGTGCGCAAACCAGGTCGTTATATCGGGTGCGAGGACGGGGCATTGCAGCCTCGTCATGGGCGAGACACGGTGTCGTGGCTCCTTGCATATCCCGACGTATACGAGGTCGGCTTGCCCAATCAGGGCCTGCAGATCTTGTACGAGATTCTGAACGAGCGCCCCGATGCCGCTGCGGAGAGGACGTACGCGCCCTGGGTGGACCTCGAAGCCCTGATGCGCGAGCGGGGTATTCCGCTGTTCTCGGTGGACACTCATCGAGCGGCTCTGGAGTTCGACATTCTGGCGTTCAACTTGTCCTCGGAACTCGTGTACACGAACGTTCTCAACATGATCGATTTGGCAGGCTTCGACGTACACGCTCGACGCCGCTCTCCTGATGATCCACTGGTCATCATCGGCGGTCATGCTGCTTTCAATCCCGAACCGATGGCGAATTTCATCGACGTCGCAGTTCTCGGAGAGGGTGAAGAGGTGATCGGGGAGATCACCGAAGTCGTGCGCGAGTGGAAGGCCTCAGGGAAGACCGAAGGTTCGCGTGCCGGCGTTTTGCGTGAACTGTCGCACATTCCTGGCGTGTACGTGCCGTCTCTGTACGAGGTTGTGTACGAATCGTCCACTGGCCCGATTCGAGAGGTTCGCCCTCTCTACGCCGATGTTCCTGAGGTCGTGACGAAGCGGACGGTGTCTGATCTTGGTCAATGGGATTACCCGCGTCGGCCGCTCGTTCCACTCACCGAAGTCGTTCACGACCGGCTGGCTGTCGAGGTGTTCCGAGGTTGCACACGCGGTTGCCGCTTCTGTCAGGCAGGAATGATCACGCGGCCTGTGCGCGAACGTCCAGCAGACCAAGTGCGCTCGATGGTGTCCAATGGTCTGCGCCGCACCGGATACAACGAAGTCAGCCTGACCTCGCTGTCGACTGCTGATTTCAGCGGCATCGAGGACGTGGTGTCGTCTCTCGTTCCGGATCCGACTGCCTGTGGTGCACCGACGATCAGCCTTCCTTCGCTGCGCGTCGACGCGTTCACCGTTGGTCTTGCCGCCAAAGTTGCCAGTGGTCGGCGTAGCGGTCTGACCTTTGCTCCCGAAGCTGGTACGTGGCGCTTGCGAACAGTCATCAACAAGCTGATCACCGAAGAGGATCTGTACGGTGCGGTCGAGTCAGCCTTTGCATCGGGCTGGTCGCGCGCCAAGTTGTACTTCCTCACCGGTCTCCCAACGGAGACCGACATCGACACCAAAGGCATCGTCGATCTGGCTGCTGGATGCGTAGAGATCGGACGGCGATACACGAACCGTGCAAGTGTCACGGTGAGCGTCGGCGGATTCGTGCCCAAGCCGCACACACCATTTCAGTGGTTCGGGCAGAACTCGGTCGACGAACTCGGACGCAAGATCCGTCTCGTGCGCGACGCCGCATCGCGCACAAAGGGTGTCAACGTGAAATGGCACGACCCGTCGGCGTCTCTCGCCGAAGGAATTGCGAGTCGCGGCGACCGACGCATCGGTGCCGTCATCGAGCGCGTTTGGAGATCAGGGGGAGTCTTCCAGGAGTGGTCGGAGTACTTCGATGTCCGACGCTGGCAAGAGGCCATGGCGGCTGAAGGTTTGTCGCCCGATGACTATGTGACTCGTCATCGGCGCAAAGAGGATGTTTTGGCCTGGTCCCATCTGTCGGCAGGTTTACATCAGGACTTCTTGTGGCAGGACTGGCAGTCGTCGTTGCAGGAATTCGGACTCGAAGACTGTCGATGGACACCGTGCTACGACTGCGGTGTGTGCACTGGTGATGGACTCGAGCACATCGTGGCATCACCAATTCCTCCTGCCGGGGGCAGCCAAGGGACGGGGCAGGATTTGGCGAGAGTCGGGGCGGTGCCAGTGGATGTGCGTCTGTCGAGGACACCGACATGAGTGCTGGGTTGCTGAAGTACCGCCTTGCCTATTCGAAGTTGGGCAAAGTGCGCTTTCTCGGTCACCGGGATGTCGCACGTCTGTGGGAGCGGACCTTGCGCAAGGCAGGAGTACCAGTGGCGGTGTCCACTGGATTCACGCCGAGGGCACGAATCTCCTTCGGTTTGGCGCTCCCCACCGGCGCGGAGTCGCTGATCGAACTGCTCGATTTTTTCGTCGACCCCAACATGGTGCAGGCCTCGGGGTCTGCACCGTCAGTAGATGAATGGGGAGAGCGAATTGCCCATGCGCTCCCTGAGGGTTTCACCTCGACTCATCTGCATGAGATCGGCAGTGGTGACATTTCCTTGCAGGAATCCGTGACAGCATCGTCGTGGATCCTGTTGGTGGACCATCCAGACGTCGTGGAGGCCGTCGACAGAGTTCGTTCCAGCGATGTCGTTCACCTCGAGCGTGAACGCAAAGGGGAACGACATGTCGATGACATTCGACCCGGGATCCTCGACATAAATATTCTCGACATGAACATGCTCGACATGAACATGCTCGACATGAACATGCTCGACATGAACATGGCTCAAATCGATGAGTTGGAGCATCTCGCTGACGTGTGGCCAGGTGATCCGTTGCGAAGCGGATCCGGTACGGCGATTTCGGCTTTGTTGACGACATCGGGTCGCGGTATCCGGCCGACCGAGCTTGTCGAGGCTCTTCTTGCGGAATCAGAACCGTGGGATCACCTCACACGGGTGCTTCGCACGCAGCAATGGATCGATCAGGACGGACAGCGAATTGATGTGCTGTCCGCTTCAATGGCGCGCCCAAGGGTGTGCGCATGAGAAAGGAATTTTTCGATGAGCGACAATCATCACGATGCGGGTCTTACCCATGAGGGAACGCCTGAACAATCACATGGTTCAGCACACAACGAGCAACTGAAACGGACAGCTGCCCCTGAGGACTCTCAGGCCCGGCAGTCGGGACCTTCGCCAGCTGGGCCCGGTCAGACCGATGCCCACAGTCCCTCGAGTGCGGCCAAAAAGCGTCGGCGAGGCTCGCGTGGTGGACGCAACCGCCCTCGTCCGGCAGCTGCGCAAACGAGTGCAGATGCTTCGTTGAATGCTGCTGATCGACCCGTTCCTGATCGACCCGTTTCCGAGTCATCGATGCGAGAGCGGCCAAAGCCTGCATCGAGCAACGCATCCGACGTCGAGCTTCCTGAGCGTATGAGTGAGGGACGCCCTTCACCAGAGGCCGCAGCGGAGGCCCTCGTGACTCGTCCCAAGATCGGCGATACGCGACCAGCGCCTGCACCGGTGAAACCGAGTGTCACGATGCCGGGCGGTGTTCGAGCCGGGTCGGCCAAGCCAGTAGGACGTCGCAAACCCCGCCCTGATCAGGACGCACAGCAGCAGTCCGAGGACGTCAAGGACGACGGTACGGCAACCAAGAAGAAGCGACGTCGCGGTTCACGAACAAAAGGAGCAGGCGATGGCCGCGCGGCGGAGGGTGACGTGATCGAACGCCGCCGCGGTCGAGAGCGAAACGGTAAGCCCATTGGCCGGTACTTCATGTGTGTACAGGTTCGCCCGAACATGACTCAGGTGGCTGTGCTCGAGGGTCGAAGCTTGATCGAGCACTACGTCAGCAGGCCTGCTGATGACATCTCCCAGATCCACGGCAACATCTACGTCGGGCGCGTGCAAAATGTTCTTCCTGGAATGGAAGCGGCTTTCGTCGATATCGCAACCCCGAAAAATGCTGTGCTCTATCGCGGGGACGTCCAATACGACGCTGAAGACATCGTCGACAGCCAGCCGCGTATCGAACAGATTCTCAAGAGTCGCCAACTCATCGTGTGCCAGGTCACCAAGAATCCGATTGGGGTCAAGGGTGCGCGGCTCACGCAAGAAGTCTCCCTCCCCGGACGCTTCGTGGTCCTGATTCCCAATTCCAAGACCTATGGCATATCGAAGCGCTTACCCGATAACGAGCGCAAGCGACTGCGGGCCATCCTCGACCGCGTCAAGCCCGAACAGCACGGTCTGATCGTGAGGACCGCCGCTGAATCGGCCACCGAACAAGAACTTCAGGCCGACATGTCCCGCCTGCTCGATCAGTGGGCAGTGATCGAGGAACGGGCCTCGAAGGCCAGTGGACCGACGCTGCTTTATCGTGAGCCCCCACT
This sequence comes from Ilumatobacteraceae bacterium, assembly GCA_032118015.1. Classification (GTDB taxonomy): domain Bacteria; phylum Actinomycetota; class Acidimicrobiia; order Acidimicrobiales; family Ilumatobacteraceae; genus Casp-actino8. The sequence continues at coordinate 6,104 of JAULYE010000037.1, read as the reverse complement.
TGCAGTCAGGGTGATCCGCGAGGAATTCAATGCTGACTACCGCGGAGTCGTGATCGACGATCGACAGTTGTTCGAAGATGTGCACTCCTACGTCAGTGCCTTCAATCCTGAACTTGCGGATCGAGTCGAGTTCTTCGATCGGGACGAAGAGGGGCTTCCGATTTTGGAGAAGCATCATGTGCACGAGCAGATCCACAAGGCTCTCGACCGCAAGGTCTGGCTGCCATCGGGCGGTTCGTTGATCATCGAGCACACCGAAGCTCTGACCGTCATCGACGTCAACACTGGACGTAACGTGGGCTCATCCAACCTCGAGCAGACCGTCTTCCAGAACAACTTGGAGGCCGCCCAAGAGGTGGCCCGACAGTTGCGGCTGCGCGATATCGGGGGAATCATCGTGATCGACTTCATCGACATGGAGATCAAGGAGAACCGCAAGAAGGTGGTCGAGGCGTTCAAGGGAGCGTTGTCCAGAGACAAGACACGCACCCAGGTGTTCGAAATCTCCGAATTGGGACTTGTGGAGATGACCCGCAAGCGCATCGGTGAGGGTTTGCTCACGAGTTATGCCGGCCAGTGCCCCGAGTGCCAAGGGCGTGGCGTCCTCGTCGACCACAGCCTTTTGCTCTGAACCCGTCCGGCCCGATGATCCTGGTCCCAGCAACGGACTTTCCAGAGGCGTTGGATTCAGCCCTTGGACGGGGGTAGAGTCGATTTTTGCTATGTACGCAGTGATCGCAACCGGTGGCAAGCAGGTCCGAGTGGCCCAAGGCCAGCAAGTCCATGTCGAACTTCTCGGAGTCGAACAGGGGGCGTCGGTGGATTTCACGCCGGTTCTTCTCGTCGACGGCGAAACGGTCCTGGCGACCCCGTCTCAGTTGGCGGGCTCGAAAGTGTCGGGTCGAATCGTCGGCTCGGCTACAGGTCCGAAGATCAACGGTTTCACGTACAAGAGGCGAACCAACCAGCGTCGTCGCTACGGTCACCGCCAGCATTATCAGGTCGTTGAGATCACGTCGATTGCGAAGGGCTGAATCATGTCGAAGACTAAAGGTGGCGGGTCAACGCGTAACGGTCGTGACTCGAATGCGCAGCGTCTCGGTGTCAAGGCTTTTGGTGGCTCAGCCATCACTGCGGGAACGATTCTCATTCGTCAGCGTGGAACCAGATTCCACCCGGGCAAGAACGTTGGAAAGGGTGGCGACGACACGTTGTTCGCCCTCATCGACGGCACTGTGAAGTTCGGTGAGCGACGGGGTCGTCGCGTCATCGACATTCTTCCTGGCGAGTGACTTCGGCTGAGGAAGCATTTTCCTCATCCGCTCTCATCATCGACGTTGTGCGTCGGGTGTCCATGAAGAGTCAGGGCAAGTCGAACTCAGATGTCGATGCCGCGTGGCATTCGTGACGAGTCCCAACCAAGTCTGACTGCTGCTTGACGGCAGGCGAAGCGATCGGTCATTCCAGCCACGTAGGCAACAGCACGTTGCTGTGTCACTTCGTCGCCGGGAACCAGATCTTCTCCCTCGGGCAAATGCCAGGGCTCGACGCAGTAGAAGTCAACGAGAGCGCGCAACAATCCGATGACCTGTTGAGCTTGCTGCTTGCTTTCAGGACGCAAGTAGACACGCTCGTAGTTGAACTTGCGGAACAAGGACAGGGCTTCGGCGACATCGGGTTCCATCCCGATGCGGCCACTTGAGGCTGCGGCTCGAATCATCGAGACGATGAAGGCCGACAACTGCTCGCGCCGGGCACTGCCAATCACAGAGAGGATCGGCAGTGGAAGATCGTCTGGAGTGACGATGCCTGCATCCACGGCATCTTCGAAGTCGTGGCACACATATGCAATGCGATCCGCCCAACTGACAACTTCCCCTTCTGGAGTGCCAGGGGCTGGACGACTCCACGAGTGGTTGCGAATGCCATCGAGGGTCTCTCGGCACAAATTGAGTGGTGCAAGGGTGACATCGGCTCCCCACAGGGCGTGTTCGAATCCACCATCGACGTATGGAGAAAGAGCGTCTTCGCTTGCATGACCACCTGGCCCATGGCCGCAATCGTGTCCGAGGGCGATCGCCTCGGCGAGAGTGGTGTTCAGGCCGAGTGGCCGGGCAATGGACACTGCTACTTGGGCGACTTCGAGTGCGTGCGTGAGTCGAGTGCGCTGGTGGTCATCAGGGAAGACGAAGACCTGTGTCTTGCCTGCGAGCCGACGAAAAGCCGAGGAATGCAGGATGCGATCCCGGTCCCGCTCGAAACATGTTCGCCACGGATCGGGTTCTTCGTCCACGACTCTGTAGCCCGCGCCGTGGGAGCGGGTGGCCAACGGATTTAGCAGCGAATCCTCGTACTCTTCGAGGGCTCGTCGGTCGATGACGTGTGTGCTGCCGGGACCGGCCCAGGAGTCGAGGTGTGCAAGGACGACTCCCGCACCGTGCACATGACCGCTCATCGTCCCTGCCCAGCGTGCAGCACGCTCTTGTATCGAATCCTCGGTCACGTTCGCACTCTAGGCGAGGGGTGTCGTTCGGTGTCCTCGAGCCCAATCGTGAGGGGGGTCGGGGACCTCGGGCGCTGCCCACCGATAGCGTGGAGCACGAGGGAGTGTTCGTGAGCCAGTTCGTTGATGAATGCCAATTGAACGTACGTGCCGGCGACGGCGGAGCTGGCTGTGTGTCGTTCCGCCGTGAAGGCCCAGTTGCCATGGGAGGACCCAATGGTGGCGATGGGGGACGGGGCGGTGAAGTATGGCTCGTAGCGGACCGCAACGTCGCGTCCTTGTTGGCCTTTCGCGACCACCCACACCGCATTGCTGGCAATGGAGTGCACGGTAAGGGCAAGGACCTGCACGGTCGTCGTGGTGAATCGATCGAGGTCAAGGTTCCCGAGGGAACAGTTGTGCGCGACATGTACACGGGGGAATTCCTCGCTGATCTGGCGGAATCCGGTGATCGCTGGCTCGCAGCCCGAGGCGGACGCGGAGGTCGGGGCAATGCGCGATTCCTGACCAACCGCAGACGCGCACCGAGTTTTGCCGAACAGGGTGAACACGGCGAAGAGCTTTGGCTGAAACTGGAACTCAAGTTGATGGCCGATGTCGCTCTCGTCGGTTTTCCCAATGCGGGGAAGAGCACCTTGATCAGCGTTGTCTCTGCTGCTAAACCCAAGATCGCTGCGTACCCATTCACAACCCTGGAGCCCAATCTCGGTGTGGTCAGACTGGACAACGAGACGGAATTCGTCGTTGCCGACATCCCGGGACTGATCGAGGGAGCAGCAGAGGGCCGCGGACTCGGTCATCGCTTTCTGCGCCATGTCGAACGGGCGCGCGTCCTGTGCATCCTCGTCGATCTCGCTCCCGTCGATGAGACATCTCCGGCCAAGCAGCTCGAGATCCTGTTGAGGGAACTCGAGGCATACGATCCGACACTTCTCGAGCGTCCCCGCGTCATCGTGGGGACCAAAGTCGACTCAGCTGTTCCCGAGATGGTCGAGGCATGGAACGGGATGACGATCTCGGCAGTCACCCATCAGGGAGTACGTGAACTCATCGGCGTGCTTGCAGCTCTGGTTCACGATGCTCGTCAGGCCATCCCTGTGACGACGGGTCGAGTCGTCATCAAACCCGAATCTGATGGCGCATGGGTCGAAAAGACTGAGGCCGGGGTTTTTCGTATCCATGGTCATAAAGCTGAACGAGCAGTGCATCTCAATGATGTGTCGACGTCGGAGGCCATGTCCTACATCGAAGAGAGATTGAAGAAACTGGGAGTTCCTCGCCTTTTGGCGCGTGCTGGCGCTGCCAAAGGCGACGTCGTGTGGATCGGTGACTTCTCTTTCGACTACGTACCGGACGTTCATTGATGCGCATCGTCGTCAAGATCGGAACATCGTCGTTGACCGATGTGCATGGTGTCATCGATCGAGGAATGATCGCGAGTCTGTGCTCGCAGATCGCTGACTTGCGCCGACATGGGCAAGAGGTGATCCTCGTGACATCGGCTGCGGTCGCTGCTGGAGTGTCTGCTCTGGGACTCTCGGAACGGCCCACGGATGTGCAGACTCTGCAGGCTCTCGCAGCTGTTGGTCAGAGTCGATTGATGGAGGTGTACAACGCCTCGTTCGCCGTGCATTCGATCGTCGCAGCGCAGGTCCTTCTCGTTCCGCACGATTTCGTCGATAGATCTCAGTACTTGCACGCCCGGAACACGATCGAACGCTTGGTCGAGTTGGAATGCGTGCCGATCGTCAACGAAAACGACGCGATCGCCAACGACGAGATTCGTTTTGGGGACAATGACCATATTGCGGCGTTGGTCTCGCATCTCATGAAGGCCGAATTGCTCGTGCTCCTGACCGATACCGATGGACTGTTCACGCGGGATCCGCGCGTCGATCCGACGGCAGAGTTGATTCGCGAAGTGTTCGAGGGGGATCCGTTGCTGAGTGTTTCAGCAGGTGGCTCTGGATCGAATCGGGGCAGTGGGGGTATGAGCTCGAAATTGTCTGCTGCGCGCATTGCTTCGTGGTCTGGGATTCGCACAGTTATTGCCAGAGCGAGCGTGGACAGCGTCCTCGAACGAGTCGTCGCCCAAGTTCGAAGTGCCGACTCCTCCTCGGGTCGAATCATCGGTGAGTCCGTTGGAACGACCTTTCATGGTTCGACTCGTCGACTGTCGTCTCGTCAACTGTGGGTTGCCTTCGCCAGTGAAGTGCGGGGCCGTATCGCGGTCGATGACGGGGCCAAGTTGGCTCTGTCGAAGGGAACTGTGTCCCTGCTGCCAGCTGGAGTGACTGCCGTCGAAGGGGATTTCGATGCCGGCGACACGGTGGAGATCGTCGATTCCTCGAGGTTGGTCATCGCTCGCGGTTCATCGCTGATGGACGTCGATCAAGCTCGTGCAGCGGCTGGTCGTCGGACGACGGAACTTGGCGAGGATGTTCCGAGCGTGGTGGTCCATCGGGACTCGCTCGTGCTCTTCGCCTCCTGATCGATTTCGATCAGGAGCGGCGGAGCCGTTGGCGAAGGTGCCGGAGACCTTCGATCTCTGGCGCTCTCAGCAAGGTGAGTGCCCCGACATAGACAATGATGCCGATGATGCTCCCGGCTGCGACTTTGATGATTGCTCGAAAACCGTTGTCGTCGCCGAATGGTTCGAGGCTCAGCCAGACGATTGCCCCCATGATGAACGATGCGATGAGCATGCGAGCCAGGCTGACGAGCAGCTGTGTCACCGGGAAGCCTTCGACTTTTCTGCGAAGAACGAACAGTGCCACGAGTGCCCCGAGTGCATAGGAGATCGAGAATGCGACTCCGAGACCGAGGACATCGAATCGAGCAGCGAGTGGAAATGCGAGAATGATGTTCACTGCATTCTGAACGCAATTGATGATGAACGGCGTCCGGGTGTCCTGATGGGCGTAGAACCCGCGTAGAGCGAAGAGATAGATCGAGTATCCGATGAGTCCAAGTGCGAGACCAGCGAGCGCACGTGATGTCGTATCGGCTGCTTCTGTGCTGAACTGACCGTGGCGCAACAGAGCACCGATGATGGGTCTGGACATCACGAGAAAGGCGAGTGCCGCGGGAAATGTCAGCAGCCCCACGAGTCGAATACCGAGAACAGTTCTTTCGATGAATGCCTTTTGATCACCGCGTGCGACCGCTCGCGCCATTTCTGGAATGAACGTGGTTGCGATGCTCATAGCCAACAGGCCGTGTGGAAAGTAGAAGAACGTGCTCGCCTTGGCGAATGCGTCCTGGCCCCCGCTGCCTGGTTCGGCGAGGTTCTTCATCACGATCACCGCGAGTTGGTTGGCCATGACATAGCCGAATGTCCATCCAGACAGAGAGATCAGAGTCCGAACGGCTGGGTGGCGAGGCCGAAAGCGGAATCGGACGTTCAAACTGGCGCGGTGCAGAGCAGGCAGGAGGACGAGAGCTTGAAGAGCGATGCCGCCCGTGGCTCCGAGTCCGAGCAGCCAGCGGAACGAGGGGCTGTTCAGGACCTCGGCCATGGGAATCGAATCGGACGAATTTCCGAGGAGAATCGGAACGTAGAGCAACGAGCAGATGATGACGATGTTGGCCAGGACGGGTG
>JAULYE010000036.1:0-5668 GCA_032118015.1 Ilumatobacteraceae bacterium | reverse complement strand
GCCAGGCAAGTCAGTGATCTCGCTTGGGCGGGGCTCCGCACTGCCCAGCGCCGTTGACAAAACTCCACCTGTCGAGGTTCACAAATCCCTTTCGAGGGATCCCTCACTCTGATTGTGAGGGGACAACGAGAACAGCATCCAATCCTTTGGATGAACCAGGTCGCAGTTCGACCCCGAGTCCTGCATTCGCTGCGAGTTGGGCGACGATTGCCAGGCCCAGTCCAGTGCCCTGAACCTCTGAACCTCCGCGCCAGAACCGATCAAAGGCCCGCTCACGATCGCTCTCAGACATACCCGGACCCTGATCGCTGACAACGATCTCCACACCCGATGCCGCCTTCTTGACGGCAACGACGATGCGTGTTCCACTCGGCGAGTACGAGATCGCATTGTCAATGAAGTTGCCGACGATCTCGCGCAGAGCCAGCTGAGACGTCCGTAGGTGCCCAACTTCGATCACTCCCAGTTCGACCTCGAACCCACCCTCCTGCGCCAGAGGTGACCACTGCTCGACCATGTCGACAAGTTCGCTGCGCAAATCGATGTCCTCGTATGCCATCGTGACGCCCTCGGTTCGAGCAAGTCGGAGAAGTGCCTCGGTGAGATTGACCATGCGATCCGCATCCGCCAAAGCCGCCTCGATGTGCGACTTCGCCGATGCGGTATCACGATCAGCATCGTCGAGCGCTTGTTCGAGTCGAAGCCGGAGAGCAGTCAGAGGCGACCTCAATTGATGCGCTGCATCCCCTGCGAACGAGCGCTGACTCTCGAGCATGCTGGTGACCCGTTGTGACATTCGCGCGAACGCGCGACTCAAATGTCGGATCTCCCCCGGGCCGCTCACCGCAATCTCCGTGTCCAACTTGCCCTCTGCGATCCGGTCGACGCTTCGGCGCAACGAATTGACCGGTCGAATGAGGAGGCCCGACAACCCAAGTGCAACCGCTGCAGCGAAGACGAGCGAGACCAGCGCGGCTATGACGAGACTCCTGATCTGCTGATCGACTTTGTCGTCCACCACACTCTTGGGGGTGGTCAAGCGCACCGCGCCCAAGACATCGTCCCCGAAGACGATTGGCACAGCGACGTAGACGATCGATCCTCCAAGGGTCACCGAATCACGCACACCCGAGGAAAACGTTCCATCGATTGCCGCGGACACTTCCGGTCGATTCGTGAAATCCGATCCTGCTCGAGCACCAGGATCCGTGCTCGCAACGAGAAATCCTGCTGCGTCGATGATGGCAGCAGTCGCGTCGTGGTCCATCGCGAACTCGGATATGAGATCTTGCGCTGCCTGTACGTTCGCTGCCCCACCCACGAGAGCTGTGCGGCTCGTTCGCCCTGCCAAGACGTATGCATCGCGTTCCATGGCAGTGACGATCCGGTCCCGTTGGACTTCCGATACGTACTGCACCAGCGGGTAATCGAAAGAAAAAACGACCAGAGACACGACACCGATCATTGCGACGACGAACCGCCACCTCATGGAAATCCCCTGCTCAACATGCTGTCACTCTCGTGTCGTATCCAAACGAAATCCGACGCCGCGGACCGACTCGATCCATCCAGGATGAGCAAGCTTTTTCCGCAATGAAGCAACATGTGCATCGAGTGTCTTGGTCGGTCCGTACCACTCCGTGTCCCAGACAGATTCAAGAATTTCCCGTCTGCGATGCACGACCCCTGGAGCTTCGAGGAGATACGCCAAGAGATCGAACTCCTTGGCGGTCAAGGAGATCTCCGATGAGTCGACGTACGTCCTTCTTGCGGCGCGGTCGAGCATGAGCGGACCGGATTCCAGCTGCATCGAGCCGGTTGCCTCCGGTTGAGCGCGACGGGTCACCGCACGGATACGTGCCACAAGTTCTCTCAAGCCGAAGGGTTTTGGAACGTAGTCATCGGCTCCAGACTCGAGTCCGAGAACCTTGTCAATTTCATCTGCGCGGGCGGTGAGCATGATGATCGGCACCGATGATCGCAACCGAACGCGACGACACACTTCGAAACCGTCGATATCCGGTAACCCGATGTCCAAGAGCATGACGTCGTAGCCCGCAGCAGCAAGAGCGCCTTCTCCCGTCCCCACGACCTCCACCATCATCTGCTGGGACTCGAGTCCGATCCTGACGGACTCGGCGATGGATGGATCGTCTTCGACGACGAGAACTTTCACATGTGCAGTCTGACTGCTCGTTTCACGTTCTGCGCCCACATGCCCGCCGACGCGAACTCTTGGATGAATCTTGGATGTTCCTTGGAGAGTCCTTCGAACGGGTTCTCGTACCGTCCAATGCATGAAAGCACCCATCAGCACAGCCCTCTCGATGGCAGCGATCCTGGCAACAGGTGGAGCCGCCCTCGCCGTCAACGCCACGGTCATGGACCCTCAGGCCGACACCACGTCCACTGGTACGGATCAACCGCAACTCAGTCCGTCATCTGCTCCTGCTGCGGAGTCGAGCCTCGCAGCGAACGAGTTCCAGATCCCGGGCGTCGGTCTGGTGACACTGATGACGATCGGCGGAAAGCTGGCGCTCGAATCGGTCATGGTCCATGAGGGATTTTCCTATGTGATCAACGAGTCGACTCCCGGCCAGTTCGCCATTCGATTCGAGTCGTCCGATCGGGTCGTGAACTTCACCGCACAACTCGCCGATGGTCAGATCGTCACTTCCGCGACGAGCATGAATACTCCACCCCCTGCACCGGAGCCAACCCAGCCACCTGGGGGAGGAGCCACCCCGAATTCGGGTGGAGGATCAGCACCCTACGACGACGACTACGACGACGATGATGATGACGATGACAGTGACGATGACGGCTACGAGTATGACGACGGCGGCGGCGACCACGACGGCGATGACGACTGAGGCGATGATGACTGACGAACGACTCGAAGCACTTTCAGCCCGCCGCTCAACGCGCGACAAACATCCAGCCCGATCTGCACGTGTGCTGGTCGCCGGCGCATCCGTCTCCGCCCTGGCAAGTTTGGTCAGTGCGTTCACGGTGCAGGCATCTGCCCAACAATCATCGACATCCAACATCCAGCCCGAGGCACAGGTCGCACGGATCGCTCCGGTTTCCACAGAGGTGACCGCACCATCGGTGCCGGCACCGGCGATCCCAGCACCCGTCCGCCACGTGGTCGAAGTCGATGTCGTCCAACCCCCGACCCCGGTCGCTCCACCCACCACCTCACAGAGTGCGGGTGCCGGTTCTCAACCAGCAGGCTGGGGTGGACTCGGCTCCATCCGGGGTGGCTCAGGTGGTGGCAGTTCCGGCGGTGGTGGATCCAGCGGCGGTTCCGGGGGGTCCCGTTGAGTGTTGCCATCGACAACGCATTCATGCGTGCGGTGTTTCCGGCCATGGGGAACACCGCACACATCACGGTGCTCGCAGACACCGACCCCAACGGTGCGCCTGATCTGATCGAATACGCCCGAGATCGTATTCAGGAACTCGAATCGATGTGGAGCCGATTCATCGGCGACAGTGACATCTCGCGATTGAACGCCTCTAACGGACATCCGATCGAGGTGTCACCCGAGACGGTGACACTTCTTCGCTACATGATCGCTGGTTGGTCGACGACGAATGGCCTGTTCGATCCATCGATGCTCGGAGAATTGGTGCGCGATGGATACGCCAGGTCACGAGTATCACCGAAGTTCACCGTGCTGCCAGAAGGCGTGCAGTGGTCGAAGGAACTCGATTCCGTGACGATTCAAGGTCACACCGTCACCATCCCCTCCGGTATGGCTCTGGATCCTGGCGGAATCGGCAAGGGATTGGCGGCCGACATCGTCACCACTGAACTCATGGCCCGCGGAGCTGAGGGTGTTTTCGTGAGCATCGGTGGCGACATCCGCTGTATCGGGGTTGGAGACTGCGATGGTTCATGGATCATCGATATCGAGTCACCTTTCGATCACGCTCCGCTTTGCTCCGTCGCTCTGTCCGAAGGAGCAGTCGCCACTTCGTCGCTGACAGCGAGGATTCTGGATGAATCCGCTCACCTTCGAGTCGGGCAGACACACCGCTCGCACATCATGGACACGACGAATCGTCGAGCCATCGAAGTCGAAGCGCGCTCGATCGTGCAAGCAACAGTGATCGCCTCAGAGTGTGTCTGGGCCGAAATCTTCACCAAACCCTTTCTCGTTCTCGACGATCACTCTCGAACCGAGTTCGCAGCGGGATTCGGTCTGAGTGCCATGGTCGTGGACCGATCTGGCGCCATGACGACATCGCAGACATGGAAGAGGTTCACATCATGAATTCCCAGTTCTGGTGGTTCCTCAGTCGGGCATCCGGGATTGTGGCGTGGGCACTTCTCTGCGCAACGATCGTTTGGGGTGTCCTGTTGTCGACACGGATGATGCGACAGATCGACCGTCCAGCATGGTTGCTCGATCTGCACAAGTGGTTCGCCGCACTGTCGATTGCTGGCGTCGCCATCCACCTCTCGGCCCTTGTCGCCGACAGTTACGTGAAATTCGGCTGGCGCGAGCTCGCAATTCCCATGGCGTCGTCATGGAGACCAGGGGCGATTGCTTGGGGAGTTGTCGCCACCTACCTGCTCGTGGCAGTGCAGTTGACATCACTCGCCATGAAGAAGCTGCCTCGCCGTTTCTGGCGCGTGGTCCATCTGACGTCGTACGCCATGTTTGCGATGACATCGATCCACGCCTTCGCTGCGGGAACCGATGCATCGAACGATCTCTTCTTGATCTTCGGCGCCATATTGATCACTCTCGTCGTCACAGTGACGGTGATCCGGGTGATCTACGTAGCGCGCCCTGGGAAACCTGAGCGTGTCGGTCCACGCTCAGGTAACCGTGTCACTGTGACCCAGGATGCCTGAAGAGCCCTGTGTGAAGTACCCGAGTCACAGGCGGCGCAGCACGCGCAGACTGCCGCACACCGACACCTGTTCGAACAGGCCACTGTCGATGGCCGGGCGGTAGATCTGCTCGTTCGGCGCCTGACCACCCAGAGCAGGATCATCGAAGACGTCGTGAATCGCAAACAGTCCGCCGGCAGCGACATGTGGTGCCCACCCCAGATAGTCGAGGCGAGCGGGTTCGACCCCGTGTCCGCCGTCGATGAACAAAAAACCAATGGGAGTCGACCAATGCCTTGCCACCAGTGGTGACTGCCCAACCACGGCAACCACGACATCTTCCAAACCGGCGTCGGAGATCGTGTGCCGAAAGCGCCCAAGGGTGTCCATTTGCCCCGTCTCGGGATCCACGAGCGACGTATCGTGCCATTCCCATCCGGCCTGGTTCTCCTCCGAACCTCGATGGTGATCGACTGCGAACAGCGCCGTACCCGATGTGCGCGCCGCAACACCGAGCCAGATCGTCGACCGACCGCAATACGATCCGATTTCGACGAACGGCAGTCCGGGACATGCTTGTCCCGCTCGCAGTGCAGCTTCGTGCAGCGCATCGCCTTCGTCTTCGGGCATGAATCCGGTTGCGGCCAGCGCAGCGGAGCGCATGTCCGATGACATCACCATTGCGTCAGGTCACCACCCGTTCCAGTGAATGATGGAATCCGGGTCCGGTCGGTTCGCTGGTTTGAAATCCGTTCCCTTGGTGAAGGCCAATGGGGACAGACACACTTGCTGCACCGAGTCGAACGGGATACCGAGAAT
>JAULYE010000035.1:0-12577 GCA_032118015.1 Ilumatobacteraceae bacterium | reverse complement strand
ATGACGTACGGCAGTAGGAGTCTTCTCTTCGTCCATCGAAGACCTGATCAGAGCAATTCTGCCGCGCGGTGAATGGGACTCTTCGCTCGTCACGCGAAAGGTCGGACAATGGGGCAGACACAAGCCACATCCGACGCACATCGCGACATCGTCTTGGAGACTTTTGTCTGTTGCTTTCATTGTCGGCGACGGTATCGGTCTCACGAGTTCACTCCCTGTCTGCTGACGAAATGGCGATCCCCGGTCACGCCAAGCATCACGAAGCTCCGGAAACATCGGCATGCACATGTCCGTGTCCCCAGACCGATGTACCTCCATTGAGTCGGTCACTGGGATCGAAAGTCACAAGAAGACGCTTTTCGATGACGAGAATCGACTGATCAACCCTTTGGTTGGTATCTGGTTGGCGATGATGGATGACCCCTGTTCCCACTTCTGCCAAACATGATCCAGGATTGGATCCCACGATGTTGGGGATGTCCGAAGGCTGACGTACCCAGCGATGAGGAAAGGATGCGAGATCGGGCTCTTCTTCAATCACCGGACGCGCGAGGTGCACTGTCAAATGTCGGGCCGTCTCAGAGATATCCAGTGGGTGCCCCTCGAGGCACAGATGTGCGTGAGTGCCCGACCACAGCAACGCCGATGGACGGTGAACCTGCCGACTGATCGTCGACACCGTGTCCCACTCACAAGCCTCGATCCGCAACCATCGTTTGGCCAACGGCTTGGGTCGCGTACGCAAGATGACCTCGGCCAGGATTCCCAGGCGACCACAGGACCCTACGAGCAGACGACACAGATCGAATCCACTCACATTCTTGACCGTAGGACCACCAGCAACGAATATCTCGCCCGAAGAGCGAACGACGACGGACTGGAGAAGAACATCGCGAACCGATCCCCTGCCAAGGCGATGGACATCGCCTTCCCCTACAGCCAATGCTCCCCCAACAGTCCCTGAGTCGAGCGGTTTCACCGGCAGATTCACGTACTGGCCATGATGGGCAAGTTCTTCCATCAATGCGTCCACTGGCGTACCCGCTCCACACGAGACGGTCATCTCATCGGGCACGAGGGACAGAATTCCCGATGGGGCCGACACAGTGGTCATGGGCCGCGGGCAAGGACGACGCGTCCCTCGACCGGCAATCCACACCGGCTCCGTCAGATTCTGGCGGAGCCTTTCACCCAAATCTGCCGTGCTCAGATCCACACGCCATCCCCCATGGACACAGGGTCACCGCAGGAGGAACCTTTCGGAAGAACCTTGTCCGGATTGGCCAAACCGAAAGGATCGAAGGCGTCGCGAACAGCGCCTTGAGCAGCAAGATCGGATTCAGAGAACATGAGGGGCATCAAATCCCGCTTCTCGATACCGATGCCATGCTCTCCCGAGAGCACGCCCCCAGCAGCAATGCTCGCGGCAACGATGCGCTCCCCTGCTGCGTGAACACGATCCATCACACCCGGCTCACGCTTGTCGAAGATCAACAATGGGTGCAGGTTTCCATCACCCGCATGGAAGACATTGAGGACCTGTAGATCGAATTCGTTTGCTATCGCATAGACCTGGTCGAGAACCTCAGTCAAACGAGAACGCGGAACGACAGTGTCGTGCAGGTAGTAGTTGGGCTTTATCCGAGCGATCGCCCCGAATGCGTTCTTTCTGGCTTTCCACAACAAAGCTCGTTCAGCTTCGTCAGCGGCAACTCGGATCGTCAACGCCCCGTGCTCCGTGCCGATCCGACGCACGAGATCGGATTGAAACGTAGTTTCATGCATTCCGCCAGCAACTTCGATGAGCAATGCGCACGCAGAATGTACCGGAAGATCAGCGTGTACGAAATCCTCGACTGCCTGCAGACACAGTTGATCCATCATCTCCATGGCTGCCGGCACGATCCCCGCGGCGATCACAGCACTCACCGTGTCTGCTCCTGCCTGCACAGTGGAGAAATCCATGAGCAGAGTCTGAACCGAAGGAGCATCGCGCATCAGACGGACACAGATCTTGGTGGTCAAACCGAACATTCCCTCGCTGCCGATGAAACAGCCACGCAGGTCGAATCCGGGTGCCTCAGCGCATTCACCGGACAACGTCACCAATGAACCGTCAGAGAGAACAACCTCCAGGCCGATGATGTGATTCGTCGTCACGCCATCGGCCAGACAGTGCGGCCCACCAGAGTTGTTCGCCACGTTTCCGCCGATGGAACAACTCTGCTGACTGCTGGGGTCAGGGGCGAAATACAGCCCATGTTCACTGACGGCTCGGGTCACATCCAGGTTCAGCACCCCTGGCTCGACCCAGGCCAGACGATTGACCACGTCGATCGAGAGGATCCGATTCATCTTCGACAGCGAGATGACCACCCCGCCTGGAGGTGGGACTGCACCGCCGGCAAGACCTGTTCCTGAACCACGTGGAACGAAAGGAACTCCGAAGGTTCGGCACACATCCACAATGCCGCGTACCTCTTCAGCAGATGTGGGGAAACACACAGCCGCCGCTCGACCGGCAATATTGGACGCATCTCGACCGTACAGATCTCGCTCTACATCGGAATCGTGTACCCGTGATGCGGGCACGACCCGCTCCAAGGCTCGGCGGAGGCGCCGGGTCATCGCTTTTGGCGCACAGTGGGCTCGTCAATCGATCCTTGTCGAGCAGGCGTGTCATCGTTCAAATAGCGGTGGCGCAATTCGGTTTCTCGCTCAGCCATTGCTGATCGACCATCCCCGAATGCTTCCTTCACGCGTCCAAACGAGGTCCTCGTTCGATCCACCGCCCGTTCAGCCATTCGCACAGGGGTCAGATCCGCAACGCGCCTTTTGATCCGACGACCGATGAGCAGCACCGAGCCGGCTCCAGCGACGAGTCCGGTCACGAACCAGGTCAATCGTTTCATCATCGTCTTGTCCGATCCTTGGCATTCTTCGTTGTTCGCAATCGGCGCGCAGCCCGAGTCGTCCCTGTTGCGAATGCCGCAACTTTAATGATGGGAGTGGACAAAGCAACTCGAGTAGCCCTCGCGGACCCCTCCACAGCCCCGCTGATCGCTTCAGCCGAACCGAGAACTCGATCGAAACGGCCCAGATCCTGACGTGCTTCATCCATCACGAGTCGAGCGCCGTCGGTCGTTTCACGCAACTCATCGACCAGCGGGGCGATCTCTGTTCGCCATGCTTCCAATTCGGCTCTGAGCAGGCCAATGGAATCCCTCACCCGCACCAGCGAGATCATCAATGCAGCGAAACCGACGGAAAGAAGAACGACGGCAATGATCATGGCGAACTCACCCGCAGTCATCGTTTCCTCCATTCTCGACATCGTGCCTGCCGGACTCCATTCTGCTCCGGATCACCTGCTCGAACCCGGCATTGGTGGGCACGTACCATGTCCGATTCCGCAAGGAATCTGGAAGGTATGTCTGCTCCGAATCAGAAATTGTCACCATGTGGGGATTGAGATAGCCCACCCCATGTCCAAGATTCTGTGCCCCGACATAGTGCCCATCTCGCAGATGGGCAGGCACTTCCAGCACCATTCCATCCTCGAGGTCAGCGCGCGCGGACCAGATCGCCTGAGCGACAGCGTTGCTCTTGGGAGATGTCGCCAGATACAGCGCCGCCTGCGCCAGATTCAATTGAGCTTCCGGGAGGCCAACGATTTCCAAAGCATGTTCAGCTGCAACGGCAGTACGAAGTGCCTCAGGGTCAGCAAGACCGATGTCCTCGCTCGCAAAAATCACCATCCTTCGGGCGATGAAACGGGGATCTTCTCCCGCAGCAATCATCCTGGCAAGATAGAGAATCGTTGCCTGAGGGTCGCTCCCACGCATGCTTTTGATGAACGCACTGATGACGTCGTAATGATCGTCAACTCCATATCGAAGAGCAGTCGATCCGCAGGCGCGATCGATGTCATCGACGGTGACATTCGTTGTCTGCGCGAGTGCCGAGGCGATGTCCAGAACAAGCAAAGCTTGACGCCCATCACCACCCGATCGCCGAACGATCTCTTCGATTGCCGATTCAGCAACATCGACGGCCAAGACCGCACTGCCACGCTCGATGAGTCGTGTGATATCAGCTTTCTCGAGAGTTTCGAGACGAAACAAGACGCTACGCGACAGGAGAGCCGCATTCACTTGGAAATAGGGATTCTCGGTGGTCGCACCGATGAGGATGATCGAACCGTCCTCCACAGCTGGCAACAGAGCATCTTGTTGAGCCTTTGTGAACCGATGGATCTCGTCGAGGAACAGAATTGTTCTCTGGCCGTGAGTTCCCAGTCGTTCTCGCGCTCTGTCGATCACATCTCGTACATCCTTGACACCTGCAGTCACGGCCGAAAGTTGCTCGAACGATGCTGCTGTCGATCCCGATATCGCAAGCGCTATCGACGTCTTTCCCGTGCCAGGTGGGCCCCACAACACGATGCTCTGCAGTCGATCTTTTTCGATCAATTGACGCAGGGGTCTTCCTGCACCGAGAAGATGAGATTGTCCGATGACCTCATCGATCGAACGCGGACGAAGTCGGGCGGCGAGCGGGCCCCGTGCACGCAGTTGCTCATCAGCGGCTGAGGAGAACATGTCCATCGTCAAGACACCAGTTCGAACGCTCGCCGATACGAGTCTCGGCGAAAGTCCGCCACCACGCGAATCACATCGTGACGCGACATCCACTTCCACGCCACGAACTCGATATTGTCCGGGCGCGGAACACAGGCTCCTTCATCGACGAGATCGAAGATGAACCATCGTTGAACCTGACCGCGACGAACATCGCCTTGTTTGGCTCCACTCCGTATCGAATCCGGCCACTCGTACGTGATCCACTCGGGAATCTCCCAGGAAAGACGCACACAATCCGACCCCAAACCCGTTTCTTCGAAGAGCTCTCGCCATGCTGCCTCTGCCGGAGTCTCACCAACGTCGATACCGCCCTGAGGTAGTTGCCAAGCTCCTGGCACGTCACTTCGCTCGAAAACGAGCACATCTTTGTTCACCCGCTGAACGACGAGGACGACCCCAGCACGAAAAACCTGAGCAGGCACTAGGAACCTTTGGGAGGTGACACCTTGGGAGGAAGTGCCCGGAGTCCGAGATCAGCCAGTTGATGATCATCGGCAGGGTTCGGAGCTCCTGTCATCGGGTCTTGACCACTCTGTGTCTTGGGGAATGCGATCACCTCTCGGATGTTCTCCTCACCGGCGAGAATCGCCACCAGCCTGTCCAGACCGAAGGCGAATCCCCCATGAGGTGGAGCTCCATAGGTGAATGGCTTGAGGAAGAAGCCGAACTTCTTGGTCGCCTCTTCCTCGTCGATGCCGAGCACGGAAAACACTCGCCGTTGCATATCCGAATCATGGATTCGGATCGACCCCGAACCGAGCTCCCAGCCATTGAGAACGAGGTCGTAGGCCAATGCTCTGACCGAGAGTGGATCCGTCTCGAACTTGTCGAGATCCTCTGGATGGGGCTGGCAGAAAGGATGGTGTCCGGGTTTGGGGCGACCCGACTCCTTGTCGACGCCGACGAACAGCGGAAACTCCGTGATCCAGACATAGCGGTAGGGACCCTGGTGCACAGGCGGTCGACCCAAATCGTTGCGCAACTGTCCGAGTACCTCACAGGTCGTGTCCCACTCATCAGCCACGATCAACAACAGATCCCCCACCTTTGCCGACATGACGCCAAGAAGAGCAGAGACCTCCGTTGCGCTCAGGAATTTCGCTACAGGTGAGTCGATCGTGCCTTCAGCAGTGACCTTCATCCATACGAGGCCCTTGGCGCCAACCTTTTTGGCGCGATCCGTCAAAGCGTCGAGTTTGTTACGCCCGAATTCCTCGGCCCGCCCCTCGACACAAATGCCCTTGATCGATGCGGCACCTTGCAGTGCTTTGAATTCAGTTGACGCAAAGACCGCAGTCAATTCTTTCAGCTCCATACCGAAGCGGAGGTCCGGCTTGTCGACGCCGTAGGTCTCCATCGCATGTCGCCACGTCATCTGCTCGATCGGACCGGGTCGTTCTCCTGTCACCGCCTCGGCGGCAGCGAGTACCGCTTCGCTGACCGCCTGAAGAACGTCGTCCTGAGTGACGAAGCTCATCTCAGCATCCATCTGCATGAACTCGTACTGCCGATCCGCTCGGAGATCCTCATCGCGCAGACAACGCGCCAGTTGGTAGTAGCGATCCACACCTGCAACCATCAACAGCTGTTTGAACAACTGAGGACTTTGGGGTAAGGCATAAAAGGATCCGGGCTCTTTTCGCGACGGTACAAGAAATTCTCGTGCACCCTCTGGAGTAGAGGGTACGAGCATGGGCGTTTCCACTTCCAGAAAACCCTGTCGTTCCATTGCTTGGCGAACTGCGGAGTTCACCGCTGCGCGAATCCGAAGGTTTCGCTGCATACGAGTTCGTCGAAGGTCGAGATACCGATACTGCAGGCGGACGTTCTCATCGACATCATCAGCTCGTTGGTCGATTGGGAAAGGAGGTGTTTCTGCAATCCGAAGAATTTCGACTGTGCAGTCCCCAATCTCCACGTCGCCGGTATCCAAAGTTGCGTTCGATGTTCCCTCGGGGCGCTGTCGCACCGTACCTGTCACCCGAACCACATATTCGTTTCGTACCTCGACCTCGCCGTCGATCACGCACTGAACAAGACCCGTATGGTCTCTCAGGTCGACGAACGCCAGCTTCTCTCCGTGTTCACGACGTTTGGCCACCCAACCGCAAATGCTCACCTCGCGTCCGATGTCCGAAGACGTGATGTGCCCGCACATGTGGGTCCGCATCGATGTCGATCTGTCGGGGTTCGTCATTGCAGTTTCTCCTGGAGTCGTGCTGGCAGGTCGTCGATACCGACCGTTTCTTGATCATCATCGGAACGCAGCGGTCGCACGGAAGCAGACCGCGAAGCCAACTCTTCACTACCGATGATCACGGCGAATTGTGCCCCGCTGCGATCGGCGGCTTTCATTTGGCTCTTCATGCTCCGATTGTCGAAGGCACGATCGACACTCATTCCTAGCCGTCGGAGCTCTGAACTGAGACGGAGGGCTTCGAGACCTCCGGTGGTGTCGACGATGAAGATCTCGGGTGAAACTTCGCGTGCAGGAAAGACCTGCTCATCGTCACATGCCAGAAGTGTTCGGTCGAGCCCAATGGCGAAGCCGATTCCCGGTGTCGGTGGGCCTCCAAGATCCTCCACCAAGGTGTCGTATCTTCCTCCACCACCCAAGGCGTTCTGTGCGGATTCGAGGGTTCCGCCGGAGAATTCGAATGTCGTTTGGCGGTAGTAGTCGAGGCCGCGTACGAGTCGGTTGTCGATCGTGTAAGGGATCCCCAACATGTCCAATCCGGCTTTCACTCGATCGAAATGGGATCGTGAACGATCACCGAGAAAGTCCATGATCGATGGAGCGCTTTCGATCACAGGTTGGTCCCGATCTCGTTTGGAGTCGAGGACCCGCAATGGATTGCGCTCGAGAGTCTTCACACTCTCTTCGGACAGCTCACCACGCCGAAGGTCGAGATACTTCTCGAGTGCATCGACGAATTCCTTGCGCTCCGACGATTCTCCCAATGAATTCACAAGCAAGGTCACCTTGTTCAGCCCGAGCGAGGAGAGGAAATCCCAGCCGAGGGAGATGACTTCGACATCCACGTCAGGGTCTTCGGGACCGAGAACCTCGATTCCGACTTGTTCGAATTGCCGATAGCGACCCCGTTGGGGTTTTTCATACCGAAAGTTGGAGCCTGCATACCAGACCTTCCACGGCGTCGCAGGACGATGCTGGACGAAGGCACGACAGATGGATGCGGTTTGTTCCGGCCGAAGAGCGATGTGTCTTTCACCCTTGTCCACGAAGTCATACATCTCTTTGCTCACGACATCTGTTGCTTCACCGACTCTTTGGAAGACTCCGATGTCTTCGAGAAGGGGGGCAATGACCTGTCCATAACCAGCTCGACTCACCGTCGTTCGAAAAACCTCGACAAAGGAAGCCCACCTTGCAGATTCCGGAGGAAGAATGTCCCGCATCCCAGGACTGGTTTGGAACGAACGCACGAACCCCAAACTACTGCCCCGACCTCGATCACACGGTCACCGATTCCGTGCCTTCAATCTTCTTCTTTCATGTCGGACCGTACCGGCACCGAGCGGTACGCGTCGTAGACACCATCGATCTTCTTGATCGTCCTCAGAACGGCCTCCAGATGGTTCGGATCCGCCAATTCGAACTCGAATCGCATCTTCGCAATGCGATCACCACCGGTGTGGGTACTGCACGCAACGATGTTCACATGCTGCTCGGACAATCCATTTGCCACATCACGCAGGAGTTTGGATCGGTCCAACGCCACAACATCAACTGATGCTCGAAAAGACGTAACTGTTGCTGATTCGTCCCACTCGACGTCTACCAGGCGGCTGGACTGCCCGTCCGCGAAGGATTCGGCGTTTGCGCAATCGGCCCGATGGACACTCACGCCACGTCCACGAGTGATGAACCCGAGAATTTCGTCCCCGGGGACGGGAGTACAACACTTCGAAAGACGAACGATCACGTCGTCGAAACCTTCGACATGAATGCCCACATTCGATCCAGCTGGAGCTTTGTCCTCAGAGCGACGCGTCGACCACGTCAGTCGCTCCTCCCCCTCGGTCAGCGCAAATCGCTGCCTCATTCGCTGAGCAAAACCCTCAGCATCCACATGGCCTTCACCTATTGCCGCCAAGAAGGTGTCGAGATCTGTGTAATTCAGCCCTTCCATCTCTTCTGAGAACAATTCTCCACCTTGGATGCTGCCCATAGGAAGACCCGCTGACCTCAGGTGAACCTCCAACTCTTCTCGCCCCGTCTCGATCATGTCTTCACGGTGTTCTCGCGAGAACCACTGGCGAATCTTGTTGCGAGCACGAGGCGACACGACGAAGGCGAGCCACTCGCGATCAGGTGTAGCAGAGCCCACCTTGGAGGTGAAGATCTCACAGGTATCACCGGACTTGAGCGTGTAGGTGAGGGGAACCAACCTGCCGTTGACTCGGGCACCAATGCACGCATTGCCGATTTCCGTGTGGACCGAATAAGCGAAGTCGACCGGGCATGACCCGGTTGGCAATCCAATGACTCGCCCCTTGGGCGTGAAGACGAAGATTTCGTCCTGATCCAAATCCGACTTCAGGCTTTCCATGAACTGAGCTGGATCAGCTATGTCGTTCTGCCAATCGATGATGCGGTTCAACCAATCGATGTCAGGAGTTTCATTGTCCGCTTTGTAAGCCCAGTGAGCTGCCACTCCCCACTCAGCACGCTGATGCATCTCTCGAGTACGAATCTGGATCTCTAGGGCCTTGCCTCCTGGACCAATCACCGTTGTGTGAAGACTTTGGTACATGTTGAACTTTGGCATGGCAACATAATCCTTGAAACGACCGAGAACGGGTTTCCAATGACCGTGAATGCATCCGAGAGCTGCATAACAGTCCTTGACCGAGCCAACGACAACACGAAGCGCGATGATGTCGAAAATGTCGTCGAACTCTTTGCCCTTTTGCATCATCTTTTCGTAAATGCTCCAAAGATGCTTTCCACGGCCAGTGATGTCGGCTTGGACGTTCACACCACCAAGAAAGCTGCGAACATCGGCCATGGCACGGGCCAAATAGATGTCACGTTCTGGACTTCGACTACTGACGAGATAGTCGAGCTCCGCATAGCGTTTGGGATACAGCGACGCAAAGGAAAGATCCTCCAACTGCTGTTTCAAACCCTGCATACCCAGTCGATGAGCCAGCGGCGCATAGATGTCCAGAGTTTCATTTGCAATGCGCTGCTGCTTGTCGAGTGGCATCGCTGCAATCGTCCGCATATTGTGAAGACGATCGGCCAACTTGATGATCAGGACTCGTAAGTCCTTTGCCATGGCAACGAGCATCTTGCGCATCGTTGCGGCTTGTTGTGCTTCCTTCGAATCGAATTGGAGTCGGTCCAACTTGGTGACCCCGTCGACGATACGCGCGACATCGACGCCGAATTCTCTCTCTACGTCCTCGAGAGTGACTTCAGTGTCTTCGACAGCATCGTGTAGGAGAGCTGCTACAACCGTTGTCTCATCGAGTCCGATGTCGGCAACGATCTTGGCCACCGCAACTGGATGATTGATGTAACCCTCACCGCTCCGCCGAGTCTGATTCACATGAGCAGCACGCGCAGTTTCGAAGGCCTTCGTCATCAGGAATGTCGTCGCCCGGGGATGTTGCCTCCGAAACGACGAAAGAACCGGACTCAACTCATCGACCGGGGAACTGTGCTGACGACGCCAAGGGAGGAGTCTCGTCACGGTCGACATGGAACAAGTATCGCAGTCTGAACGGGATTTGGCGTCGCAATCAGCCCTGACCGAGGCCCACAAGCACGTTTAGTACCGCAACAGGGTCTCCACCCTGACGTCCCCCAAGCGAGACCGCCCATTCAGAGCCTCGAGTTCGATCAACACCGCTAGGGCAATGATGTCGCCTCCAAGAGCACTCACGAGCCGGCATGTTGCCGCAGCCGTGCCGCCAGTTGCCAAAACATCGTCCACGACGAGTATGCGTTCTTCCGGGTGGATCGCATCCCGATGAATTTCCAGTTTGTCCGTGCCGTACTCGAGTTGGTATTCCTCACGCACGACGGCCCAGGGGAGCTTCCCTGCTTTGCGGACGGGAACGAAACCGGCCCCGAGAGCGACTGCAATCGGCGCTCCGAGGATGAAACCGCGAGCTTCAATACCAATGACGCGGTCGATCTCGAGATCCGAGAACCGATGCGCGAGGGTCGACACGGCCTGCTGCAGGGCAGGACCATCACCAAGCAACGGCGTGATGTCGCGAAACGTCACACCTGGCGTCGGATAATCGGCGATGGACCGGATGAGATGATCCATTGGGTTCGTCAACGTCTTTTCTTCTTGCGCGGACGCGGGGGATGATTCAGAACAGCCGCCGGCGATGGTGCAACAGCTGCTCCCCCACCCGCAGTCGTCGGCGAAACGCTCACGGAACGCCTACGCACCCGAGTCGACACGTTGCCGGTGACGACCATGTGTCGGAGATCGGTCTTGGACATCAACTGACCACGCATCGCCACGAATGACGGCTCACGCTCTTTGAACAACGTCAACAACGGAGTTGCGATATAGATCGAGGAATAGGCACCTGTCAGCATTCCCACGAAAAGTGCAACAGAGAACTCGCGCAAGCTGACCACTCCGAGGATTCCTGCTCCGAGAACCAGAATCGACAGCACTGGCAGGAGCGACGAAACAGTCGTATTCAGCGACCGCATCAAAACCTGATTCATGGAGATGTTGCTGACATCACCCATTGAGAACTTCGATCCTGCGAACTTGTGCACGTTCTCTTGGACGCGATCGAAAACCACGATCGTGTCATAGAGCGAATACCCGAGAATCGTCAAGAATGCGACAACGGTGGCAGGAGTGACTTCGAATCCGAACAGCGAGTAGATCCCAACACTGATCACGACGTCGTGAACCACTGCAAGAATTGCCGCCAGCGCCATACGCCACTCGAAACGCCATGCAAGATAGACGGAGATCAGGACGAGGAAGATCAGCAAAGCCCGAACTGCCTTCTCTGTGATCGCGCGCCCCCATGAAGAACTCACGGAATTCACCGATACATCGTCCACTTCCACACCGGCACGATCAGCAAAATCGCTCACCACGCGCTCACGAACATCTGCTGGCTGATCTCCGACCTGGATACGAACCGTTTGTACGGAACCACTATCAAGAATCTGAATTTTGGCGTTGGATGCCGGTACGCCGTTGTCAGCCAAGACCTCACGAGCGATGTCGGCATCCATCGTCTCTGTGACTGGCACTTGCCATGCGACTCCGCCCTTGAAGTCCAAACCGAGATTCAATCCCTGCGCAAGTAATGACACGACCGTCACAACGACGAGGCCGAGGGAGATCCCGAATGCGATCCGGCGCTTTCCAAAGAAGTTGAACGAGGTCTCACCGGCAGCCAAGCGGGCAAAGATCTTCTTGTCTTGGACCCATGCGGTCTCATTTGAATCAGATGTCATGAGGTCACCTCCATCTGTGCAACAGCGTCACGATCGGATACGCGAACTCCAAGGAACTTTCGCCCTTCTGCCAAACGTGATCGAGAGAACAAAACAAGAGATGGTCGCAAGAAGAACCAAGAGACGATCAAGTCACACAAAGTAGAGAGGGCGAGAAAGAATGCAAAACCTCGAACGGCTCCAACAGTCAGGTACCACAACGTCAATGCACCAATCAATGATGCAATGTCAGCTGTAAGAATCGTCTTCCATGCTGCGGCAAAGGCCTTGTCAGCACCAGTACGCAAAGTCCGACCCGACCGGAGATTGTCCTTGATCTTTTCGAAGACGACAACGTACGAGTCCACCGTGATGCCGATCGAGACGACGATACCTGCGATGCCCGCAAGGCTCAGCGCCAGTCCATTGGTCTGCGACAGCAACGAAATCACATTCCACTGCACCAGCCCGGACACGA
>JAULYE010000034.1:0-4314 GCA_032118015.1 Ilumatobacteraceae bacterium | reverse complement strand
AAAACTGAGTCGTCGATATCGACGGCGTTGTAGGAGCCGACACTGCGCGCATAGCCCCCACCGCGCTCGCGCCACGAACCGGTGAGCAACGGCAGACATGACAGAGTTCGGAAGAACATCGCACCGTGCTCTCGATGTTCGGCTCCGATCAGAGTTCGGATGAACGATGGTCGAATGGTGCCGTAGTCCCGTGCCAGACCTTCGATCACCGTTGCATCGAGTCCGCAGATCGCCCCTGCCCGCTCGGGTGTCCAGGAATGCACATGCTCGACAAGCTCTTCGAATCCTTCGGTGTACTGGCCGATGTACTCCTCATCGATCAGTCCGTCGCGTATGAGAATGTGCATCATCGCCAACATCAATGCCACATCGGTTCCGGGAAGTGGCTGAATGAATTCGTCCGCTGCCTGAGCAGTCAGGGTTCGAATGGGATCGATGACCACAACTCGGGCGCCTGAGGACCGGGCCTCTTCGATGAAGGGCCACAAGTGTCGGTTCGTCAGGCGCGTATTCGTTCCCCACAGCAAGATCAATTTGGCGTGACGAACATCCATGGGGTCGGCTCCGAGTGGGGTTCCCATCGTCAGCGTCGTCCCAGCCGATGCCGTGGCCCCACACAGAGAGTCCACTTGACGAGAGGACCCGAGCCGCGCAAAGAATCTGCGATCGAGAGAGTTCATCTGGATCAGGCCCTGCGTTCCCGCATCACCCCACGGAAGGATCGCCTCTCCGCCGAGTCGATCAATGACATCCCCAAGACGTTGTGCCGTATGAGACAAAGCTTCATCCCAAGTGGCTCGACGGAATTGGGCGGATCCCTTCGGACCGACTCTGATCAGTGGATACAGAACTCGATCAGGGCTGTACACACGATCGAGAAAGCGGTTGACCTTCGGGCACAATTCGCCTTGTGAGTACGGATGCCTGGGATTGCCGCGCATCTTGACGGCAACGCCATCGACGACGTCCACTTCCCATCCGCATGAGTCGGGACAGTCATGGTGACACGTGCCGAGAACAGTGCGAAAGGTTCCACTCATTCTCGAAGTTTGTCACGTTCTGCGGCGAGATGGACCAACAATTCGTCAAGAGGCAGACGAAAGTCGCGCATGGGTGCATATCCGGCTCGAACCAACGCTTCATTCTCGAGAACGCTGTTCGCTGGACGGGGTGCTGGACGGGGCGGATCAAGTTCGGATGCGCGAATCGAGCGCACACTCGAAGGATCGCCTCCGGAGCGCTCGACTATTTCCCGAACGAAGTCGTACCAGCTCACGACTCCTTCATTTGTCACGTGAAAGATGCCGCTGTGCGCGTCGCTGCACAGGGTGTGGATCATCGCAGCCAAATCGGATGTGAATGTCGGATGCCCGATCTGATCGCTGACAAAGGCCAGCGACTGACCCTCCGACAACAAACGCAGCACCGTCTTGACCATGTTCGATCCATACTCGCCACAAACCCAAGAGGTACGTACGACCAACGCTGCATCGCCGAGCGCGAGGGCCTCATTTTCCCCAACCAACTTCGTCTGCCCATAGACACTGCGTGGATTCGGGAGGTCCGATTCCACATACGGCGAGGGCTTCTCTCCATCGAAGACGTAATCCGTACTGATCTGGACGAGTCGAGCTCCTATCGCATCACAGGCTTCCGCCAGCCAGCGCACTCCTTGGCCATTCACGGCCAAAGCCTCGTCTTGTCGACTCTCGCATGCATCCACCGCAGTCATCGCCGCACAGTTCACGACCACATCTGGGCGTAATTCGACGACTGAATCGTGCACCATCTCGCGCCTGGTGATGTCGAGAGTCGAAGAATCGACTGCGACCACCGAATCGCCGCGTTGGGCGGCATGGGCGGCGAACTCTCTCCCGAGTTGCCCCCGGCTCCCAGTGACCAGAAATTTCACAGGCCGCATTTCCTCACACTCGCCAGTTCATGCTCGCCGCGTCACTTGGTGAGACGCGCCTTCAAAGGTTGCCACCAGTCCCGATGCGTCTTGTACCAGTCGACTGTCTCTTCCAAGGCTTGTTCGAACGAGTGACGAGGTGCCCATCCGAGTGAGGTGATCTTGTTGGTGTGCACCGAGTAGCGACGATCGTGCCCGAGCCTGTCTGCAACAGGCTCGATGAAATGTTCGTCTCTCCCACACAACTTCAACAGCAAGTGGGTGATCTCGCTGTTCGTCACCTCATTGTGTGCACCAATGTTGTAGATCTGCCCTATCTCGCCCTTGCCGAGAACCAGGTGAGCAGCCGTGTTGTGATCTTCGACGTGGATCCAGTCACGGATGTTTCCACCGTCGCCGTACAGGGGGACCTTCTCGCCGTCGAGAAGATTGGTCGTGAACAGCGGGATCAGCTTTTCCGGATATTGGTACGGGCCGAAGTTGTTCGAACATCTGGTGACGAGAACCGGCAATCCGTATGTCGTGTGATACGAAAGCGCAATCAGGTCGCTGGCGGCTTTGGACGCCGAATACGGAGATCGGGGGGTGAGGATGTCGGTCTCGGAGAACGAGCCCTGTTCGATACTGCCGTACACCTCATCTGTTGATATGTGCACAAAGCGCTCGACTCCGACTCGACGAGCGACATCACACATCACGTTGGTTCCATCAGCATTGGTGCGAATGAACGCATATGGATCGACGATCGAGCGATCGACGTGGCTCTCAGCAGCGAAATGAACCACGGCATCATGTCCCTGCATGGCCTGCAGGACCGCGTCGGGATCGCAGATATCGCCCTTCACGAAAACGCACCGCCGATCATCGATCAGGTCGCGAATGCTCTCCATGTTGCCCGCGTACGTCAACTTGTCGAAGATCGTGACGGAATCATCGCTGTTGGACAGCAGCCACCGCACGTAGTTCGAGCCGATAAATCCCGCTGCACCGGTGACGAAGAGCTTCATTTCATGTCCTCATCGGCCATTTTGATCATGTCCTCATCGGCCATTGCGATCATGTCCTCATCGGCCATTGCGATCATGTCCTCATCGGCCATTGCGGTCGCTGTGCTGCCGGGATCGCCGAGCGCAGTGGATTCGACGCATCGCGGTCGCTCAGAATCGGTTCGGTGACTCCCCAATCCACAGCGATCGTCGGATCGTTCCATGCCACTCCGAGTTCATCTGCAGGGTTGTAATAGTTGTCCACGAGATATGTCATGACCACATCGGTGAGAGCGGCAAATCCATGCGCCACACCTGGAGGGATGTACACACCCATGTGATTCTCTCCGCTGATGTCGAGCGTCAAGGTTGCACCATCGGTCGGACTCCCCACTCGCAGATCGTGCAGAACGACCCGAATGGTTCCTACCGGCGTGTACCAATAGTCGGCCTGGTGCATGTGGTAATGCAGTCCAACGATCGCACCTCTTTGTTTGTTGGAGCGATTTCCCTGGATCATCTCGCGTCCGTTCGGGAACCACTCGCGCCGATACGTTTCGATGAACAATCCGCGTTGATCGCCGTGGATGGTCGGCTCGACCACGTAAACGCCCGCAATCTGTTCGCTCGGTATCACTTTTGACATTGTCTACTCCGTGTCGATCTGGCAATGATCACCGATCATCAGCCGCAGTGCTCTGGGTCGTCGTTGGGACCGCGTCACTTCTGCCTCACGACCGATCAAACTGTCCTCGAGGCGCGTGATGTCGAGAATGCGACTGCGCTCCATGATGACCGAGTGCTCAACTTCGCTGTTGATGATTTCGCATCCGTCGCCGATCGCAGATGATGGTCCGATGAAGCTGTTCTCGACCACGGCATTCCGGCCGATGACAAGTGGTCCGCGCAAGGTCGAGTTACGAACCCGGGCGCCGGATTCAATGATGACTCGCCCGTCGATCGACGACGCTTCGTCGACATCGCCATCGATCCTCGTCTCGATACCCTCCAGAAGCAATCTGTTGGCTTCCAGTAGCGGTGTCAACTTCCCGGTATCGATCCACCAGCCACTCAGCAGTTCACAGCGAACGCGCTGGCCATGGTCGATCAGCCACTGAATCGCATCGGTGATCTCCAGTTCACCACGCGCGGACGGTTCAATCGAGGCAACAGCCTCGTGAATCGAGCGATCGAACAGGTACACGCCGACAAGAGCGAGATCGCTGGGCGGATCAATGGGCTTTTCGATGAGATGCACGACATTGCCCTCGTCGTCGAGATCTGCAATACCGAACCGATGCGGATCAGGAACCTGTTTGAGGAGAATCTGCGCAGCAGGCGGTTCTGCCGAAGTGCGCGCTGCTTCGAATGCACGAACGAATGCCCCCAGGTCCTGTTGGAGCAAATTGTCACCGA
>JAULYE010000033.1:0-17070 GCA_032118015.1 Ilumatobacteraceae bacterium | reverse complement strand
GCCATCGTCGTGCGCGGAAACGAAGTCACGATTTCTGGACCCTCGGCCGCGACGGTCGTGAGGCTGTTCGAGGAACTCGTTCTCCTTTTGGAAACTGGAGAAACCATCGATGAGGCCGTCTTGCGCCGATGTATTGCGATGGTGCGCGGTGACGAGAGTCCGAGCTCTGTTCTGACCGATGACATCGTGCGCGGCGCCCGCGGCAAGGTGGTCAGACCCAAGACGAGTGGACAGAAGCGGTATGTCGATGCAATTCGTCGCAATGTGATCACCTTCGGTATCGGACCTGCAGGCACAGGAAAGAGCTGGCTCGCCGTTGCCATGGCGGTCCAGGCTCTTCAGTCCAAATCGGTTCAGCGAATCATTCTCACGCGACCAGCAGTCGAAGCTGGAGAGAGACTCGGCTTTCTACCTGGCGATTTGATGGCCAAGATCGATCCGTACCTGAGACCGCTGTACGACGCCTTGTACGACATGGTCGATGGGGACGGAGTACAAAAGCTGTTCGAGAAGCAGATTCTCGAGGTCGCACCGCTGGCATTCATGCGCGGTCGAACTTTGAACAACAGTTTCATCATTTTGGACGAGGCACAGAACACGACCTCGGAACAGATGAAGATGTTCTTGACACGTATCGGCTTTGGATCCAAAGTCGTCGTGACCGGTGACATCACCCAAGTCGATGTACCAGGGGGGCGGAGCGGATTGTCCGGATTGGAACGAGTACTGAGCGGGATCGACGGGCTCGAATTCGTTCATCTCGATACCGGAGATGTTGTGCGGCATCGCATCGTCGCCGACATCGTCGCTGCCTATGAACGCTCCACGGAAAGACCGAATGATGCCTGAGGGCCCTTCGCGAATGCGCAAGCGGACTCGGGTCGGCGGTGACACCGAGGCAGAGGTGTTCTGCGCCGATGAACAATCGGAGGTCCCGATAGTTCTCGAGCGTTGGCAGGATCTCGCCCGCTCGGTGCTTTCCGAAGAGGGGATTCGTGGTGGAACGGAATTGAGTCTGTTCTTCGTGAACGTGGATGAGATGGTCGAACTCAATCGCGAACACATGGGCTCGATCGGGCCCACTGATGTGCTCGCATTTCCCATCGACGGCGGTGAAGTGGTCGAAGTCGTCAGTGGTCCCACTGGAGCGAGTCGGGGACCGGATCGATCCCCGCCCGATCGCGGCGACATGCCATTGCTGCTCGGAGATGTTGTGATCTGTCCTGCCGTGGCCAGGGATCAGGCTCCTGAACATGCAGGCACTCTGGACGACGAGATCGCACTGTTGGTCGTGCACGGGACGTTGCACGTTCTCGGCTGGGATCACGACACCGAGGAGGCGACCACAAGTATGAGACAGCGCGAACGAGAACTTCTGGAACTTCACCATTGGCGCGGTCCAGCGCCACACAATTTTCGTCAGGAGCAGCCGACCACATGATGACGGATTCAGGCATGATCGCATCGTTCACTGGAGCCGACTGGGGAATGTTGGCGATCATCTTCGTTCTTTTGATCCTCCTCGTCTTCCTTGCACTTGCAGAGATGGGTTTGTCACGAATGACCAAGCCCAAGGCAGCTGCCATGGCAGAGGGTGGAGCACGGCAAGGCAAAGCTCTTCAGGAATTGGTGGGTGAACCAGAGAACTGGATCAACCCATTGTTGCTGTCGGTGAATGTGTGCCAGACGGTGCAGGCGACTCTGACCGGTATCGTCGCAGCACGCGCCTTTGGCGCAATCGGCGTTCTCGTCGGCGTCGTTCTCAACGTGGTCGTCTTTTTCGTTTTGGCAGAAGCAGTCCCCAAGACATATGCGATTCTGTACCCCGAGCGCGCAGCATTGCGCACCGCCCGAGGACTGCGGCTCCTCGTTCGTTTCCCACCATTGCGAATGGTGTCGAGATGGCTGATCAGTCTGACCAACGTGATCGTGCGTGGCAAGGGACTCGAAAAAGGGCCGTTCGTCAGTGAACAAGAACTACTCGGCATCGTCGACGCTGCGGTGACTGACGAAGTCATCGAAGAAGAGGAACGAGATCTGATCGAGTCGATCATCGAGTTCGGTGACACGGTCGCACGCGAGGTGATGGTCCCACTGCCCGACATGGTGACCGCCCCTCACACGTCGAATATCGCGCATGTTGTCGACCTTGCGATCGAACACGGATTCTCGCGTATTCCGGTGATGAGCGAGGACGACGACGTCATTGGTGTCGCATTCATGAAGGATCTCGTTCGGCAAGAACGTGCAGGAAATGGCGCGGCCCCAGTGCTTGAACATCTACGGTCCGTCGTGGTGATTCCTGAGAACAAACCTGTCAATCGTCTGATGCGCGAAATGCAGGAACAAAAGTTCCATCTGGCGGTCGTCGCCGATGAATACGGAAGTATTGCGGGTCTGATCACTCTCGAGGACTGTCTCGAAGAGCTCGTCGGGGAGATCACCGACGAATACGACGCTGATCACACACAGATTCAACATCTCCGTGACGGCCAGTACCTGATCGACGGGTCGACGAGCGTCTCAGACGTCAACGAGGAACTGGACATCGACATCCCAGATGAAGAATGGGACAGCATCGGAGGGTTTGTCTTTGGCACCCTCGAGCACGTTCCCGTCATTGGTGAGAGCATCGACTACGACGGTTGGCGATTCACGGTGGAAGAACTCAAAGGGCGTCGAATCCGTAAAGTTCGCGTGGGACTCGTGGATGGGGCGGCACATGCCGCTCCGGTCACTGACTGAGTCGTTCGAAGATCGCCGGAAGGTCGGGGTATCGACCGGTGTTGCCACCTCCGTCGACGGACAAGAAGGAGGCAGTCATGAATGAGGAGTCATCGGAGGCCAAAAAGGCTGCGACGGATGCGATCTCTCGAGGTTCGGCGTGCCGATGCAGCGGAGCGTTGTCCTCGAAGGCGTGCACGACATCATCGAGTGCGAAGAAGCCAGCAGTGGCATTCGTCTCGACGAGACCCGGCGCGATGGTGTTCGCTCGAATGTCGCGCAGACCGAATTCCATGGCAGCCACACGCGTCAACATCGCCACGCCCGCTTTCGCCGCGCAGTAGGCAGCCATGCCTCGTGCTGGCTGGATGGCATTCAGTGAGGCGATCGTGATGATCGAACCACCTGAACGGATGTGGTTCGCGGAGTGCTTGAGTGTGAGGAAGACGCCGGTGAGACACAGATCGATGATCCGTTGCCACTCCTGGAGAGCATGCTCGGAGATGAGGGAGTAGGTGCCGGCACCGGCATTGGCGACGACGATGTCGATTCCATTGGTACGACTCGAAGATTGTGTGACGAACGATCGAATCTGATCCTCGTCGGTGACATCACACAGTCCGGTGATGACCGAATCGCCGAATTCGGCACTCAGTTGGTTCAGTCCACTCATGTCGATGTCGCCAGCGATGACTGTTGCCCCCTCGGCAATGAAGCGCTCTGTGATCGCCCGACCGATACCCGAAGCTGCTCCCGTGACGAACGCAACTTTTCCCTCGAGACGATGGGCAGCGGGAGAGGAAGGTGTCGTTTCGGATGAAGCCATGTGCGCAACTTAGTGGGCTGTTGAGAGCCGTCGACGAAGTTCGGCACGCTGAATCTTTCCGAGAGCAGTTCGGGGAATGTCGTCGACGACACGTATCTCGCGTGGAGCGCAGTACGCAGGCAGCAGTTCGCGCACTGCTCCTCGAATCGTGTCGAGGTCGAGACCTCGCTGCGTGGTGACGAGGACGACGCGTTGACCCCATTCGTCGTCATCGAGGCCGAGAACACACACGTCTGCAGTGGGAACAATTGTGGCGATCGTGCGCTCCACGGGGTCGGGCCAAACCTTTTGTCCTCCTGTGATGATGACATCGCCCCGGCGTCCGCGCACGTGAAGTCGACCGTCGGCAAGCCACTCACCCTCATCATCGGTGTGTAGCCAGCCATCGGAGTCGATGGAGGTCGATCCATCGCGATATTCGCGCATCAGCATCGGTCCGCGAACCAGAATTTCGTCGTCTGCGGCGAGTCGAATGTCGACCTCGTCGAGAGGGTGGCCGTCGTACACGATCCCCGATCCTGTTTCCGTGGAGCCATACGTGCTGATGACGTTGGGTGGGAGGTTCTCTGGTGGACGTGAACCTCCGAGCAGGATGAGCCGGAACAGCGCTGGGTCGATACGTGCCAGTGCAGTTGTTACCAGTGAAACGAGTGTGCACGACTCTGCGAGCCGACTCACCTCATCGGCATCGAAGCGCTCGATGACCGTGAGCCGAGTGCCCGTCACCAAAGAGCGCGTCACAACGGACAGCCCTCCGATGTGAGCCAGAGGCAGACAGGCAAGCCAATGATCGGTGGCGGTCACACCAAGTGCTCGATTGCTCACTCGTGCTGAGGCTTGGACAGCTGCATGAGTCAGCACGACACCCTTTGGGCTGCCAGTCGACCCGCTCGTCACAACGACGAGAGCGTCTTCGGACTCCACTGGTCGTCCGTCGGCGAGATTGTGCGTCCCTGATTCGTCGATCAGTATCGATGGCTTCATCGACGCCAAAAGGGCTGCGCGTGCTGGGGGTGGTAGTCGACGGTCGACAGGAAGGACTGCACGGCCGGCGTCCCAACAGCGCTTGAGATGATCGACGAAATCGGGTCCTGGTGGAACGTCGAGGGCGACGAGTTCGGACACGCTTTGCAGGCTAGGGCGCAACGATTGGGTTGTTCAGACGCGTGGGTCGATCGGTGTCGCGATGCCCAAGGCCTCATCGAGGATCTGGGCAACCGAGAGACAGATCTGATCGCGAAAGCGCCACGAGCTGACTTGGACGCCGACGGGTAGCCCGTCGCTGACACCTACAGGCACCACAGCAGCAGGTGAGCCGAACAGGTTCGCCGGGAGAACCGGTCGAAAGGTCTCGAGGACGACACGAGCTTGTTCGATACCTGCGATGTCGAACCCGTGCTCGAATGCAGGAAGAGCCCATGTCGGGCTGAGCATTACGTCGTAGCCATCGAACCAACTGCTCCATTGTGCGGCCAACGCGAAGCGGCGTCCGTGCATCAGAACGAGTTCGGACTGGTCGACGGGTGGAAACTCCTGCTGGCCGAATTCGAGGAAGCGGAAAGATTCTGGGCTCATCACCGACCGTAAGAGTTCGAGCATGACCGAGAGTTCTCCATTGAGAACAGCCGACCACAATGCCACTGCTTGCTCGACGTCTGGAGGGGCTGCAACTTCCACGTGATGCCCGAGGTCTTCGAGGGCAGCTCCGGCTCGTTCGATGGCCGCGGCAATACCTGGATCTGTCCGTCCCCCTGGAAACTGAGAACACAGTGCGATTCGCAACGACTTCGTCCGGTCGATGTCGACGAGATGAGCATCGACTGAGAACGGATCGCGCACATGAACCCCGCGCACGATGTCGAAGCCCATTCGGACATCGGCAACTCTTCTGGCGAGGACTCCTTCGACGAGCATCAATTGCGATGCGAGTCCAAGAGAAGTTGGCGGAATATCCGTTGCCCAAGGGATGACACCCGCAGTTGGCTTGATGGATGCAACACCACAACAATGAGCCGGATTGCGCAACGACCCACCGATGTCATTGCCAAGACCGATCGGCGACATACCCGATGCCAGTGCCGACGCTTCGCCACCGCTACTACCTCCGGCGGTTCGTGTGGAATTCCAGGGATTGCGGGTCAGGCCGTGGAGAGCCGAGTCGGTGTGAATACGCAAACCCATCTCCGGAAGATTGGTACGTCCGATCGGAATTCCACCGGCGGCACGCATTCGTTCGACGACTGGAGCATCGCGATGCGCCATTGCCTCAGCAAGTGCGACGAGAGCATTCGTTGTCGGTGTTCCTGCGACGTCGATGTTCTCTTTGACGGTGAACGGCACCCCGTGGAGTGGTCCATGAATGCGTCCTGCGACGAGGTCGCTGTCGGCCCGTGCAGCAAGTTCCAGAGCTGAGTCATCCATCCGTCGCACGATGGCATTCAGGCTTGGATTGACGTCGTCGATGCGTTGGAGATGAGCTTGTACGACTTCAGTACTGGAGACCGAGCGATCAGCGATCATGTCTGCCAGCCGTCGTGCCGACTGAGCCCACAGGGCATCGGCATGTTGAGAAGATGTGTCTGTGATCGCGGAATCGTGGCTCATGGTTCCCCCCGGATGGTCGCCGGCAGGCAACTTAGTTGACTTTCCGGTCCTGGAGTACGGTGTAACGGTGAATCGTTGGATCGTCGGGGCACGCCCGCGCACGTTGCCCGCTGCTGTGGTTCCTGTCGCTGTCGGTGCTGCACTGTGCTTCGGACAAGACGGTGCTGTGTGGTGGAGGGCCCTGATTGCCCTCGTTGTCAGTTCGGCCCTCCAGGTGGGAGTGAATTACGCCAACGACTACAGCGATGGGATTCGCGGTACCGATGATGTTCGGGTTGGTCCCCAGCGACTCGTGGCCAGTGGACTGGCCGCTCCGGGGGCAGTGCGAACTGCTGCGTTCACCAGTTTCGGTGTGGCAGCGATTGCCGGTCTGGTTCTGGCTCTCGTGACGACACCGTGGCTCCTCGTTGTTGGAGTGGCGGCTTTGCTCGCAGGATGGTTCTACACCGGTGGTCCGAACCCATACGGATATCTGGGACTGGGAGAGATTTTCGTTTTCGTGTTCTTCGGTCTCGTCGCAACAGCAGGAACTGTTTTCGTGATCATCGAGAGACTCCCTTTGTGGTCGTGGATCCTTGGCGGTGCCGTTGGATGTTGGGCATGCGCTCTGCTCGTGGTGAACAACCTGCGAGACATCCCGACAGACACACAATCGGGCAAGAGAACTCTGGCTGTTCGCCTCGGCGACGGTCGGACACGAATCCTGTACATCGGTCTCATCGTGAGCGGACTCGGCTCCGGAGCAGCCGCCTACCTGATCACACCATGGTGTCTGTTCGTCCTCGTCGCGATCGTGCCTGTGATGACGTCAATTCGCTCGGTGCGCAATGGAGCAAACGGACGCGAATTGATCGCTGTCTTGGAGGCAACCGGACGTGGGCAGCTCGTATTTGGCTTCATGCTGTGTGCAGGTCTCATACTCGGCAGTTAGCGTTTCAGCATGTCGTCGATACCCCCGCCGCCGCTTCCCGGTCCTCAGACCAATCATCCACGAGCAATCGCATCCTTGGTGTGTGGCATCATCGGCATCGTTGTGTTGCCCATGATCCTTGGCATCGTTGCCATCATCCTCGGATACCGGGCGCGAAATGAGATCCGTGCTCAGCCCGAGAAATACAAAGGGGACGGGATGGCACTGTCAGGTCTGGTTCTCGGAGGGCTCGATCTCGTCGGAGCAGTTCTGCTCTTGTCCGGCCTGATGTGACGAATCTCGATCTGGACACGTTCACATTCAAAAACCTTCAGGTACAAAAAGCCTTCAGGTACAAAACGAATGAATCATTTCGGCAACACGGTCCGGGTTCTCGAGGTGGGCGCTGTGCCCCGCATTGTCGACTCGCCGTGAGCTGGCAGTCGAACCAATAGCAGTAGCCATCCGATCGGCGATCTGGGCGAACTTCGTGTCATGTTCGCCGGCAAGAAGAAGGATGGGCATGTCGAGTTCGGCAAGTTTTGACCACAGGGGTTCTTGAGTTCCCGTTCCTGCGCGTCGCAAGCTCGAGGCGAGTCCGGATACGGAATTGGAGTTCCTTTCCTTGATGTCTGCGTCATTGTGGGGCAGAGCCGCGAACATCGGCTGAGAGAGCCAATGTTCGAGGAAGGCTTCGACTCCGATGCGCTCGATGGTGGTGGCTCGTTCGTCGTCGTCGATCCGACGAAGTCGTCGCTCCTCGACATCGACAATGCCGGGGGTGGCCCCGATGGTGATCAGGCGTTCCACAGCAGTGTGGTGCCCAATGGCAATGTGCAAAGCGACACGTCCTCCCATGGAGTATCCGCAGTACACACCAGCACCACAGGTCTCGACGACGAGATCAGCAGTTGTCACAAGATCGGCGTCGACACCGGACGATCCACCGTGGCCGGGAAGATCGACGCGAATGACTGGTTGTGTCAGTCCTTGTCGATGGATGAGAGCCTCGAGAAAGGGATCCCATGAACGTCGCGTCTGTGTGAAGCCGTGGAGAAGGATCAATGGAGGAGAATCCGTAGGTGAGTCGAGCACGAGTGTCTCGGCATGGAGTGGGCCTGTGAGTTTTCTCCATGAACGCTCAGGTGGGGCAGATCGTTCTGGCGACGAGTTCATGCTGACACTCGCATCTCGCGAACCTCAGTCACTCTCGGTGGATCGCCGGTCGAGTGCACGCCTGAGGACTCGCTCGAAAGTCTCGGTGTCCTGTGCTCCAGGAATTGCCCATTGTCCATCGATCATGTACGTCGGAACACCAGTGATTCCATTGGTGAAAGCCTCATCGATGTCCCGGCGCACCTCCTCTACGCCGAGATCTGAAAGTAAGAAGGACCGCAGGCTCTCGGCCGAGAGTTCGGGCGCGTCCGATTGCGACGAGGTGAACGGCGACAACGTGGTGAGACCGATGTCAATGAGAGTGTCGACGTCTCCGAGGTCACGTCCGAAAGTGAAGTATCCGGCCATCAAATTTTCCTTGAGCATGGCTTGAGCCGTGGTGTCGTACTGCTGTAGAGCCCACCACAAGAGCCGATGGGAACGGATCGTGTTGGCGCGTACTGCGCGGGAGAAATCGAATTGGACACCCTCATTGGCAGCAGTTGCCGTCATCTGTTCAAAGATTGCGGCGGCTCGTTCGGGGCCTCCGAACTTGCGGGCATAGACGTCGCGCACAGGTGTGGGTTGTCCGACCGGAGCGGTCGGGTCGAGCTGGTAGGCCCGATAGATGATGTCGATCCGGCCCGTATCGGTGCTGTGCGGGAGATCCCCTCCATCGGCTTGCAGACTGGCAATGGCCCGATCGAACCTTTTCTTTCCGATGTAACACCACGGACAGACGACGTCGGACCAAATGTCGATGCGCACGGCAATACTGTACGCCGTCAGCTCGGCTGATTTCCCCCGTATCGTCAGGTGCGTGGTCGGTGACATTGCTCAGATCCCACATGGCGCTGTTCGCCCAGAAGATGTTCAGGCGAGTTTTTGTGAAGTCCTCGTCGATGAGTGGATCGCTCAAGGTGTCACCTACGCCGCTCTGGCCCCTGGGTCGCGATCCACTCCGTTGGCATTGGCTTTGATGCGAGCTCAAGAACGTGTCGAGTCGTTCATCGTCGATGTCTTTCACGATGAGCGCAGCGCGGCATTTGCTGCTCTCGGTGCCGGTCTCGCATCGGGCCGTGCGTCGATCGTTCTGTGTACGAGTGGAACCGCAGCAGCGCATCTGCATGCAGCGATCATCGAAGCGGATCGTTCTGCGGTTCCCATGATCGTGTGCACGGCAGATCGTCCAGCGGAGCTTCGCGATGTCGGAGCGCCGCAGACGATCGACCAGACCAAACTGTACGGAGACTCGGTTCGGTGGTTCCACGACCCGGGTGTTCCAGTCCTCGAGGCGGCATCGACATGGCGCTCGCTCGCTGCTCGCTCGTCGTGGTCGACACAGGGCGCACATGCAGGGCCAGTGCACCTGAACTTGCCGTTTCGCGAACCGCTCGTCGGTACTCCGATTTTCGAACTTCTCAAAGACGCACTCGATCAAAGTGACGTGCACAATCAAAGTGACGTGCACAATCAAAGTGACGCGCACGATGCTGAGCACCAGATTCGTGACGAACGACTGCGTGAGAATTGGCGCGGTCAGACGGTACTCGGAGTGGAGGATCTGGAGCGGTTGAGCCACAGGATCAGCAGTCGTCAAGGGGTGATCGTTGCGGGTCGTGGTTGCGGTGACCCACGCAAAGTCGATGGCCTGGCTCGTGCCTTGGGTTGGCCGGTGTTCGCAGAACCGCGTGCAGGATGCGGAGCGGGAACCAGAACCATTTTGCATTTCGACGCGCTGGTACGAGTGCACAGTCTCGTCGATGCTCTCGACCCTGAAATCGTGCTCCGTCTCGGTGAACCACCCTCGTCAAAAATGCTCGCCCAATGGGTGACTTCGAGGGCTACCCAGCAAATCCATGTCGATGAATCCGGACAGAAGTTCGACCCGGATCACCGTTTGAGTCTGCGACTCGAGGTCGACATCGATCCGTTTCTCGATGCCCTGACCGACATCGTGACACCGGTACCGGAGGCGACCTGGTGGAGCAAATGGTACGAGAGCGATCTCGAAGTACGCGCTTTGCTCGAAGAGTTCGAGACCTCTGCCTCGTCCTGGAGTGCTTTGACAGCCACTCGGGCAGTTGCACGCGTTCTTCCCGCAGGGTCACATCTCGTGCTGTCCTCGTCGATGCCGATTCGAGACGTCGAATGGTTCGCCGGTGACTGCTCCAAGCTGCACGTGCATGCGAATCGTGGTGTCAACGGTATCGATGGAGTGATAGCAACAGCCATCGGTGTCGCTCGGGCATCTGGTCGCACGACGTACGTCCTACTCGGCGACGTTGCGGCGATTCATGACGCCTCAACTTTGCTCTCGTTGGCTGGTCGAGATCTCGATGTTCGTGTCATCGTCATCAACAACGATGGTGGGAGCATCTTCCACCATCTTCCTCAGGCAACTTCAGTTGATGCGAGAACCTTCGAATCGATCTACGGAACACCTCATGGATTGGACTTTGCACGACTTGGTGCTGCTCTCGATATGCCGAGTTTTTCGATCACCGGTTCTGACGATGATCTTGCAGGAGCGCTGCTGAGCACTGGACCCTCGTTGATCCACATTCGAACCGACCGCGACGGTGACCTACAGGCTCATAGAACTGTTCAGCAGATGATCGCTGAGCGTTTACACGAAGTGGAATGAACCGTCCGGCTCAGGCTCGAATCAGCGCTGACAACATTGCTTGGAACTTGGCTTGTGTTTCAGCCAGTTCGGATTCAGGGTCGCTTTCTGCGACGATCCCGCCTCCAGCAAAGAGCAAGGCGCGCGTTCGATCCTCGGAGAATTCGGCGCATCGAATCGCAACAGCCCAGGTTCCGTTCCCGAGTCCATCCACCCAGCCCACAGCGCCCCCATACGGACCACGATCTCGACCCTCCACATCAGCGATGAGACGCAACGCCCCATCACGTGGATGCCCGCCGAGTGCAGGTGTCGGACACAGCTGACGCACCATCTCGAGCACCGGTCGACGCGAACTCGTGAGGCGACCCTCGATACGGGTACCCAGATGCTGGACATTGGCGACTTGAACGATCGACGGCTCTGCTTCCCAGTCGAGGTAGCTGCACCACGGGAGCAATTGATCGTGGATCACGTCGATCACCACACGGTGCTCGATCTGGTCCTTCATGCTTGTGAGCAGATGTTCAGCAGAGGCCTGATCGACGATGGGGTCACCCGTTCGTGGGGCAGTGCCGGCCAATGGATGGGACGTGACGACATCACCATCGACGCCGAGCAGCAACTCGGGGGAGGCTCCGATGAAGCCTTCGATCGAATACCTGTAGCTCTGTGAAAATGCCGCTCGCAGGCGAAGAAGGACGGCGTGAACGTCGAAGGGTTGCGATGACACGACTTCGATACACCGAGCAATGACTGCCTTGGTGAGGTCGCCGCGGCGAACTGCATCACGTGCTGCGATGACTGCTGCGAGATACACCTCTGGCGGTGTCACTGGGCGGATCTCGAAAGATCCAGAGGTGGGTACGGGTGCTTGGGCGAGATGCGACGTGATTTCGTCGTTGTCGAGCTCAGTGCTCGGCTCTTCGTCGTCGACCACTCGGGTGACCCAGCAATTCCCTGAGGAGTCCTTTCCGACGATGACGCGCGGAATGATCAACGTGGTCGGCAGGACCGGATCGAACGGCATGACACCCATGGCGATCGGGCCCACGTTCAGACCCGTGGTGTTCTCATGTGAGATGGACGACAGCACGTCCTGGCATCGTTCCGCAGGAATTCTGAGTGCGATGCCGCGACCGGCGTACCCGACGCCGTTACGAACGAACAACAGTCCGTCTGATCCAGCGACGTCATTGAGGTCGACTGGTTGAGGGAGAAGATGAGTGGTGGCTCTCATCGGATCGTCTGGTCAGTCGCGAGTGGCGACGAACAGTTGGGTGATGCCACCAGAGAGTTGACGATGAGTAGCGTCGGAAAACCCAGCGGAGCGCAGATCATCCAGCATCGCCTCGGTTGGGGGGAGATAGGCGACGCTTTTGGGCAGATAGCGGTAGGCAGCTGGATCCGACAGCCATCCTCCGATACGCGGAACGATGCGACCGAAGTAGATGCTGTTCCCGTAGCGGATGACAGGATTGCGTGGCACACCGACATCGAGAAGGGCGATGCGACCCCCTGGTCGCACGACACGGGCGAGTTCGGTGAAAAAAGCAGGTAGGTCGACAAGGTTGCGCAAGGCGAAGCCACATGAGGCACCATCGACGCTGGCAGAGGCGAAGGGAAGTCGCAGGATGTCTGCTTGACACCGCGGCGAACCGGACCGATCGGCGGCAAGCATGCCGAAACTCAGATCGACAGAAAGCGGTCGAAGGCCGGCTCTTCGAAGATCGACGCACAGGTCACCCGTTCCACTTGCGAGATCCAGCACTGTGCTGCCCCGAGTGAGAGCGAGTTGTTCGACAGCGATGCGTCTCCAGCGGACGTCCAATCGAAACGTCATGATGCGGTTGACCAGGTCGTACCGCGGGGCGATCGTGTCGAACATCGCCCGCACGGCGCGCACTTTGGCCTCCCCCTGAGGGAGATTCTCCGTGTCCCACGCAACCTTGGGAGAACCTGAATTGTTGCGACCCATGTGCGCATCAGAAGAGTTCACGAGGATGAGGTTACGTCCGAAAGGGTTTCAGGAACTGCGTCGGCTGGCAGTCTTCGGTCACGATGGAGCAGAATGAAGCGACCAGCTCCCTGTGTGAGCTGGTCCGAATTGGGGGATGTGGCAATGATCGATTTCACTCTTGCGCCTGAACACGAAGAGATTCGCCTACGAGTGCGCTCATTCGTCGATGACGAGATCAAGCCGGCCATTCAGCCATTCGGACACCGGGAGGAAATGACGCCGGAGGCGACACGGGCCTACGTGTCGGAACTGATTCGTCTGCGTAAGAAGGCTGTCGAGGTCGGATTGTGGTTGCCTCATATGCCCAAGGAATGGGGAGGCATGGGGCTCGGTCATGTGGCTCTCGCCATGGTCCAAGCCGAGGCCGCGAAAACCCGCGTCGGTCCATGGGTTTTCAATTGTCAGGCGCCCGATGAGGGAAATATGCACACCTTGGTGCACTGGGCGACGCCAGAGCAGAAGGAGAAGTACCTCAAGCCCCTATGTGAAGGCACGACATCGTCGTGTTTCGCGATGACCGAGCCAGAAGTGGCTGGATCGGATCCGACGTTGATCCGTACGCATGCCGTCAAGGACGGAGACGAATGGATCATCAACGGACACAAGTGGTTCATCTCAGGAGCGAATCGCGCCAAGTTCGCCATTCTCATTGCCCGCACCGAACTCGACGTCCCCGAAGGATCACGCGGGGCGAACACAGCCTTCATCATCGACTTGCCCACTGAGGGCTGGAACAATGTGCGTGAAGTCGAGACGATGCACGGGCCCGGTGGCCACAGTGAGATCGTCATCGAAGATCTGCGAGTTCACGATTCTCAGATTCTTGGCGGACGCGGCAACGGACATCGGCTCGGCCAGTACCGACTCGGACCGGCGCGACTCGCGCACTGCATGCGCTGGATCGCCCAGGCTGAGATGGCACTGGACATGATGGTCGATCGTTCGCTGAAGCGGTACTCCCATGGCTCGTACCTGGCGGAGAAGCAGGGCATCCAGTGGTTGATCGCCGACTCGGCCATGGAGCTGTATCAGTGCAAATTGATGGTCCTGCACGCAGCGTTCAAAATCGACAAAGGTCTCGACTTCCGTACCGAAGTATCGATGGCCAAACACTTCGTTGCGAACAGCCTCAATCGAATCATCGACAGAGCCATTCAGGTCCATGGTGCACTTGGCTATTCGACGGACACTCCGCTTGCCAACATGATGCAGCACGCACGATGGGCGCGCTTTGCTGACGGTGCCGACGAGATCCACCAGATGCGCATTGCCGAGAACACGATCAAGTCCTTCACTGACACCGGCACGACTCGACTGGCCACGGGCGACCTGCCCTTGTGATCAGCCGATGGGAGGAGCATCTCCCATCGCAATCGAACGAGCCCATCGGTAGTCCGCTTTGCCTGATGGCGAGCGGAGTACCTCGTCGACGAAGATGATTTCCTTGGGCAACTTGTACCGCGCAATGTGCGCTTGGGCTTGTTGAAGAATCGACTGCGGATCGGGGAAGCGACCTGACCGAAGTTGAACGAGAGCGACGACTTCGTTGCCCCAGCGTTCGCTGGGTCGGCCGGCAACCACACAATCCGCAACATCGGGATGGGGTTTGATCGCAGCTTCGACTTCCTCAGCGAAGATCTTTTCTCCGCCGGAATTGATCGTCACGGAATCCCGGCCGAGCAGTTCCACCATTGCGTCGTGGTGGAGTCGCGCTCGGTCGCCGGGGACGACGTATCGAATTCCGTCGATCACTGGATACGTGCGCGCCGTCTTGGCTGGATCCTCCAGATATCCAAGGGCCAGTCGTCCGCTCTTGGCGAGCCAGCCCACACCATCGTGACCGGGCTCGAGAACTCGATCGAAGTTCTCGGAAAGAACGTGATTGTTGGGTGCGAGGGGAAACATCCCGGTACCTGCGGTTCCCATGGCGGAAACGTGGGACAGCTGACCACCAGCTTCTGAAGATCCCAACCCATCGATGATCATCAGGTGCGGTAGGTGTTCGAGAAGTTGATTCTTGAGATGTACGGACAGCGCAGCCCCTCCCGACAGGAGCACAGTCAGACAAGACAGATCGTACGACGTGCGATCGAGTTCATCGACGAGAGGACG
This sequence comes from Ilumatobacteraceae bacterium, assembly GCA_032118015.1. GTDB lineage: Bacteria > Actinomycetota > Acidimicrobiia > Acidimicrobiales > Ilumatobacteraceae > Casp-actino8. The sequence continues at coordinate 2,093 of JAULYE010000033.1, read as the reverse complement.
GGCGAATGCATCGCCAACGATGAGAAGAAAATCGATTCGTTCCTTCTCGACGATCGACCAGATGTCAGCTGCGTCGAGTCGCTCAGGGATCGAGGGAATGAACACGGTGCCACCCGAATTCCATGTTCCGAAGCTGACCCAGTGACCCGCACCATGCATGAATGGCGGAGCAATCAGTGCACGACGACCGGTTGCTCCGGCGATGAAGTCCTCGAGAGTCTCAGCTGTTCGCACACCTCCGAAGCACTCCACCAAGGCATCGGACTGACGCCACATCACGCCCTTGGGCATTCCGGTCGTGCCACCCGTGTACAAGATGTAGAGATCGTCGGGGGAGGAAGTTGTGGTCAGCGCAGGATCGGATGTCGAGATTGCATCCTCGAACCACACCGCTCCAGAAAGCAGATCGTTGCCGGATTCGTCGGGTACTTGGATCAGCACTCGCAGAAGGGGGAGTTGATCGCGCAGTTCCTCGAGGAGCGAAGCGAATTGCGAGTGATAGACGATTCCGGTGGCTCGGGAATCCGTGAGCAAGTAGAGCAGTTCGTCGGCGACGTAGCGGTAGTTGACATTGAAGGGAGCGACGCTCGCCTTGAAAGCTGCAAGCATCGACTCGAGATATTCGTTTCCGTTGTAGAGATAGATCGCCAGATGATCCTGGCCGCTCGAGTGATTGGGTAAAGACGAGCGTTCGGAATGCCGACCCAGGCCGCGCGATGTCAGATACGACGCGAGACGACGTGTTCGGTCGGAGACATCGGCCCAGGAAAGGCGGCGATCGCGAAAGATGAGGCAGTCCTGATCGGGGCGTGTTGCCGCGATGGCCTCGTGAACTTCTCCGACCGTGAACTCGCGCACGTATGGAACCTAGATCCCTTCAATTGTGAGCAGCGAACTCAGTAGGGTTCGGTCGTGACCATCAACAAAGCGCCCATCTCCGGAAGTTCATCAGAGGGCATTCTTTTCGGAGTCTTCGTTCCTCAGGGCTGGAAGATGGAGTTGGTGTCGATTCCTGATCCCCAGGACAAATGGGCCAAGACCGTGGAGATCGCAGAACTGGCTGAGCAGCTGGGATTCGACTCGATCTGGGTCTACGACCACTTTCACAATGTTCCCCGACCTGCGCACGAAACAGTGTTCGAATGTTGGAGCACGATTGCTGCCATCAGTCAGCGAACGAGTCGCATTCGTCTGGGTCAGATGGTCGGATGCAATAGCTACCGCAACCCGGGTCTCCTGGCCAAGATGACGGCGACGATCGATGTCATCTCAGGAGGTCGTCTCGAATGGGGAGTTGGTGCGGGCTGGTACGAAAACGAGTACCGCGCATACGGCTACGAGTTTCCCAAGCCCAAGGACCGGATCGGTATGTTGCGCGAAAGCGTCGAAATCGTCTCCAGCATGTGGACGCAGGCAGAGACGACCTACAAGGGCAAGTACTACGAGATGAACCGCGCGAATTGCGATCCGAAGCCGGTTCAAAAGCCGACACCACCCGTGTGGATCGGCGGCGGAGGTGAACAGCTCACCCTGCGGGTCGTGGCACAGCACGCCCATTGTTCGAACTTCGGTGGTCAGCCAGATGAATGGGCTCGCAAGCGCAATGTTCTGTTCGACCACTGCAAGGCTGTCGGTCGAAATCCCGACGAAATCCGAATGACGTGGTCGCCGGAGGTGTTCATCCGCGAGACCGAAGCCGAAATTCTCTCAGCAGGCAAACGAAACTTATGGACCGAAGACCTCGATACATGGCGATCGAACAATCTCGTCGGCACACCGGAACAGGTTGCCGAAAAGATCCGCACCTATGTCGAACTCGGATGCAAGGGTTTTGTTCCGTGGTGTCCTGACTATCCCGATACCGAGACGATCGAACTTCTGGCGCGCAATGTCATGCCAGAATTCCGCTGACGATCCCATCTCTGGCGAACGCATCGCTGGCGAACGCATCGCTGGCGAACGCAGGGCTGTTTGGACGACTTTCGATCAGACGTAGGAGCGGAAGATGATTTCCGCCACACAGGATGGCTTGGGAGCGCCTTCGCATTCGAACGTGAACTCCATCGTCATCTGGGCACCGTTGGGGATCTCTT
>JAULYE010000032.1:0-10501 GCA_032118015.1 Ilumatobacteraceae bacterium | reverse complement strand
CGTGAGCACGCGAGCAGTCAATGTCTTCTCTCCACAGAGTCCGATCGAATGGCAGGCTCACCGTGAACGCGAGAAGCGACTCGGCTGGCCCTCCAGCAAACCGACCGTGCCACAGTGTTCGACCCGATGTCTCAGACCCGTCTCCCGTTTCGGTCATCACTTGCTCCTTTGCTTGCGGGCAACAGCAGGATCGATCCCCGATAGCTCGCTGAGAATGCCTGCCAGCTCGGATCCGCCAGTGGATTCATCGGCGATACAAAAAATAGTGTCATCGCCTGCAACTGTTCCCAGCAATCCATCGAGCCCGCTGCGATCGAGTGCCGAGGCGACGACGTGTGCACAACCCGGAGGTGTACGAATCACGATCATCGGCCCACTGGACCGGATGTCTGCAACCCATTCCCCCATGACACGCCGAAGCTGGTCCTCAGGGGCCAGACGCGCTGGGGCAAATTCGGGTATCGCATAAACGGACTCCCCGCCGGGAACCCGAACCTTGATCGCGCCGAGATCTTCGAGGTCTCGCGACACCGTTGCTTGAGTAGCCGAGACACCGTGGGATCCGAGTAGATCCACGAGCTGTGGCTGATTTGTCACCGCATGTTGTTCGATGAGAGTCGCAATGATCTGCTGACGTTGGGCTTTGGTGCTCATAGGTCTCCCGGATCATCGCCGATCAGGTAGGACAACACTGCTCTGGCCGAATGCAGCCGATTGTGTCCCTGGCGGATGACGCGACTCTGTGATCCATCGATCACATCAGCAGTGACTTCGAGTCCTCGATACGCAGGAAGGCAGTGCATGAAGATTGCCTCCTGTGAAGCCTCGGACATCATGTCACTGTCGACGCAAAAGCCACTGAACACTTTGAGACGTTGTTCCTTCTCAGCCTCTTGGCCCATCGAGACCCAGGTATCGGTGTGCACAGCGTGTGCACCTGAAACTGCCTCCATCGGGTCGACGAAGACCTCCACCGATCCGGGGCCCACCGAGCGAAGTCGTTCGAGCTCGACTCGAGACACCGAGTAGCCCTCCGGGCAACCAAGACGACAGTGGGCTCCGAACATGACACATGCCTCGACAAGTGATCGAGCCACATTGTTGTAATCGCCGACGTAGGAGATCACTCGGTCAACAAGATCGCCGAACTCCTCGACCATCGTCAATACATCGGCAATCGCCTGCAGAGGGTGCGACCTGTCCGAAAGCATGTTCAGGACTGGCACATCACTGCTGACCACGAGTCTGTCGATCACCTCGTGGGAGAAAACACGAGCAGCAATCACAGCGTGGTAGCCCGACAAAATATGGCCGATGTCTTCGACGGGTTCGCGCACATCGAAGCCGACCTCTTCCCCGCGGGTGTACACGGGGTGACCACCGAGTTGCACCACGGCGACTTCCATGCTCTGGCGAGTTCTGTTGGACGGCTTTTCGAAGATGAGGACGACACCTTTGTCTTGCAGTGGACGACCCAACTGAGAGATGGGTAGCCGGGCGCGTTCGACAATGGAATGCAGATCTTCGATCGAGAGTGCCGAGATGTCGGTGAGGTTCTTCACGAATCCCTCCCTACGCCATCGTCGAGAACTCCACCGAGTACCGATACGAATTCATCGATCTCGACGTCACTGACCGTCAATGGTGGAGCCAGACGAAGCGCAGTGGGCGTCACCGCATTGGCAATCATGCCTCTCGTGAGCAATTCGTCGTTGACGGCCTTGGCACTGCACCCAGCACCGAGTTCGACTGCCAAGAGAAGTCCTCGTCCGCGAATTCCCTCGACTCCGGGAATCGATGAAAGAGCACGCGACAAGTAGTCACCTTGTCGGCGCGCCAGCGACGGCGCATCGATACGCCGCATCTCAGCGATGACTGCCGACACGGCGGCACCGGCAACGGCGGTTCCGCTATATGTCGAGCCATGATCGCCGGGTCGAAACACCTGCGCAACTTCACGCTTGGCCCAACAGGCTCCGACTGGAAAACCGTTTCCAAGAGCTTTGGCCATTGTCACCACATCAGGTGCAATCGTCACATGTGCATCGGATTGAAACCCGAACCAGTGACCTGTACGACCCAAGCCGGTCTGCACCTCATCGACCATCATCAAAATGCCACTTTCGTTGCAGATGTCGCGAACAGCTTGAAGGTAGTCGTGTCCTCCTTCGACGACACCACCTTCACCTTGAATGGACTCGATGAGCACAGCGGCAACCGATTCGTCCACTGCCCCCTTCAGTTCCGAGACATCGCCGTAGGTCACGTGTCGGAATCCCTCCGGCATCGGTTGGAACGGCTCATGCTTGGCTGGCTGACCAGTCGCCGCCAGGGTTGCCAGAGTCCGACCGTGAAAACTCCCGTAGGCGCTGATAACGACGTGACGACCTCGGCCTCCAAATTTTCGAGCGAGCTTGAGTGCAGCTTCATTTGCTTCCGCTCCGCTGTTGCACAAGAAGACCTGACCAGCATGTCCGGTTGCTTCCTGGAGCAGGAGATCGATGTCGCCCGCTGCCTTGGCGGCGGCAGGATTCGCGAAGAAATTGCTCACATGGGTCAACTGAGCGAGCTGCGCAGCGATCGCTTCCACGACGACAGGGTTGCCATGGCCGAGTGAGACAACAGCAATACCCGACAGAAAGTCGAGGTACCGACGTCCGGAATCGTCCCAGAGTTGCGTACCACTACCGCGTACGAACATCAGGCGTGGTGGCGCGAACACCGGCATGAAAGGGCAGTAGTCATGAGGTTCAGTGGAGAAGGAATGGGAAGTTGTCATTGACCATCACCTGTGACCATCGTTCCGATTCCAGAATCACTGAACAATTCCAGAAGAAGAACGTGAGGTTGGCGCCCGTCGAGAACATGTGCCCCACTGACACCGGAACGAACAGCGTCGATACAACCTTGCACTTTGGGGATCATCCCATCTGAAACTTTTCTGAGTGAAATCATCGTCTCCAGCTGCTCTGCTGTCGTCCTACGGATCAAAGTTGCGGGATCTGCCACATCGCCACGAAGGCCATCGATATCGGTCAGATAGATCAGTTTCTCAGCCTGCATCGCAACGGCAATCGCACTGGCCACCGTGTCGGCATTGATGTTGTACGGCCTGCCCTCGTCATCGACACCAATTGTTGCCACCACAGGGATGAACTGGTCCTCGAGAAGCCGGTACAACAGAGCCGGGCGGATCGATGTGACATCGCCAACGAATCCCAATGTCGAATCCTTCGACCTGGCTTGGATGAGACCGGCATCTTCTCCGCTCACCCCAACAGCATGATCACCGTGAACATTGATCTCCGAGACGATGCGCGGATTCACCTGCCCGATGAGGACCATCCTCACTATCTCCATCGTTTCTGCATCAGTCACACGCAGTCCGTTGCGAAACTCCGTCTCTTTGCCGACACGAGCCAGGAGCTCGGTGATCTGGGGACCTCCACCATGAACCACGATGGGTCGTAGACCAACGAGCCGCATCAATACCAGATCCTGTGCGAACAATGGCAAGGCATCGTCTTGTGAGGCACCCGCAAGAGCGTTCCCGCCGTACTTGACGACGATGATCTTGTTGGCGAACCTTTGAATGTAGGGCAAGGCCTCGATGAGAATTGCCGCGCGCTCGGTTGGGTCGGTCATCTTTTCGCTGTGCATCATGTCTCCGGGCAACTTTTCTCCAGTCGATGATGTGGCGCTGTGAGTCTTCGATGAAGTCATGGGTACAACCCGACTCGACTCAGTCCGGATTCTTCTGGGAGACCCAATGCGACATTCGCCGCCTGTAACGCCCCGCCGGATGCTCCCTTGCACAGATTGTCGAGTGCGCTGATCACCACAATGGTGCCGGTGCGCTCATCGAAACGCGCGGTGATGTGTACTGCGTTGGACCCGAGCGTCGCTTTCGTGGATGGAACGGAATCGCTGACAACGACGAAAGGCTCCGCCCTGTACGCATCGGAAAGAATCTGATTGAGGACGTCGCCACTTGGATCGAAGCCTTGCGCCGGCCGTGCATAACACGTCGCGAGAATTCCGCGATTCATCGGCGCCAGATGGGGTGTGAAGAGAATTTCGGCACCGATCTGTTCTTGCATCTCGGGAGTGTGCCGATGATCGAGAAGTCCGTAGGCGGTGAAGTCCTCATCGACCGTTGCGAAATGGGTCGTGCTCTTGGGTACCCGACCCGCACCCGATGCCCCGCTTGCTGCATCGACGATGATTCCCGACTTGTCGATCGCACCGAGTCGAACGAGTGGAGCGAGGGCCAACGTTGCAGCAGTGACATAGCAGCCGGGAGTGGCAATCAGCTGGGCATCGACCAGATCGCTGCGATGGATTTCGGGGAGACCGTAGACGGCCCGGGCCGTCACATCGGGGCGATCATGGACGAATCCGTACCATTTCGGATACGCAGAAATGTCTTTGAGGCGAAACGCTGCCGACAGATCGACAACACATCGCACCCGATCCACGATTTCGGGAACGAGAGTCATGCTCACCTCGTGGGGAAGACCGAGGAAGACGACATCCACACCTTGGCAACGCTCGATCATGCGCTCGGGGTCGGAGTCGACCAGAGTCAAGTCGGGATACTGAGCCGCAAGGCTTGGATACACCGCGGAGGCTGGAGAACCGGCTTGGGAATCACCCGATGCCCAAGCCACGGACATCGACGGATGCGCAGCGATGAGCCGCAAGAGTTCCACGCCCGTATATCCCGAGGCCCCAACGACCGCTGCTGTGATCTTCGAATTCGCCACAGCGCATGATCATACAGACTGATGTATGGAGATACGGGGATTTCCTGTATCAATCCCGCAGACGAGCACCCAACTTGGTCACTGCCTCGATGCATTTCACCCGAACAGCCCCAATCTCAGCATCGGTCAACGTCCGATCGGAAGCCTGGATGCGGATGCGATATCCGAGCCCGCGAGCTGCGACCAAATCCTCGGATCGGTAGACATCGAACAACTCGATTGCAGCCAAGAGTGATCCTGCACTTTGTCGGAGACTCTTGTCGATCTTGTCGGCAGGTACGTCCTCGGGAACGAGAAAGGCCAAGTCGAAGTCCGCAGATGGGAACCTGCTCGTGGCTTTCCACTGGGCAATCTTGGGTTCGATCGCCAACATCGCCGATAGATCGAGCTCCAAAACAGCACATCGCCCGCTGATTCCCAGTGCATTCAGAACCGCTGGATGCACCTCCCCCACGACTCCGACGCTCGACTTTCCGATCGACAACGTCCCAGAGCGAGTCGGATGTAACCCAGCAGGAATATCCGACTGATCGAGTCTCGCACCCCAACCCATGGCACTCGAGATTTCCCTCCACATGCGCACAGCATGCGACGCATCTGCTCCGCCTACGATCACGCCGAGCATTTCCCGCTCAGCAGGAAGGACTTCTGTGCTCGGCGGATACACATGACCTATCTCATAGAACGCAAGACCTGACCGTCGATGAGATTCATTGAAGGCGATCGCGTGCAACAGGCCTGGACGCAGTGATGTCCGCAAGACGTCGTCGCCGACAACCAATGGATTGACGATGCGCACGGCCTCTTCCGGCAAACCGACGCGAGCGAGATCTCCTTCGGCGAGGAACGGATGAGGCATGGCCTCGTTGACACCGAGCCCATGGAGAACGTCGCGCAAACTACGACGACGATGCTGAATCGGGGTGAGCGAACCAGGCAAGGTCGATTTCGGGATCGACGTCCCGAGGTTGTCGTATCCGTACAATCGAGCGATCTCCTCGACGATGTCGATTTCGAGAGTGCAATCCGGACGCCAGGACGGCACGAACACGCGGAGAAGATCACTGTTGCCATCGGTCTTTTCGACACCGAAGCCGATCGGGTTGATCAGTGCGGAGATCTCATCTGCAGTGAATGGTCGTCCTAGTAGGGCTCCGACTCTCTGTGGACGGACATCGACTGTCGTCGGACTCGCAAGATGCGCGGAACTCTCGTCGCACCAACCCTCGTGGACCACGAGATCAGGACACGTCGCCCGCAAAATCTCGACGAAACGGGCAACTCCGGCTTCGACTCCTCTTGGATCGACTCCGCGTTCGAATCGAGCAGAAGCCTCCGTTCGTAGGCCGAAATGCTGTACCGATTTCATGATTCCCCATGGCTCGAACCAGGCAGTCTCAAGAACGACGCGCGTCGTCGTGTCGGAAATTTCCGTGTTCTGGCCACCCATGATTCCCGCCAGACCGATGGGCCTGTCCTCGGCGTCGCAGATCAACAGGGTGTGCTCGTCGACAGAACGCTCGACATCATCGAGGGTCACAATGCTCTCACCCGCACGACCTACGCGAACTCGGAATCCTGCACCGCCAAGAGTGTCGAAATCGTAGGGATGGTTCGGCTGGTTCAGTTCGAGCATCACAAAGTTGCTTGCGTCCACCACATTGTTGATCGGGCGCATTCCCGCAGCAGTGAGGCGGCTTGCGATCCACTGGGGCGAATCACCCACCCGTATACCGCTGAGAACGACGGTGGTGAATCGACCGCACCGTGCCCCGTCGACGATCTCAACAGTTGCTGCGAGACGAGGACCCGAACCCGACTCGAGAAATGACGGACTCGCCACCCAGGACAATGGTTGACCAAGACGCGCTGCAAGATCACGAGCGACACCTACGTGTCCGAAAGCCTCCGGTCGATTACGAAGAACATCCAAGTCGTAGACGATTTCCTCACGAAGACCGAGTGCCTCTCCGTACGGCACACCGAGAGCAAGATCGGGACTCATGATCATGATGCCGCTGTGGTCGACACCTAGATCGAGTTCACGAGACGAGCACAACATTCCGTCGCTACGGATTCCCAAAATGGGCTTGGGTTCGATGACACGCCCATCTGGCATGTTCGTTCCTGGTAGCGCCAAGGGCACGATGTCCCCAGGTTGCATGTTGAACGCCCCACACCACACGTGGCGTTCGACCCCGTCTCCCGCATCGACGAACACGCGATGAACTTTTGCGGCATCGGGGTGCCGTTCGGTTCGCAGCACACGTGCCGTCACGACTCCACTCACCGATGATCCAACGCGCTCAATGGACTCGACCGCCAAGCCGAGGTCGGACAACAGATGTGCCACCACAGCTGGGTCTTCAGGCAGATCCACGAAGTCTGCCAGCCACGAGTGAACGACTCTCATACCCATGAACGATCAACCTTCATCTCAGAACTGCTCGATGAATCTGATGTCGTTGGTGTACATCTCGCGCACGTCGCTCACACCGTGTCGTTCCTTGGCCATACGGTCGATACCGAAACCGAACGCGAATCCACTCCACTCCTCTGGGTCAATGCCGCCTGCTCGCAACACGTGGGGATGCACCATGCCGCAGCCTCCGAGCTCGAGCCATGAACCATCTGGCGTTCGAATGTCGAACTCCGCTGAAGGTTCGGTGAATGGGAAATAACTCGGACGGAGTCGGCTGCCGAAGTCGTTCCCAAAGAAGGCTTTTGTGAAGGCCTCGATCGTTCCAGCAAGATCGGCAAGCGTGATGCCTTTGTCGATGACCAGACCTTCGATCTGGTGGAACACTGCAAGGTGTGTCGAGTCGGTGGTTTCGTTGCGAAAAACTCGCCCGGGCATCACCTGATAGATCGGCGGCTTCGTCGAGTGCATCACTCGGATCTGCACCGGTGACGTGTGCGTACGCAACACCGTACTTCCAGGTGCCCCGTGATCGACGTAGAACGTGTCATGCATACTGCGCGCAGGATGCGATGGAGGCATGTTCAATGCTTCGAAATTGTGCCAGTCCGTTTCGACCTCAGGACCTTCGGCAATCTGGAACCCCATCCCGATGAAGACGTCTTCGAGGCGCTGCCATGCCTGGGTGACAATGTGGGCACGACCACGCACGGGCGCCTGCAAGAACTCAGTCAGATCCATCGCTTCACGGCGGATACGTTCGTCGAGTTCACTGTTCAGCAAGTCCGCCTGACGTGCTTCGAGGGCTGATTCGACTGCTTTCATCGCCTCGTTCAGAACCTGCCCAACCAGCTTTTTCTCTTCGACAGTGCCCAGACCTGCCATTGCCGATTTCAGAGAACTGAGTGAACCCTTCTTGCCGAGCAACTCGATACTCAATGCCTTCAGTTCATCGAGGTCTTCAGCCCGGGCAATACGGGTTTGTGCCTCGGCTCGGACGGCGGCGACTTGCTCGATCATGGCGACGCAACGGTATCTGAGCCAGAACGTCGCTGACGAGCCACTTCGAAGCAAAGGACTGCACACGCCATCGCCACGTTGAGACTTTCCACCTGGCCCTGGAGGGGGATCGTGACCCACTCGGCAACATTCGTGTCTGCGCTCAGTCCCCTGGGTTCGTTACCCAACACCAACGCGATCCGCCGAGTCATGTCGAGATCCGTGTAGGCGGTAGCCCCATGACTCGAGGTCCCAATAGGCACGAGACCCGATAGTGCCAACTCCGACACATCGGACACCTCCACCACTGGAAGACGAAAGATACTTCCCGCCGAAGCGCGGACAACTTTGGGATTGGTGTAATCAACCGTTCCCGGTGTCACGACGAGTGCATCTGCACCCGACCCTTCCGCTGAGCGCAACATGGTTCCGAGGTTGCCCGGATCCGACACCCCATCGGCCACAACCACGAAGTCTGCCGAACCGATGATCCCAGGATCGACCGCACGACGACGAACGACGGCGAGAATCGGCTGGGGCGAATCCGTCGATGCGACTCGCTCCAACACTCCCTCAGCGAGCTTCAGGATTTCGCCCCCGACCTCGAGCGGATCAGTGCCTGGGGCAACGAACTGGCTCTCGATCTCCCAGCCTGCCTCAGCCGCTTCGAGGATCAGAACAGCCCCCTCCACGACCAGAACGCCTTCCATTCGCCGCTCGTCGCGACGTCCGATGAGACGACGCAACCTCTGGACCCGTTGATTGGACAGAGCCAGAGGAAGAGTCACAGGTACGTCAGGGTGAATCTCAGTTGAGAGCCGCTTTCGAAGCGTCGCAGAGTCGGCTGAACGCAGCGGCGTCCGTGACAGCCAGATCGGCGAGGATCTTGCGGTCGACTTCGATACCTGCTGCATTCAGACCTGCGATGAAGCGGCTGTAGCTCATGTCGTTGAGACGACATGCGGCGTTGATCCGCTGAATCCACAACCGGCGGAATTCGCCCTTCTTGGCTCGCCGGTCACGAAACGCGTACTGGCCGGACTTCATCACCTGTTCGTTCGCTGCGCGCACCGAACGGCTCTTGTTGCCGTAGTACCCCTTGGCGCGCTCAAGTGTCTGGCGGCGCCTCTTCTTCGAACCGACTGCTCTCTTTACTCTTGCCATCGGATTTTCCTCACTTTCTTGAACGTTGCATGCCGGATGGACCCGGCTCGATTAGGGAAGTCTCAGCGCTCGCCGAGGAGTCGCTTGATCCTCTTGACGTCACCGGGATGCACATCGACCATGCCGTCGAGGCGGCGTGTGCGTGTGGATGGCTTCTTTTCGAAGAGGTGCTGACGATTCTGCTGAAGGCGACGGAGCTTTCCCGTTCCCGTCTTCTTGAATCGCTTTGCTGTCGTCTTGCTCGTCTTCATCTTGGGCATTGTCTGGTCTCTTTCTCAGTATCGGTTTTCGTGCTGCCGCTCACGATTCAGCAGGAGTCTCGCTCTCGAGCATCGATTCGGTGCTCGATTCGGTGCTCGGCTCGGTGCTCGTGGGAGTTGTTGCCTCTCCCTGACTGTCGGTGGCTGCGTCGAGAGTTGTGGAATCTTTCTTCTTCACGATCTTCTTCTCAGGAACAAGCACCATCGTCATACTTCGACCTTCCAGGCGGGCCTGGGTCTCGACCTTGCCAACTTCCTGGATCTGTTCGATCACATCGTCGAGGATCTTGCTGCCCAACTCCGGGTGCGCCATTTCTCGACCCCGAAATTGAAGAGACACTTTGACCTTGTGACCATCAGAAAGGAACTCGACGACATGTCGCACTTTCGTGTCGAAATCACCCTTGCCGATCTTGGGTCGGAATTTGACTTCCTTCACCGAGACATGGGCGGCCTTCTTTCTCGCTTCCCGGGCCCGCTGCGATTCCTCGTAGCGGAACTTCCCGTAATCCATGATTCGGCAAACGGGCGGGGTGGCCAGAGGGGCTACCTCGACCAAATCGAGGTCCAGTTCTCTCGCGAGACCAAGAGCCTCTGGGAGGGACTTGATCCCCAACTGGGATCCATCCGGTCCGATCACACGTACCTCACGGGCACGAATACGATCATTGAAACGAGGTTCGTTCGTTGGCGGTGCTATGACTGCTCACTCCTGTGCAAAGGCTGACCTCCCGGTTCGTTGGCTGCCAAATCGATAATGGATCGAAGACGCGAAGTCGAAACGGGTCAGCCACACACGTGGCCTTCTCGAAATGACCTGGGCGCACTCTCCCATCTCCGACACCATTTTCGTGGTGCCCTCGAGTCGAGGTGGCCAGGTGGGGGCTAAGCCC
>JAULYE010000031.1:0-7332 GCA_032118015.1 Ilumatobacteraceae bacterium | reverse complement strand
CGCCGTGCCCGATGCCAGCACCTGAGCCGGTGCAGGCACCATCGAGTACGACCAAACCGCCGGTGTCATGGCAGACGAACATGGTCAACGCGATCAACCGCGAACGAACAGCAGCAGGGCTGTCATCAGTGTCGACATGTGGTGCCTTGAACCAGACAGCGCAGGGCTATGCCGAAGTGCTGATCGGGACACGAGATATCAGCCACACTGGGCCGGACGGCTCGAATCTTCAGGCACGTGTCGCCAACACCGGGTACGTCGGGTGGAGCAACATCGGCGAGAACCTGGCGGCAGGTCAAGGCACGGTGGACGAAGTCATGGGTGCATGGATGGGTTCGTCAGGTCATCGGGCGAACATCTTGAAACCTGAATTCACCCATGTCGGCTTCGGTCGCGCCAAAGGCCTGTACAAGGACAACACGGTCGAATCGTGGTTCTGGGTGCAGAACTTCGGTGCCGGCGGAATCTGCTGACACCTACTCATCTGCAGTCAGTCGCGAATGCGATTCCATTCTTTTTGATCCCGACCAAGTTTCGTCAGGCGTTTGGTGACCGACAAAGGTGCGCCGATGTCCTCGCCGGCTCGCAGTCGCCGAACCTGATCGCCGTCTTCGTCCCAGATGTGGCAGGTGTTGATGTTCGATCGAAACGCCATCTCGCGCATGTCGGGAGTCATCTCACGCGATGGTTTCGTCGAACTTCCCTCGACAGTGGAGACCACCCGCATACTCCAACCGCACTGAATGGCGACAGGACCCATGGCTTGGAGCAGAGCAGAGGTGTGCGTGCAGCCGCGTGATCCGCCGAACAACTCGCGAATCTTCTGATTGAAGCCTCGTGCGATCGACATGCCGATCAGCTGTTTGTAGGTGGCGGCGATCCCTGGACATTCATCGTGAGGGAAGTCGTTGAACTGCACGTTGGCATCGATGATTTCCATCATCGGGAACGTGATGCGCAATTCGACCACCATGTGATGAATCGTCAACGGTTCGACATCATCGAGCACGTACAGGCCCGCTGGCTTGTCGTCGCGCACGGCTCCGCGCAACAAGATCTCCGAGTCACTGACCTTGAAGGCCCGCACTTCGTAGTTGCGGATGTGGATCGGCATGTACTCGGGATCGGGGGGAAGAATCGGGTTCGGATTGGGGGAATTCGTCATGACCTGTTCGACCGTACTCTCAGGACCGAGGTGCCTGCTAGTGGAGGGCTCGTTGCCAGGCTCCGGCAACCGCCGTTGGATGACGATCCCAGTCGATGAGTGCATGGGCCGACGATTCGCGATCTGCTGCGATACCGGGTTCGACGAAGACAACACCGATCGGCGCCCCATCGGCGCGACAGGCGTCCACGGAACGAATGAAGGCTTCGCTCAGCACTTCGGCGTCACGGGCTGTTTCCGTCGTTCCTCGTCGATTGACGCGCTGGATGATCGCAAGGGGTCGCTGAAGACCGGCATCGACAACACGCTGGATCAGCATCTGTGAGCGTTCCTGCCACCTACGCAGCGATTCGTCGTCGATGGTCACGTCGTCTGCGAGATCGGTGCGGATCTTGATGCCGATCACATCGGCCGCTCCGGCGAGATCGGCCAACGTGCGATCGGCCCGTCCAGGAATCACCACGGTGCCGTCGCGCAGACCGCGCAAAAACGTCGTGAAGCGCAAATGGTCCTCTCGGCGAGCTCGTTCACCTGCATCCGGTGATGAATCATCGGAGCGCACGTGGCGGACCGTCAGCGATGTCGCCACAGGCGGACCACCCTGGAGGATGCGCCATGCGTCGCGCCAGGCCACGACGAGCGTGTCGATCAGCTCGCCATGACGACGACCGTCATCGGTTCCGGTACGTGCCGCGTAACCGATCGGGTCATCGATCGGAAACCATCCGCCGACTCGGTCACCGAAGACATCGGCGACCTGTTCGACGAAACGCGGCCAATGGCGACCAGCCGCCTTGGGATCGAAGAAACCTCCTGCGTCATCGAACCATGACGGGATAGTGCGCTCGAGAAGACACGCCCAGATGCGGACGCCCGAAGATGATGCAGCCGTGATCACATCGGAGTACCACTCGACCCATCGGCCATCGAGGTCGCCTGGTCGGGGCTCGAGTCGCGCCCAATCGAATCCGAGACGTACATCGGTGACACCATGTGCAGCGAGAAGCGCCACATCGTCGGCGGCATGGTGCTGGAATCCGTTACCAGTGCGTGCAAGGTCCGGGTTGTCGGACCGATCAGACGGCCCGAGAGCGACGAGTGTCGGCAGACTCGCGCCCCAATTCGTGAATTCACAGTTCGTGAATTCACGTTTCACGAGTTCACGAGCAGGAGTGTTCACGAACGAGTGCGAAGGCCGAGACGCAGGGTGCTCAAGCGACGAATGGGGAGCGAGTCCACAACTCGCCAGTGTCGTTCAGGCCGCCAAGTTTGTCCTTGGCGGAGAGTGACACGACTTCGACGTCCCCGAGGCCGCGCAAATTGACACTCGGGTGTGGGTGCTCCTGTACGCCGACAGGTAAGCGTCGTAGATCGGAGCGGCCGATCAGGACTTCGTTGTGATCCGCTGCATCGCACAGGCGAGAAGCGAGATTCACCGAGGTGCCGATGTAGTCCTCGCCCTGGAACATGAGAACTTCGCCAGTTGCGACACCGACCCGAACGGTCAACGGGCGACAGACGTCCTCGCAGCGCTTTTGCATGTCGAGAGCGAATCCGATGGCCATGTCCTGGTCGACCGAGACGATCATGCAACCGTCGCCGAGCCATTTGTCGACACGAATTCCCCACGCAGCAGCGACTTCGCGCACTTCGGCGCGAAACTTGGTCAGCAGATTCCCAGCGGCGATATCGCCATGGTTCGCTGTGTACTTCGTGAACCCGGAGAGGTCCACGAAAACGAAGGTTCGCTCGACTTTCATGGTTGGAGTCAGGCTAGCGGTCACACGACGGGAGGGGGTCGCGCCCCGGGTACTACGGTGCAGATATGGCCGGTCTCTTCACGTATTCCCGGTGGGATGGCACCCAAACAGGCTTCGATCTCGAGGCAAGCGACTTGTTCGAGGAGATGGCAGACGATCTCTTGCAGAACGGTGACCTCCGGGGTGCACTGCGCCGCCTGATGGAACGCGGGGCCCAGGACGCCAACGGTGAACGTATGCAAGGTCTGCGCGAGATGCGTCAGCGTTTACGTGAAGCCAGACAGGAACTCCTCGATCGCGGTGACCTTGGCGGGGTCTACAAAGAAATCGCCGATGAACTCGACGACATCGTGGACGAGGAACGACACGCAGTCGATCAGTCTGTGGCCGACGCCAACAACAGTGGCGACGAGCGGCGCAGTGACAATGCCAGGCGAGCAGCCGAAGATCGTCACTTCCGTCTCGACATGCTCCCAGACGATCTTGCGGGGAAGGTGCGCGAACTCCAGTCCTACGAATTCGAATCGGGTGAGGCCCAGCAGCGTTTCGAGCAGCTCGTCGAGAAATTACGCGAGCAGACGATGCAGCAGAACTTCGAGCAGGTCTCATCGGCGATGAAGTCGATGACACCCGAGCAGATGCAGCGCACAAAAGAAATGATGCAGGCGCTGAACGAGATGATCGAGAAGAACGCCCGCGGAGAAGACCCCGGGTTCGAGGACTTCATGAAGGAGTTCGGCGATTTCTTCCCGGAGAATCCTCAGAACTTGGACGAGCTCCTGGAACAGATCGCGAAGCAAATGGCAGCGGCCCAGGCGATGCTCAATTCCATGACACCCGAACAGCGCGCCCAATTGCAGGAGCTGTCGCAGATGCTGCTCGATGACATGGAACTGCAAGAGGAAATGGCTCGTTTGAGTCAGAACATGCAGGCGATGTTCCCGAGCCTCGGGTCCGAACAGGGATACGAGATGCAAGGTCAGGATCCGATGGGATTCGAGCAGGCGATGCAGACGATGCGCGAACTCGGAGAACTCGACCAACTCGAAAACCTGATGAACAATCCGTCGTCGCCACAGCAATTGGCCGAGGCTGATATGGATCGTGTGCGCGAGTTGCTCGGTGACGACGTCGCCAGATCCATGGAGAAGCTTTCGAAGTTGATTCGCGACCTCGAACGCGAAGGGCTCATTCACCAAAAAGAAGGTCGCCTCGAAGTGACGCCGAAGGGCATGCGCAAGATCGGCTCCAAGGCGCTGCGGGACCTCTTCTCCAGCCTGGCCAAAGACAAGCCCGGTCAGCACCAACAGCATCGTTTCGGACAAGGACACGAGCGCACCTACGACACCAAGCAGTACGAGTACGGAGACCCGTTCAATCTCGATCTGCAACGCACCATTCGCAACGCCTTGCGCCGCGGCGGCCAGGGAACCCCGGTGCAGCTGTTGCCGGAGGATTTCGAAATCGAACGAGTCGAACACCTGACGCGCTCAGCAACCGTGCTGATGCTCGACGCCTCATATTCGATGGTGCGTGATGGGCGATGGGGTCCGGCCAAGAAAGTTGCTGTGGCTCTGCAGTCACTGATCTCGTCGCAATACCCCCGCGACTATCTCGGCATCTTGCTGTTCGGCCACGTGGCGTGGGAGATCAAACCCGATGAATTGGTCGAAGCCTCGCTGACCGGGATGCAAGGAACGAATATGCATCACGCACTCGCGCAGGCTCGCAAGATGCTGTCTCGCCAGACCGGCAACAAGCAGATCATCATGATCACCGACGGTGAACCGACCGCTCACATCACGCCGTACGGTGATCCGTGGTTCACCTATTTCGACGGCTATGAGGCACAACAGCTCACTGTCGAAGCCACCTTGCGTGAGGCGCTGCGCTGCACCAAGGACAACATCCGCATCAACACGTTCATGCTCGACCCTGACCAATATCTGCAGC
Organism: Ilumatobacteraceae bacterium; assembly: GCA_032118015.1. Lineage (GTDB taxonomy): Bacteria > Actinomycetota > Acidimicrobiia > Acidimicrobiales > Ilumatobacteraceae > Casp-actino8. Next base: position 2,454 of record JAULYE010000031.1, on the reverse strand, counting down.
AGTTCGTCGAACAGGTGTCTGCGATCAACGGTGGTCGGGCTTTCATGACCAACAGTGACAATCTCGGTGACTACGTACTGGTGGACTTCATGGACAACAAGCGTCGCACCAGTCGAGGTGGACGGCGAGCGTCATAGCCGGCGCGCACGAAGCGGTGATTGTCGAGGGTGTGTCTCAGAGCAGACCGGGGTGATCATGGGCGAAGGTTCCGTTCGAGTTCTCCCAGCCGGGTAGGACCCAGGCGCGAATCATCCATGAGATGGTGTTGGTGCGTTCACCACCGATCAGTTCGCAGTTCGCCCCCACATGCGGCTCGTCATAGACGACACGCACATCGTCCACAAGACATGTTCCGGTGTGCAGATGCCAAAACATCTCTTGTCCGGTGAAGCCGACGGGTGGCGTGGTACTGGACGTCCAACCCTCGTACTGCACGGCGACGATGGGGGCTGTGTCATCTGCTGAGGCGAAGAGCAGTGCAACGGGTGTTGCAGGATCGAATGCGGTGTCCGATCGCCGGCTGTCGAGAGCGATCATCATCTGACCTGCTCCGGGAACCGGATCTCCAAGAGTTGTCCAGCCTTGTTCTCGGGCATCAGCAAGCGTCGGCGTGGACAGAGCAGCCGTGCGAGCTCGGGTGAGTTCGTCACCGAGCAACTGGCGCTCGTCCAGGGACAACTCGGTTCGATACGCGAAACCGTGTTGGGTCGAACTGTCAATAGTCGTGCTGCCGTGGACATGGGCTGCTCCGGTGAGATAGGCAGCATCATCCACCCAGGAACTGACAGCGAGACCAGGCAGAGCAGCGGCAACGACTGCCAGGGGTGCAAGGGTGTCGAATCTCCAGCCGGGTGATCCGATGCGATCGAGTCCGAGGATCAGGCTTGCGCCACCCAGTGACACGGTGATCGCACTCGTGATCAACACCAGAATTTCGAACGGTCCGAGGTCGGCTGTCATGTCCGTGAAAGGCCCGAATGGATAGCCAGCCGTGCGCGTGACGACCAGACCGATGATGATGGCGGTGCTGACGCTCATCGATCCGATCACCGGCCATGCAGATCTACTGCGCAGCAGGGAAAGGCCGAACCCAACAGCGAGAACTCCGATCACTGCCAGAGCGACACCTTCGGTCGACCAGTCCGAGCCACGAGTGTCAGCCACCATGAGATGGAGTGCGCCGATACCGATGACGAGGGCGATGAACACACCCCGAGGGCTGATCATCGCTGCGCGCGGTGCGGACTGCCTGCCAGGCACTGACGTGTCAGTCCGAGATCGACGGGTCACTGGATGAGTCTGTCAGGCACAGCGAGAAACTGCCTCGTGGCTCGATGGTGACATGTGTGAGCTGTCAGAGGGCCTGGACGTCGGCCTCGATCGACGAGTGGGAACGAGTACGAATGGCTGTCACGAATTGTGCGCAGGACTGGCGACTGGGGTTACCCCTGGGTAACCTTGACCCATGTCCGAGTTCAACCTCAAGCTCAACGAAGACCAGGAACAGCTCAAGGACTGGGTGCACCAGTTCGCCGCCGACGTCATGCGCCCAGCCGCCGAGGAGTGGGACGATCGAGAAGAGTTCCCGTGGCCAATCGTGCAGGAAGCCGCAAAGATCGGTCTCTACGGATTCGAATTCATGTTGAACGCCATGAGCGATCAGACGGGGCTCACATTGCCCATTGCCATCGAGGAGTTGTTCTGGGGCGATGCCGGTCTCGGCATGGCAATCATGGGATCAGGACTTGCTGCTGCTGGCATCAGCGGCAATGGCACACCCGAGCAGGTCATCGAGTGGGTGCCCCAGTGTTACGGCACAGCAGATGATGTGAAGTTGGGCGCGTTCTGCGTGAGCGAACCCGACGCGGGATCGGACGTGTCGTCATTGCGGACGCGCGCTGTGTACGACGAGGCCACGGATGAGTGGGTGTTGAACGGCACCAAGGCGTGGATCACCAACGGCGGTATCGCCGATGTGCACGTGATCGTGGCCACTGTCGATCCAACTCTCAAAGGTCGCGGTCAGGCATCGTTCGTCGTCCCGCCGGGAACCAAGGGTTTGTCCCAGGGTCAGAAGTACAAAAAGCACGGCATCAAGGCATCACACACAGCAGAAGTTGTTCTCGACGATGTGCGCGTTCCTGGTCGTTGCCTTCTCGGTGGCAAAGAAAAGCTCGATGCCAAGTTGGCCCGTGCACGCGATGCCGGTCGCACCGGTGAAGCACAGCCGGCAATGAAGACGTTTGAGGCGACTCGTCCGGCCGTCGGTGCTCAGGCTCTTGGAATCGCTCGCGGTGCCTACGAAATCGCGCTCGACTATGCCAAGGAGCGCGTCGCGTTCGGCAAGCCGATCATCATGAACCAGGCGATCGCCTTCAAGTTGGCGAACATGGCCACGCAGATCGAAGCGTCCCGTCTGCTCATCTGGCGTGCAGCGTGGCTCGCGCGCAACGG
>JAULYE010000030.1:0-16336 GCA_032118015.1 Ilumatobacteraceae bacterium | reverse complement strand
GCGCCGGCCACCGATCGGGCAGGCGGATTGGTGTGGGCATCGTTTGTGACTGCCGCGGTGCTGTGTGCGCTCAGCGCATTTAGTTATATGGAGTTGTCGTCAATGTTCCCCAAGGCGGGCTCGGAACACGAATTCGCCCGGCAGATCTTTCCGCAGTCGATTTCGTTCGTCGTCGGATGGGCAATGGCCCTTGCGCTGATCATCGCCACGGCCACGGTGTCACTCGGCTTCGCCCGCTATTTGGGTGAATACATCGACCTCGATGAGCGAATCGGAGCCCTGGGCATTCTGGCTGTTGTCGCAGTGATCGCGCTTCGAGGGATGGCACAAGCATCCAAGGCGATCACGGTCTTTGCTGTGGTGGGAGTCGGCGGTCTTGTCGCTGTCATCGTGATCGGGGCTCCACGCCTCGGTGATCACAGTCTTGTCGAGGGCAACGGTGTGAGCGGTGTGCTCTCTGGAGCGGCCCTGATCTTTTTTGCCTACATCGGCTTCGACGAAGTCATCTCATTGTCGGAAGAGACGCGCAACCCGCGTCGCACCATTCCACGCGCACTCATCTTGGCACTGGGCATCTCGACACTGCTCTACACCGGCGTGGCCATCGCGGGAGTCAGTGTGCTCGGGGCAGATCGGCTCGGACAGTCGGAGCGACCGATCACTGAGATCTTCTCTGTCGGTTTTGGGGGAGCAAGTGGAGATATCGCAACTGCTGTTGCCCTATTCTCAACTGCCTCGACAGTTCTCTTGGCGATCACAGCGTCGTCGCGCATCATGTACGGCATGGCGTCCACGGGGTATCTGCCCGTGGGTTTGGGGCGCGTGCACCGTCAGGTGGTTCCGCGCAATGCTCTCATCCTTGCTGTGGTGCTCGGAGCATTGCTGATCTTGATCGAAGACTTGGATTTGCTGGCCTCTGCAACAGACGCCCTGATCTACATTCTGTTCTTGGTGACCAACGTCGTCGTCATTGTTTTGCGCAAACAGCGACCCGATGCGGAGCGAGCGTTTCGGATTCGCGGCACAATCGGCTGGGTGCCCGTCATTCCCATCTTGGCCATGATCGTCACGGTGGTTCTCAGTTTCCAACTTGATGGCACGGCTGTGCTGTTGTCTTTAGGTCTTCTTGCAGCTGGATTCGCGACCCGCCAACTCGGAGGAAGTTGGTTCACGCCTATTCGTGACGTCCAATGACCGCATCGAACACCGATTTTCTGACCTTTGGTGGGGGTCTGAGCAAGTATCGAATTGCAGCGCGTCGTCTGGGTCGTCAGGCTGAGACATCAGGGCTGTTCGCAACTGTGCGTGTCTGTGGTCCGCGAGATTTGGACAGGACGTTCAGGGTTCGACACAGTGGAATCCTCAGGTCTGATGTCCGCGGTTTCGGTTTTTTCATCTGGAAGCCGCATCTGATCGAGAGAGCTCTCCACGACAGCACGTCAGAGTTTGTTCTCTATTGCGATGCCGGTTGCACATTGAATCTTGAAAATCCGCGAGCCCTGTCTCGGCTGAGTGAGTACAAACAGATTGCGTCGGAACACTCCGTATGTTCCTTCTTCATGCCGCCACACGCCGAAGGACAGTGGACGAAACGAGATCTCCTCAACTACTTCATGGTCGAAGCCGGTGAGGAGTCGATTGGCCAACGAGTCGCCACTGTCGTTCTTTTCAAGAGATCTGAACAGGCTCTGGAGATCGTCCACGAATGGAGTCGGATCGCGGCGCTCGACAACTATCACTATCTCGACGATTCACCATCAGTCGTTTCCGAGTCGGACGACTTCGTGGAACACCGGCATGATCAGTCAATTCTGTCCTGCCTGTTGAAATCGAAAGGTGTCCCATCGATCGCTGATGAGACCTACTCCAGCCCCGACTGGTACGAAGCGGGCGCAGCGTTTCCCATCTGGGCTACGCGGTACTTTCGGCACGGAACTTTCGGAAAGCCGAGGACATTGCCCGTCAGGGTCATCGAACGTGCCATGAATGGATCAGAGCGACGTTTACGCAGTATTTTCCGCACCGGCGACTGGCGTCGTCACCAGCCGAATTCGTGATAGTGGTCGAACCACTCTCGGCTGGCAGCAAGGATCTGGTTCTCGGTCATCGAGGGAAGATCACTATCGATGGAGCCAACGACCGTGCGCGCGATCTCTGGGTGTTTGCGCTCCCAGTACTGCACGAGGAGCAGCATGTGGCTGGCCTTACCCTTGCCGTGTCCGATGACCAGCACTTCCTTTGCGCCCCCGACAGCCTTGGTGATCGCGTCGTAATAGACGTCAGTGTTCAAGCCGTGCTCGTGGCTCAGGTGATGCCGGGCCTGGCGCTGGTGATGATGGCGACCCTCATGATCAGGTGCTTTGACGGTCTCAGGCTTGGAATTCTTGTCGAGACCAGCAGTCCACACCCGGGCTTCGTTCTGGGTGATGGCAACGACGATGAATGGATCAGTGTGATTGGACATGACAACTCCTGACTCTCTTGTGCGATCACTCTACGATGCCCGCTCGTAACCTGACACGGTGATAGTCATCGATGCCCAGGGACTTTCGGCCTCGCGTCCCTTGCGGCCGTTGTTCACCGGTGTCTCGCTCACGGTGAGCACAGGTGATCGCATCGGTGTGGTCGGGCTCAATGGCTGTGGGAAAAGCACTCTGTTGCGCATTCTCGCAGGTGAATGGCAGCCCGAATCCGGCATCGTGCGCCGTGGTCGTGATGCCCGAATCGGGTATCTCGATCAGGACCCTGCGCTTCCACGAGGCACTGTGCGCGACGCGGTGGTGCGTGACGTGCCGAATCCGTGGCAGGCAGAAGCAATGCTCGACCGTCTCGGAATGGCTGCTCTCCTCGATGCACCAACTGATCAACTCTCGGGCGGCCAGCGCAAACGGGTTGCGTTGGCGGCTGTGTTGATGGGTGAGTGGGACGGGTTGATCCTCGATGAGCCGACGAACCATCTGGATCTCGATGCGATTCAGTTTCTCGAAGAGTGGCTGAGAAGCTTTCCGGGGGCACTCATTCTCGTCACCCACGACAGACATGTGCTCGATGCGGTGACGAACAAGGTTCTCGAAATCGATGGTGGACGCGGGTACCTGCACACTCCCTCTGGATGGCACAACGGATCGGGATATGCCGCGTACTTGGATGCACGTAGTGAACGCATCGCCCAGACGGAAGCTTCCGAACAGGTGCGCCGCAATCTCGCCCGCTCCGAGCTTGCGTGGTTACGTCGGGGAGCGCCGGCGCGTTCAACGAAACCCAAAGCGCGTGTCGATGCCGCCAAGTCTCTGATCGCCAAGGCACCACCTGCGCCGCAACGTCGCGGGGAGTTGGACATGTCGACGACCATGGATTCGACCACACGTCTCGGCTCCAAAGGCGTAGAACTTCATCAGGTGGGGTTCATGTGGCCCGATGGCACTCGGGTGCTTCAGCCCTTCGATCACAATCTGGAACCAGGTGATCGACTCGGCATCGTTGGGGCCAATGGTGCGGGCAAGAGCACATTGCTGGATCTGATCGCGACAAGGCTCACACCCACTGAGGGCTCGATTGACACGGGACGCACGGTCAAGATCGGGTACTACGACCAACTTGGTCGCGACATGAACACATCGCAACGCGTGCGTGATGCGATTGCCGGCGATAAAGGTGCGCCCTCACTCGAAGATATCAATCTGATGCGTCGCTTCTGGTTCGACGGTGACGCTCAATATGCAGAGATCTCTACATTGTCTGGAGGTGAGCGCCGCCGACTGCAACTGCTTCTGACGCTCATCGAACAGCCCAATGTGTTGCTACTCGATGAGCCGACGAACGATCTCGATCTCGATACGTTACGCGCACTTGAAGATTTCCTCGAGGACTGGTCTGGCATTGTCGTCGTGGTCAGTCACGATCGTGCCTTTCTCGATCGCACCGTGATCGAGGTACTGGCCATCGATGAGGGCGGTCGAGCAGGTTTGGTGCGTGGGGGTGTGGCTGGATGGTTGGCGACGCGCCGTAAAGCTGTGAGCCCGAGTGCGGCACCTCAGCCTGCGCGAGCAGCTGTTCGTGACGTGTCGACACAGCCCCTGCGCAGTCCGAGCACCATCAAACGACTTCTCGCGCAAGCCACCAAAGCACTTGCAAACGCAACAGCGGCACGAGATGCTGCCAGTGAACGTCTCAGCACCGCTGGTGCCGATCACCAGACACTTGCCGCTGCGAGTGAAACTCTGGCTGCAGCACAGATGGCAGTGGATTCAGCAGAGAACGCGTGGCTCGATCTGGCTGCAGAAGCAGAAAGCCGTGGCGTCGAACCGGACTGACTGCTTGGCTCTCGTGGGGTGCGCTGATCACATACACGTGAACACGCGCAAAGAGTGTCCTGAGGCAAGGTAGCCACAAGCGATGGCAAATACACATACGGGTATTGGCATCGAGTATTGATCCTTGAGTACATTCATGTTCGTCGTCTATAGGGGGTCGACGCGAACACTCTGCTCGAGGCAATCCCGTCAAGGGTTGACGTTCACTGCTCGGTCTCCATCACCCGCTCACATCCTCAGCGGAGAGGAATCATGCAACCTGATCAGTCCCAGTCGAACGACCAAGGCATCAAAGTTTTCGTCTGTGATGACCACCCCATCGTTCGCGATGCTCTGGCGGCTGTGTTGTCCACGAGTGAACACATCGACGTCGTCGGGGTGGCCTCATCGTACGATGAAGCGATTGAGCTCCTGCAACGCGAGCCCATCGATGTGGCTCTCCTCGACATCCGACTTGGCGGAAAGTCAGGTTTGGAGTTGGCTCGAACGATCGTCGAAAACTTCGGGTCGTGTCGCGTGCTGTTCTTGACTGCATTTGCATCGGATGAAGTGATTTTCGAGGCCAGCCAAATCGGTGCAGCGGACTTGATGGACAAAGGTGCAAACTCGGAGTCGATCATCGAGCGTGTCATCGACGTCGCAGCTGGCCGCACGTTCCTCGGTGACTCGCGCGTCGTCGGAGTCACCAAGCGCCTCAGCGAGCGCGGAGTACTCGGTTTGCTGTCGTTGAGCAGCACGGATCGACGGATCATGACTTCGTTGGCGGAAGGAAAGTCGGACAAGCAGATCGCCGATCAGGTGTTTCTCAGTCCGCAAACTGTGCGCAACAGGATTTCGCGCATTTTGACAGTGCTCGACAAGGAAAACCGAACGCAGTTGGCTCTGCTGATGGCCAACCTGGACGAATCGGCACGCGACGGTCTCTGAGGTCGAGTCAGGTCGAGCACACCGTCATCACGGCATCCACGACCTGCGTCCATTGCAAGCCGATCAGGAACACGACTGCGCCAAGGACGGGTAGAGCAGTGACGCCCCAGAATGTGGAGCGCTGCTTTCTGGGATGGTCATCGATCAGAGCAGTGAGACGCGCAACGATTCCCACGTGTGAGGCGGCCAATGCGAAACGGGACAATGGAAGTCCCGTTGTCATTTTTGTCAATGCCTGAGCGACGGTATTTCTGCTGCGGCATCGACGGGCAGCATCCTCATCGGCCCACCTCTCGAGGGAGAACGACAGTCGGGAAAACACGGGCCGAAGAATTGGGAAGATCGCTGTGCAGATCGAACCTGTCAGAAGGAACAGATCGTGACGCATACGTCGATGACAGGTTTCATGTGCGATCACAGCGTCGATTTCGTCAGGTGTCAGGAGATCGAACGCGCCACGCGAGATTGTGATCCCGGAATGACGACCGGGTCGAGAGTAGGCGAAGACACGATCGTCATCAGCGATGACGATCGCTCCATGTCCATGGATCGACTCGTTGTGTTGGCGAAATTGGTGAGATGAGTGAGCAGCTCCTGACTCTCCAGCAAGTCTGCGGTACTCAGTCACCACTCGGGTGCTGCGCACGAGGGCGATGATGAGCAGGGCAAGAGCGGTGATGCCAAGCTGCCAATTCGGGCGAGTGTGAATTCCATCGTGATGGGCAATGTCGTGAAGGCGAGGACCGAATCGGGGAATGCTCACTACTGCGCCGATGGAGAAATGAACCAGCAGAGGAAGCACGGCTGCGATAGGAAGGCACAGAGCGACGAGGCAGGTCCACGATGCTCGTGATGCGCTGAATCTGTGATGGGACAGAGCCAGCACAAGGCACGCGATGGTGGCTCCGATTGCAGGCGCAGCCATGAGCAGAACGCTCATGGCGAACCACCCGGATCGAGTAATTTGCGCAACTCGCGCACATCTCGTTTGGACAGTTGTCCGACGAAGGCCGCAAGCAGATTGCTTCGATCCGGCGACTCATCGAGAACTGCTGACAGTTTGTCCGAGAGCCACTCGTCCTGGCTCAAAGCAGGTGCGTAGACGAAGGATCGTCCGTGGCGGTGTCGGTGGACCAGTTCCTTGTCGACCAGTCGGGTCAAAACCGTTGCCACACTCGTGTAGGCCAGATCACCTGTGACACGTGCGCGAACCTCACCAGGGGACAAGGGCTGGGTCTGCGACCACAAGATGTGCAGGATCTCCATCTCGAGTGTGCCATCTGGCTTCTTGACCACCGTTGGATCGTACCATTCGCTATGGTGCCATCTCTGACAGGGTGTAGTAGTCGACTGTCGAGATGAGCCAATGAAACGAACTGTGCGACCGATTTCGATCCTTGCTCGTGGGGCAAGTCTGCTCCTGGTGCTTTTGGCCGCGTCGGTTGCTCCGGCGAGCGCTCACAATTCCTTGAGTGGGACCGAACCAACAGATGGAGTCACTCTCGACAGCGCTCCGACCACGTGGACGTTGACCTTCACGGCAGCTGTTCCCTTGGACTCGGCATCGGGAGAAGTCGTCCGTGCCGATGGCACCCGTGTTGCCCTGTCTCCACCTGCGCAGGGTGAGACGTCGAACGTCATCGTGTTCGCTCTCCCTGAGGGCTTGTCCGGTGACGTCACAGCCCGGTGGAGACTCGTGGGCACTGACGGTCACGTCATCACCGGCCGCACCGAGTTCTCCGTTGTCGCGGCCGCGGTTCCTGAGACAACAGTTGTCACAGCTGACCCTGAGACAGTTTCTGATCCCAGCGCAAGCAGCACGACCGTGCCGATGGATCCCGGGTCCGGCGGCCTCGACACGATTGTCGACACTTCGGAACAGATGGACAGTGCTCCGGCATTCACCGACCCGATCTCGGAGTCGATCCGCTGGGTGCTGCAGATCGCGTCGTATCTCGGTTTGATGATCGTGGGTGGGCTGCTGTTTGCGGAGATGGCACTCGCGCGAGGGATCATGCGTCGGCCGCGAGCCATGATTGCGCTGCAGGGCGGAGCATTGACGCTGTTCGTCGTGTCTGCGATCACCACGTTGATCCATGTGTCCGATGTCGAAGGTGTGTCGCTGGGACCAGCATTTCGGTATCTGGGCAATGTGTTCGATACGTCGGCAGGTTCGATGCTGGTCATGAGAACAGTCATCGGGTTCACGCTGATGATGGTGACACTCGCATTGGACCAACGGCCCAGTGAATCGCGCATGGTCAAACGTTTTGCTGCCCTCGTTGTGCTGTTCATCGTGACCATGCCCTTCACCGGTCATTCACGGTCGATGCGCTGGCCAGCTTTGGGTGTGCCTGCAGACATCGTGCACCTTCTCGGTGTCACCGTGTGGATCGGTGGTTTGATGGCGCTCGTCGTCTTTGTCATGCCCTCTGCGCGCAGCGGCCATGCAGTCATTGCCTATGTGCGGTTCAGCGCAATCGCCTCCTGGGCAGTTGGCGCGATCGTTGTCACCGGCGTGATCCAGACCGCGCGGTTGCACGGCTTCTCGGCCTCGACGTTCGACTCCTCGCACGGTCTGCTTCTGGCAATCAAGGTGATGTTGGTCCTCGTGATGATGGGTGTCGGCTGGTGGAGCCGGCGCTTGCTTACCAATGATGACGGTGAATCGGATCTGGCTCTGCGAGCGCGACTGATTCGCGTCACTGCGTACGAGACGGCGCTCGGGATCGCAGTCGTTGGCGTGTCAGCGGCCTTGGTGCGAGCCACGTTCGCAGGTTGACCGGACACGGTAACGATTGGCTACTACAGTCTGTCGTAGTTACGGTTCCGTGTGATCACACGGTTCGCCGCTTGGGTTGTCTCGAACAGAGGGAGTAGTACAGATGAACACGATGAAGTCGATGAAGACACGGAAGAAGATGATGGTTGGCGGCTTGGCAGTAGCACTGCTGGCGGGGTGCGGGTCGTCCGATTCGGCATCGGATACGTCAACGGAGTCGTCGATTGATTCGTCATCGACCTCGCCGTTGGAGACGGCTGGTACTGCTGATGGCTCCTTCAACGATGCCGATGTGATGTTCGCGCAGATGATGATCCCGCACCATGAACAGGCGATCGAGATGTCCGATATCGCCCTCGATCCGCAAGTTGGAGCATCCGAAGTGGTGGGGAATCTGGCAATGCGGATCAAGGGTGCGCAGGACCCGGAAATTGACCTGATGACGTCGTTCCTGCAGACGTGGGGTCAGCCCGTTGCGATGGACTCCTCGATGGATCACAGCACGATGATGAGCGGCATGCTCAGTATCGAAGACTTGGACACATTGTCGATGGCACGCGGTGAAGAATTCGACCGGGCATGGTTGGCGGCCATGATCGAGCACCACGAAGGGGCCATCGACATGGCACGGGATGTCCTGGCTGACGGATCGAATGTTGATGTTCGTGCACTGGCTGAGCAGATCATCGCAGCACAGCAGACAGAAATCGATGAGATGACCGCCCTGTTGGGCTGAGCCGGGGTTGGCTCAGGGCAAGGCCGCGAGGATCAGTCGGGTCTGTTCGACGAGATCCGTTGTGGGCACGGTCTCATCGGACAACGCGCTGTTGATACACGCCATCTGATTCTTGAGGTCGGTGAATCCGAACACGCCGAAGACCCCGACCATTTGGTGTGTCTGCGATTGTGCACGTATCCGAAGATCGCCGGCGTCCGGCGTCGATGCGAGAACTTCGAGAGATGAGAGCAGTTCAGCCAATCCCTCGGCTGCCTCCGTGCGACGTCTCGCCCACATGTCGTTCAGCACGTCCCGAGCAGAGGGGGCCTGGGGGGACGTCTCGGCATTGTCGGTCATCTCTGCTCAGACTAAACAGGACTCGCCAGGTGATGCGAAGACCCGCTGGGAAATCCTTCATCTGGAGGTGACACAACTGACTCTGCACCCATCGCAGGCTCGAGTTGTTCGGCAAGAATGAATAGACGCAATGTCGATGCTGGGATGGGAGAGACGATGAACGGTGCCGAGAGCCTGGTCCGCACTTTGGTGGACTGCGGTGTCACGACCTGCTTCGCCAACCCGGGAACGTCGGAAATGCATTTCGTGGCAGCGCTCGACCGGGTTCCCGGCATGCGCGCCGTCCTTGGGTTGTTCGAAGGGGTTGTCACGGGTATGGCCGACGGCTACGCACGCATGGCCGACACACCCCCGGCCACCCTGCTGCATCTCGGTCCAGGTCTGGCGAACGGTCTCGCCAACTTGCACAACGCACGGCGAGCAGCATCGCCGATCATCAACATCGTTGGCGATCACGCCACGACCCACAGCGTCTACGACGCTCCACTTGCGAGTGACATCGTTGGCTTCGCCCGACCGGTATCGGGATGGGTGCACACCTCGACGAGTCCACTCACGGTCGCCACAGATGCTGCACGGGCTGTGCAGGCAGCTCAACAGGCGCCAGGACACATCGCTACTCTCATCCTGCCAGCCGATGTGGCGTGGCTCGACGCTGAGTCGAGTGCATCGCCGCTCCCCGTACCAGTGCCGTCCACCGTCGATGATCGAACGATCAGTCATGTGGCACGCATGATCAGAACAGCGCAGGCCCGGGCAGAGCGCGTAGCGATCCTGATGCGCGGTCCGTCTCTCACCGGTGATGGTTTGCGCGCTGCCGGGTGTATTGCAGCTGCAACAGGCGCACGATTGCTGTGCGACACGTTCGCACCACGTATCGAACGCGGTGTGGGCCGCACGATCGTCGAGCGACTCCCATATTTCGCGGAGCAGCTGCTCGAATCCTTGGCGACGGTCGATCATCTGATCCTCGTCGGGGCGAAACCGCCGGTGTCGTTCTTCGCCTATCCGGGGAAACCGAGTTGGTGCACGGCCGAACACACGACGATCACATATCTCGCTCACCCGCATGAGGATGGACCTGCAGCGCTGAGAGCTCTCGCCGATTCGCTCGGGGCACATGATGGTGTTGCGCGCACCGCTGCACTGTCATTGCCTGATGAACCGACGGGTCGTCTCGACCAGTTTGCGATCGGTGCCGTGGTGGCGCGCTATCTGCCCGACAACTCCATCGTCTCTGATGAAGGTGCCACCAACAGTCTTGGACCCGGGACAGCCCTTGCGGGTGCTCGGCCGTTCGATCATCTGTCCTTGACCGGGGGCTCGATTGGTCAAGGGCTGCCGCTTGCAGGAGGTGCCGCCGTTGCGTGTCCGGATCGTAAAGTGGTGTGTTTGCACGGTGACGGCGGTGCGATGTACACCGTGCAGTCTTTGTGGACACAAGCTCGTGAGAACTTGGATGTGACAACTGTGATTTTTTCCAACCGTGCCTATGCAATCTTGCAGATCGAATTGGCACGCACGGGCGCAACGGAGCTGATGTCCGAAGGGGATCGCACCGCGCTGTCGATGTTCGATCTCTCCAAGCCCGATCTCGACTGGGTTCAGATCGCTGGCGGTATGGGAGTCGAAGCAGTACGAGTGACGACAGTCGAAGAGTTCTCTGCTGCCTTTCAGTCGGCGATGAACCAGCGCGGACCCCGACTCATCGAAGCGGTGTTGTGACCCGCACGCGCACCATGTGGGCCGTCTCGGCGAGTGTGATCGGGGCAATGATCCTTGCCGGATGTGCGGGCGGAACGAATTCATCACCGACGGCCACACCTGTTCTCGGACCCACGGTGACCGCGGTGATACAGGCGCCCAAGAGCCCGATCGAACGGGCAGTGATCGGTACATCGGTGGAGGGTCGCCTGATGGAGATCTGGCGCCGAACGGATGTGGTGGGTGCGATGGCGAAGAGCGACAATACGGATCGCGTCGTGGTTCTTGTGATCGGATCGATTCATGGCAACGAGCCTGCAGGTCTCGACATCGTTGATGTGCTTGCGCAGATGTCGCCATCTGATATCGACGAGGTGGGAGTCATCGACCTGTGGTTGATGCCAACAGGCAACCCCGATGGGATCGTGGCCGGGACGCGTCACAACGCCCGTCAGGTAGACCTCAACCGCAACTTTCCCTTCGGCTGGGCTCCGCTACAGCAGGCGGGTGACTACGAATACGCAGGGACTGGGCCCGCGAGCGAACCCGAAACCCGGGCGATGATCGACTTCATTTCCTGGCTGCAGCCGGATCTCACCATCTGGTATCACCAGGATGTGTATCGGGTGCCGCCGTCGAACGGAAAAGACCGCGAGGTTCGAGAGTTGTATGCCAGCCTGACAGGGTTGCCGTTGCTGGCCGTCGAAGGTGGCACGTACACGGGGGTCGCAGCTACCTGGCATCGCCGCACATTCGATGCTGTGTCGTTCATCGTCGAACTCGGCCCGACGCTCAGCACCGATGAAGCCGTCATGCACGCAAAGTCAGTATTGATGGTTTCCGAGTCGCTATCCAAACATCATTCCTGATTCGAGGAAACTAGGCTCCGAAGGTGCCTGGACGAGCCGATGGGACCCCTGGGCAGATGATCTTGGGGCAGAGATGGAAGTTCACGCCCTGGATATTGTCGGTCGGGGTGGCGGTGTACTGGATCGTCATGGGGAACCGATACTCGATGTGGTACGACGAGGCGTTTTCGTTTCGTCAGTCCCAGTTGTCTTTGTACGAGCTGGCCCGGTCACTTGTGCGAAAAGAGGCGAACCTCGGTCCGTACTACATCGTGCTCTGGATCTGGGAGAAAGCGTTTGCAGGACCTTGGATGGCGCGCGGGCTATCCGCTCTTGGCACCATCCTCGCGATTCATGGCGTCTGGCACCTGGTCCGTCGGTACTACGACACATTGGTCGCAACAGGTGCAATTGTGGTCTTCGTCGTCAACCCCTTCGTCCTCAGATGGACTCTCCAAATCCGCGGGCACACATTGGTCATGGCAGCGACGGTCTGGGCGTTGGTTCTTGCGAGTGATCTATTGCGACGTCACGACCGTCGGAGTGCGATTCTTTTGGGAATGGTGACGGGGTTGTCCTGTGCAATGATGCTCAGCTCCAGTCCCGTTCAGATCGGCATATTTGCTGCCCTGATCATCGCCGAGCCGACTCGAATGATGGTGAGACGACTCGCTCTCGCAGCCTTCGTTGCCGTCATCGTGTTCGCTCCCTTTGTGCCGGCTTTTCTCAGGCGTCGAGATCAGATCAACTGGGTGCCTCCATTGGATTTGGACCGATTCATCGAAGAGTCCGTGAATGCAATAGGAGGAGCCCCGACAGCCATTGTGTATGGAATTGCCACCGGTGTTGTGTGCGTCGGAGTCTTCCTCGATCGACAATTTTGGAAGTCCATGGCCCTCGTTCTGATCGCCCTGTGGGGCTTCATCGGTTTGGCTTTGGTCAGTATCTATGTTCAGCCGATGTTTGTGGATCGATATCTCGTGGCTTCGATTCCACTTCTGTGCGTCGGCATTGTTGGTGCCGCCACGATCTTCCGTGGCAAAAGTCGCAAGATTGCCATTGGGGGATTGGCGGCATGCTGCCTTTTGGTGTCGGCTGTGTGGAGGTCACATACCTTGCCACCGAATCATGATTTTCGCTGGGCGATCGATGAAATCGAATCTCGTGGACAGGATGGCGATGCAGTCATCACCATCCCCAGGTACCAGTTGATCACCTTGCGAGAGAATTGGGGTGATGGACAGGACGGCTTCCTTGTTCTGTCCCATTGGTCGAAGACTGGAGAATCCATGACGGCGGTGACAGGTGAGATCATCGATCCCGAACGACTGTGGATCGTTGGACTCTTGGAGGATGAATGGCGAGTCATCGACCGTGAAGATGTCGATCGATTGATGGTGAGATTTCCGCACATGCTCGAACGATTCAGCAGAGGTCCATTGTCGGTTCAGTTGTGGTCCAAATAGGGGTCGATCACCTCGAATGCATCGATGTGAGTTCACCTGTGGTGAAGAATGTCTACAACGCGGCGCATCAGAAGAGGTGAATCAACGCTCATGGTACGTGCACACAATTTTTCAGAACTCGTGACGTGCATCGTCATCAACTTGGATTCCCGTCCGGATCGCTGGCGGCGGGTGAGTCGTATGTGCAGGTTGCACCGCATCACAGCGCATCGGTTCAGCGCTCACGACCGCGAGCGGGGGAGGCTCGAGTTCCCCGATTCTGCGTTGTCTCCTGCGGAACTCGGTCTGTGGTCGTCAATCGTGACAGCTGTTCGGCAACCCGTCGATTCTGAATGGATCTTGATTCTGGAAGATGACGCGATTCTTCTGCCTAGATTTCGTCGACATGTGCTTCAGGAGATCGAAAATGCAGGCAAGGAGGCTCTTGCAATTCGTTTGGGTTGGTTCGGTCGGTTCATTTGGAAGGCACAACTGAACTTTTTCGGCTACGTGATCAGGCTTCCTAAACGGGTCGCAGAAGCGGCCACGAGTCGTGTGAGGATTGGTCCTCTCAAGAAGATTCAGCCCATTCAGCCACGATTCGTAGGCGCACATGCATTTCTCTTGCGGCGCGCTGCGGTTGATCAGATACTGGAAGCGTTGGGTCCTGGTGATGATCCACTCGATGTCGCATTCTTGAGAGCAGAAAAGATCACTCCGAATGTGTTCGTGCGTTCGCCGAGAAATCGAGCCTGGCAGTGGCCGGACCGTTCCGACATCCATGCAGACTGGCTGGCCCGGACCCACAGAGATTCATCTGGACAGAGATGAAGGTGGACAGAGATGAAGGCGGACAGAAATGAAGGTGGACAGAGATGAAGGCCCCACCGAAGATCTCGACAGGAGTCGATGTTCTTTTCGGCATCCCGAACCGACTCAAAAATCGCGCAGCCATTCGGGCAGTCGGCGTGGGCGACCCTCGGCAGAGACGAAGGCGTGCTGAGTCACTGCCAGCGTTGCCGGCCGACCCGCGACCGTGAGCAAGTACTCGATGGAAAACGTGGCACGGGTCGTCCCTGCGAGACGCAGATAGATGGTCACGATGTCGTCGAAGCGCAGCGCAATGAGGTAGCGCAGTCGGCACTCCAGCACCGCGGCATCGAGGCCGGCCTCACGATTGGCGGTATACGGGTGGCCGATCGACCGCAGATATTCGACACGGGTCTCCTCCAGGTACGGCAGATAGCGACTGTGATGGACGATGCCCATGGCATCGGTCTCGGCGAACCGCACACGGATGTCGTGGGAGAACACGTAGGCACCTGGGTCACGCGGGGGATCGAATTGGGAGATCGAGGAGTCCACGCCATCGACCGTAGTGGGCTCCTGAGGCTCGGCATTGGGACATGTGTCCCCTCAGGAATTGTTCAGAACATCGGGCACGTTCGCGCCAATGATGCCAATCCCGGCATAGGGTGGAGGCGTCAGGCACACTGCTTGGCTCAAGAGAGAAATGAGTACCACCGTGGCGCTCGGCACAGTGAAGTTTTTCAATGCGGAAAAGGGTTATGGATTCATCTCCCGTGAAGACGGGCCCGATGTTTTCGTGCACTTCTCCCAGATCCAGTCCTCTGGATTCAAGACCCTGCAAGAGGGTCAAAAGGTGGAGTTCGAAGTGGGTCCTGGTCGCAAGGGCGACGAAGCCCGCGACGTCCGCTCACTCGACTGACTCAGCAGTCCTGCGAGTCCATCGCACGCTTCTAGGCGGCTGACTGCCCATCGCGAGCTGGCTCATCGATACTCAGTTCATACGGGGAGAATCGATTCGGCTCAGTGATCGGCAATCGCTGCTGACGTTGCCTGCACAATCTGCACCAGGTCCTGCGGCGTCAATTCGACGTCCACACCTCTTTTTCCTCCGGAGACGAAAATGGTCTCTTGGTCGAAAGCGGATACATCGATCACGGTGCGCAAACGCGTCTTGTGACCGAGTGGGCTGATTCCACCAACCACATATCCCGTCAGGCGTTCGGCTGTCGGAGCATCGAGCATTTCGACGCGCTTGGCATCCAACGCCGCGGCCATTGCCTTGAGGGACAGCGTCCCCGACACAGGCACGATGCCGACGGCATGACGAGTGCTCGACCTCGCGCCCTGCACTGCGACCAACAGCGTCTTGAAGACGCGGTTTTCGTGTACGCCGAGAGCCGCTGCTGCAGCTTGCCCGAAGCCGTGATCACCCGTGCCGAGCGCAGTGTCGAACGAGTGCACCCGAAAGACGATCCCAGACTGGGAGAGAACACGAATAGCGGGTGTCGATCCATCGGGTGTTCGGCGAGAAGTCTGTCCCATTGCCCCGGTAGAGTACCGAAACTCCGAAAATCCCACGCGTAGACGAACCTCGTGTGGACTGCGGTGCGTCACCCGACGGACCGCGCAGGTACCCGTATGACTGATCGACACCCCGATTTCGCTGAAGAACAGGCCTACATCGACCACGCGTACGCCTGCCTCGAACGCAGCCGCGAGGACGCGTGGAAAATGCGTGGCCTCACCGAATCAGGTATGGGCGGCACGATGCAGAACCGCTTCGAGCGCAATGCGATCGACGACGCATTGGTGAAACGTCTCACAGATCTCGACCTTGGTGATGCAGCACTCGTTTTCGGCCGGATCGACCGACACCTCACCGACGATGAAGCTGCAACGCTGGGACGTTCTGATGGCAGAGAAGATGGTGCGATCGAGAGCTTCCACATTGGACGTCTGGCTGTGTCCGATGACAAGCGAGAACCCGTCGTTGTCGATTGGCGAGCCCCTGTGGTTGAACCGTTCTATCGCGCGACAGGGCGCGACCCAATGGGCCTGGCACGCCGACGCCACTTCGCGGTCCAAGGCTCGACGTTGCTCGGCATCGAAGATGAGCTCTTCGGCGAGGGGCATCTCGGTATCGGTCACGACGAAGGTCTCGATGGCGATGTAGGCGGCACTGGATCATCCGATGGATCCGTCGTGCACAGCGGTTCAGGTCTGCGCGGCTATTCGACTCTGCTGGCATCGATCGAGCGCGGCCGCACCGGCCAACTCGGTGACATCGTGGCCACGATTCAGGCCGAACAGGACGAAATCATCCGCTCGCCTCAAGCCGGCGTGCTCGTCGTCCAAGGTGGCCCAGGCACCGGCAAGACGGTGGTCGCCTTGCATCGCGCTGCGTACCTGCTCTACACAAATCGATTCCCTCT
>JAULYE010000029.1:0-61073 GCA_032118015.1 Ilumatobacteraceae bacterium | reverse complement strand
GTCTGCACTACGAATCTCTCGGCCGACGATCGACAGCCCCGGTGCTGATGATCCAGGGACTCGGCGCCGACAAGCACCTGTGGGACCTGCAGCGATATGTCATGGCAACTCGCTATCGGGTCATCGCACACGACAACCGCGGTGCAGGACGAAGCGACAAGCCATTCGGGGCGTACTCGCTCGAACAGATGGCGGCCGACGCGATTTCAGTTCTCGACCATGCCGGTATCGAGACAGCTCACGTGGTCGGTGCCTCGATGGGTGGAGCGATCTCTCAAGTCCTCGCCATCATGCACCCGCATCGCATTCGCTCACTGTCGCTCGTATGCACATCGTGCAGCAATCACCAGTGGAGACGTGATCTCCTTGCATCGTGGGCAGACGTTGCTCAGGACAAAGGAATGGGAGCAATGACCGCCCAGGCCGCTCGATGGGTGATCGGCCCGCGTTCGCTGCGGCGGATGTGGCCGGCATTCGGCTGGCTGGGACCGATGACAACATCTCGGCCGTCGCACGGATTCACTGCCCAGGTCCGAGCAATCCTCGACGCCGACGACACATTGCGCGATCATCTCGCATCGATCACCGTCCCCACAGCGGTGATCGTTGGCAATCAGGACGTTCTGACTCCGCGAGGAGACAGCGAGGAACTCGCCGATTTGATTCCCACTGCGGAGCTCTCCGTACTGTCAGGCGCCGCCCACGGTCTGATGATCGAACACGCCACCACGTTCAACCGTGTCCTCACCGACTTCCTCGGCCGGGCCGAGCGAGCCTGGACTGCGCAGAATGCGATCGGACGCTCCCCGAACGGACAGACTGCGTCGATGCAGACCGGCGAACGTCATCTTCATTCCGTGCCCTCTGCATCTTGAATTCCGATTCGAGACGAGTCGCGATGCGGGTGTTGACATGTCGAACGTGATCGTCGTTGGAGCGGGTCTGAGCGGTCTACTCGCTGCAGAGCGCCTGACGCATGCCGGTCACCGTGTCACAGTGCTCGACAAAGGTCGCGGGGTCGGTGGCCGTCTTGCAACACGTCGAATCGAAACACCCGATGGGCGTGTTGCCACTTTCGACCATGGGGCACAATTTTTCACTGTGCGCAGCGAACGTTTCGCTGATCTCGTCGGGACGTGGATCGCCGCTGATGTCGTCTATGAATGGTGCCGCGGTTTTGGATCCGATGATGGCCATCCTCGTTATGCGGTGCACGGCGGTATGACGCGGCTCGCCAAACATCTCGCGCACACGCTTGATGTACGCACGTCGACGCTCGTCTTTTCGATCGCAGAGGCAACTGCCAAAGACGATCACTTTCCGAATCACAGATGGACGGTCGCAATCGATGACGGCACCCGTCTCGGCGCCGATGCCGTCATCATCACCTGTCCGATCCCGCAGTCGTACTCGTTGACGATCGAGGGAGGTATTGGGCTACCCCGCGATCTCGTCAGTTCGGACTACGACCGAACGATCGGTCTCCTCGCAGTGCTCGACGGTCCTTCGGCTCTGACCGAACCAGGTGGTCTGCAAGATCCAGGTTTGCAAGATCCAGATGGAGTGTTCTCCTGGGTGGCCGACAATGCCCTCAAAGGCATCTCCGATGTACCCGCCCTGACATGTCATGCCAATGCACGATGGAGCCTCGACCACTGGGACGACTCTCCTGAAGATGGCCGACGACAACTGCTCGAGCACATCCAGCCATATCTCGGAACCTCGGCTTGCATCGCCAGTGACTACAAGAAGTGGCGTTTTGCGACTCCCCGGCAACCGTGGTCCGATCTATTCTTCGCACACGAATCCATCGTCTTCGCTGGTGACGCCTTCGCCGGGCCCAAGGTCGAAGGCGCAGCTCTATCGGGTCTGGCTGCAGCCGACCACGTGTTGTCGATCATCGCCTGACGTGTGTCAGCGCTGGGTAACGCTGGCAAGAAGTGCCGCTGGTGCCTCTCGTAATGCGACAGTTGCAGCAGAGTTCGGCAGCGCTTGCGTGACATCTTGTGCCTCACGTACGTACGCCTCGGCGATCCTGACAGTCGACTCGATGCCGCCATTGGATCGCACGATCGACAATGCTTTGTCACGCTCGGCTCCATCGAGAGGTTTACCGAGAACGTCTGCCAGCTCACGTGCCGGCACTCCTCCACCAGCGAGAGTGTGCAGAACTGGCAAGGTGTAGACGCCTTCGACCATGTCGTGGCCGGCTGGCTTACCCAGTTCTTCATCGGTTGCAGACAGGTCGAGTAGATCGTCGACGATCTGGAAGACCATGCCGTATGCCTCGCCGTATGCAGTGAGTGCTTCGACGATCGAACGGTCGAATTTCGAGACGAGACCACCGATACGTGCCGAGGTGGCATACAGAGACGCCGTCTTGCCGCTGATCGAAGACAGGTAGCTCTCGACAGGTCGAGCGACGTTGTAAGTGTGGCGCAGTTCCTCGATCTGCCCTTCACACAGACGTCCGATGGTGCGTGCGAGGAGACCCGCGACCTCGGTACCGAGTGATGCTGCAATCTCCGAGGCTCGTGACAACAAAAAGTCACCCGCCAGGATCGCCTGAAGGTTTCCCCACTTGGCGTTGACAGTTTCGACACCACGCCGAGTCGGCGACTCGTCCATGACGTCGTCGTGATACAGCGAACCGAGATGCACCAATTCGCACGAGATGCCGCCGAGAACTGCTTCCTGGGTCGTAGGAGCACCGGCGATCTGCGAAGCAACCACGGAGAACATCGGACGCAGTCGCTTCCCGCCGGCCAGCAGCAGATGAGATGCCAAGTCGGTTAGGTATTGATCCGACGTCTGTACCGAATCACGCAACGCGGTTTCGACCCGCTGACGATCAGCATCGGATGTCTCGAGACGCAGAAGCGGCGACATGGCCATGTCTGTGAGGCTAGGGCAGCGGTGCGCACGGGCTGCGAACCAGATCGAGAACATGTGACGTCCCGTTCGTCACATTCCATGCATTTCGACGCGAACAGTCGTGCGTATCGACACACAGATTGGGTACGCCGTATTGCAGGTTGTCATTTGTACGCAGTATTCATGTTTTTTCCTTCAGCTCTTTATTCCCTGATTCGATGATTTCGTGAGACAACGAATGAGTCATGTCTCACATCTGATGTCGGTCCCACTTTGACGACCGACACGTTCGGCCTCGGTTCGGCATGGATAGAGTGACCAGCATTCGTCGTGTCGAGCTCCGTTCGTCAGGCGATATCCAGAAGTGGGGATCCCGCTGAGAACGGCGGTACGTTGCCGCCGATCCCAGAGCCCCGCACCGTGACGAAAGGCTGAGCATGTTCGAACGCTTCACAGACAGGGCCCGCCGGGTCGTTGTTCTCGCCCAAGAAGAAGCGCGTTTGCTGAACCACAGTTACATCGGCACCGAGCACATCCTCCTCGGCCTCATTCATGAGGGCGAGGGTGTCGCCGCCAAGGCACTCGAAACCCTCGGGATCTCCCTCGAGGCTGTGCGCGCTCAGGTCGAGGAGATCATCGGACAAGGCGGCTCGTCCCCATCGGGTCACATCCCATTCACTCCGCGTGCGAAAAAGGTTCTCGAGCTCTCACTGCGTGAGGCTCTCCAACTCGGACACAACTACATCGGCACCGAACACATCCTCCTCGGCCTCATTCGTGAGGGCGAGGGTGTTGCTGCCCAAGTGCTCGTGAAATTGGGAGCCGACCTCTCCCGTGTTCGCCAGCAAGTCATCCAGCTCCTCTCGGGCTATCAAGGCGCCCCCGGTAAGAGCGATGGTGGTCGTGAAGGCACACCAGGCGAGCGCGGTTCGGCCAAAGAAGACGGGGACAAAGGAAACAGTCAGATCCTCGATCAGTTCGGACGCAACCTGACCCAGTTGGCACGAGAGAAGAAGCTCGATCCCGTGATCGGCCGAGCCCGTGAGATGGAACGCGTCATGCAGATCCTGTCGCGTCGCACCAAGAACAACCCGGTCGTCATCGGCGAACCTGGTGTCGGCAAGACCGCCATCGTCGAGGGCCTCGCACAAAAGATCGTCAACAACGATGTCCCCGAGACCCTGCGTAACAAGCAGCTCTACACACTCGATCTCGGCGCTCTCGTTGCTGGTAGCCGTTACCGCGGTGATTTCGAAGAGCGTTTGAAAAAGGTGCTCAAGGAGATCCGCACCCGCGGCGACATCATCTTGTTCATCGACGAAATCCATACTCTCGTTGGTGCCGGTGCTGCCGAAGGTGCAATCGACGCGGCCAGCATCTTGAAGCCGATGCTCGCCCGCGGTGAACTGCAGACCATTGGAGCCACCACTCTCGATGAGTATCGCAAGCACCTCGAAAAGGATGCCGCCCTCGAACGGCGTTTCCAGCCGGTCAAAGTCGATGAGCCGTCAGTGGCCCACACGATCGAGATCCTGCGCGGTGTGCGCGACAAGTACGAAGCCCATCACCGTGTCACGATCACCGATCAGGCACTCGTGGCCGCCGCCAACCTTGCCGACCGCTACATCAGCGACCGACACCTCCCCGACAAGGCCATCGACCTGATCGACGAAGCCGGCAGCCGTTTGCGTATCAAGCGCATGCAGACTCCGCCGGACCTCAAGGACATGGAAGTTCGACTGACCGAGGTCCAGGACGCGAAGAAGCGGGCCGTCGAAGACCAGAACTACGAAGAGGCCAGCCGACTGCGCGACGAGGAAAAGCAGATCCAGGCCGAAAAGGCCGCCAAAGAGGCTGAGATCAAAGCCAGTGGCGTCGATCTCTTCGACGAAGTGGACGAAGAGTGCGTCGCCGAGGTACTCAGCATCTGGACCGGCATTCCCGTCTACAAGCTGACCGAAGAAGAGACGCAGAAGCTTCTCAACATGGAATCCGAACTGCACAAGCGGATCATCGGCCAGGAGAACGCCATCAAGGCGGTGTCCCAGAGCATCCGACGCACACGCGCCGGTCTCAAGGACCCCAAGCGCCCCAGTGGCTCGTTCATCTTCTTGGGACCAACCGGTGTCGGAAAGACGGAACTCGCAAAGACCCTGAGCGAATTCCTCTTCGGCGACGAGAATTCACTGATCACGCTCGACATGTCGGAGTACATGGAAAAGCACACGGTGAGCCGGCTCGTCGGATCACCCCCTGGATATGTCGGATACGAAGAGGGCGGTCAATTGACCGAGGCGGTTCGCCGCAAGCCGTTCAGCGTCGTGCTCTTCGACGAGATCGAAAAGGCGCACCCCGATGTCTTCAACACGTTGTTGCAGATCCTGGAAGAAGGTCGTCTGACGGACAGCCAGGGACGTTCCGTGGACTTCCGCAACACCGTGATCATCATGACTTCGAACCTCGGTACCGCCGACTTGCGCAAGGCCAACGTCGGCTTCACCAAGGTCGACGAAGCGATGAGTTACACCCGCATGCGCGACCGGGTGATGGATTCCCTCAAGAACCACTTCCGTCCTGAGTTCCTGAACCGCATCGACGAAGTCATCGTGTTCCACGAACTGGCCAAGGAAGAGGTCGTCCAGATGGTCGATCTCATGCTCAAGCGTCTGGCTGGACAGCTGGAAAGCCAGGGTCTGGGTATCGAGCTCACACCTGCAGCCAAGGAATTCCTTGCCGACCGCGGATACGACCCACAGTTGGGTGCCCGACCGTTGCGTCGAGCGATCCAGCGGCTCATCGAGGATGCCCTCAGCGAGAAGATCCTGTACAAGCAGTTCCATGCCGGTGAGATCATCGTGGTCGATGTCGAAGACGACCCGGAGAGTCCAGGAGACCGTCGACTCGGTTTCCGTGCAGTGGAAGGATTCGTTCCTCCATCTGCCATCGAACTCGCCGGAGTCGGCGAGGGGTCCACGGAGACGGACTCTCCGCAGAACGACTGATCTAGTCGACAGTCGACGGCTCAACCGTCGTGC
This sequence comes from Ilumatobacteraceae bacterium, assembly GCA_032118015.1. GTDB lineage: Bacteria > Actinomycetota > Acidimicrobiia > Acidimicrobiales > Ilumatobacteraceae > Casp-actino8. Next base: position 55,164 of record JAULYE010000029.1, on the reverse strand, counting down.
CAGGAACTAAGTTCTCAGGGTGATCCTTGCCAAGGCTGCTCGTGCGCGAACCGTGCGAGCGCTCGCCATTGCAGGCCTCATCACGTTGTTGAGCGCCTGCAAAGTCGATGTCCGTATCGACGTCACCGCTGATGACACGGGCGCTGGCACCGTACAGGTCACGGTCGATGCCGATGCCGAGGTTGTCACGCTCGTCCCCGGACTGGCGTCCGATATTCGCTACGACGACCTGGTCGCAAGCGGATGGGTGATCGAGGGTCCCCTGCAGGTCAACAACGGCGGTCTGCGAGTCATTTTGAGGTACCCCTTCGAATCACCGGCTGAAGCGACCTACGCGCTGCGCCAGATCAGCGGACCGAATGGTCCACTCCTCGACCCCGAATTGAAGCGCACAGTCGACGGCCGGCTCGTGAGTACGACACTGGATGCAACCCTGCAGTTCGTCGGTGGACTCGACACGTTCAGTGACCCTCTCCTGACATCGGCGATCGGGGGGCCTCCCTGGCGCAACGCCGCAAACAAACTCGGTGTCACTGCCCCGATGGATGCAGTCACCGTCACCCTTGTTGCGCGCTTGCCCGGAGATGTCAAGAAGTCGACCGGCACCGAGGCTGAAGGTGGCGTCATTTGGACCGCCTCCACAGATGGCATAGCCCAATCGATCGTGGTGGGTGCCGTCACAGAACGCGTCGATGGGGGCTTCTGGCCGGTCCTCGCCCGAGTGACGGGGACGGTTCTCGGCTATTGGCTGATCATCATCGGTGCTGTGATCCTGCTCGCAGTGCTCTTGCGCCGCCGACGTCCGTCTCGCGGTCCGAGACCGCGTGCACCGCGCCCACCGGGCGAACCCCGTGCGCCACGAGAACCCCGTGCGTCGCACGATCCGCGCGTCATTCGGCCTCCTGCTGCTCCTCTCGATCCGATGATTCGTCGGCCACCAACCGCGGGCTATCCCGACCGCCGTGCCACACCCGACTTCTAAGGTTCGGTCATGGCCCGATTGCGTCTCGTCTACAACTGCTCCGACTGCGGCGCGTCTTTTCCCAAGTGGGCTGGCCGGTGCTCGGCATGTGGGTCGTGGAACAGCCTCGTGGAAGATGTCGAGGAGCCCATTTCACATGGTGCATCGATAGCCGCTGGGCTCGCTCTCGTTCCAGCGGCAACTGCTCAGCGCATCGGTGACGTCGATGTCGAACATGGGGCACCCATTCCAACCGGTATCGACGAATTGGACCGCGTCCTGGGAGGCGGTCTCGTACCGGGTTCGGTCACCCTTTTGGGAGGGGAACCTGGTATCGGCAAGAGCACCTTGCTTTTGCAGACACTCGCATCTCGACCAGGTCGCACGTTGTATGTGTCAGCAGAGGAGAGTGCTCAACAAGTACGACTGCGTGCTGAGCGTCTGCACGCTGTGCGAGACGATCTCTGGCTGCTGTCAGAGGCGGTTCTGCCACACATCATTTCGGCAATGGACGAACTTTCGCCCGAACTCGTCGTCATCGACAGCATTCAAACGCTGATCGATCCCCAAGTGGGTTCGGCTCCGGGGAGCGTCGTTCAGGTTCGAAGTTGCGCACATGCTCTTGTCAACGAAGCCAAGCGACGGAATGTGCCTGTCATCCTCGTTGGCCATGTCACCAAAGATGGTGGACTCGCCGGGCCACGCGTTCTCGAACACGTGGTCGATACGGTTCTGCAATTCGAAGGTGAGCGCCACCATGCCCTGCGACTGCTGCGAGCCTCCAAACATCGCTTCGGACCGACCACCGAACTCGGCCTGTTCGAAATGGTCGAGTACGGCTTGCGTGGCGTCCCGGATCCAAGTGCGTTGTTCCTGTCCGATCGACAGACAGGCATTCCTGGCAGCGTCGTGATTCCGACACTCGAAGGCCAGCGTCCACTGATGGTCGAACTGCAGGTTCTCACGAGTGAGGTTCGTGGTGACACGCCCCCACGGCGCAGTGCGCAGGGGCTCGACTCGACGCGCTTGGCAATGCTGTTGGCAGTTCTCGGCCAGCGACTGAAGCAGCCTGTGGGCAATCATGACGTCTACGCCTCCGTCGTGGGTGGTGTCCGCATCGTGGAGCCGGGCAGTGATCTCGGTCTGTGTCTGGCTGTTCTGTCAGCACTCGGCAGACAGCCGTTGAAACCCGACACGGTCGCGTTCGGCGAAGTGGGCCTCGGAGGTGAAGTGCGGCAAGTCCCGCATTCCTCACGCCGACTCGCTGAGGCTGCACGACTCGGATTCGCCACCGCTGTCGTTCCCGCAAAGACACCCGATGTCGATGCAGACATCTCAGTGGTGCGCGTGACGACAGTACGCGAGGCGATGAAGGCTCTCGGTCTCACCGGTGCCACATCCTGACATCGTCTTTCGTACGCAATCAATCGTGACTCTGCCCGACAGTCCCTCACGGGTCGTCACACCCCTGTCGTAGAGTCCTGGTCATGGAGATTCTTCTCGGGGTGTCGATCGCCCTGCTCATCGTGTCCCTCACCGCATTCATCGCCAACTCTCGCCGACCTCGCTCTGGCGATGCATCTGCCGTCGACCCAGCACTCCTCAATGCTGAAGTGTCGCGCACCGTCAGTGACGCCTTGACAAAGGCCCTCGACGACTTGAGTGAACGTGCGCGTCGGGATCGCGAGGAATCGATCCACATGGTGAGCGAACTCGTCACCAGGATGGGATCGGAACAACTGGGAAGTCGCGCAGACTCGATCAACAGCGCAATGGCCAATGTCAAGAGCGAAATGACCGAGCAGCTCCGCACACTCGGATCCGCAATTTCTTCCTTGAGAGAGAACAATGCTCAGCAGTACGGGAGCATGGAGCAGGCCGTGAAGACCCTGTCTCAGAGAACTGAGAGCCTCAATGAAGTCCTCTCCAATTCCCAAGCACGCGGTCAATGGGGCGAGCGTCTCGCAGAAGACATGCTCCGGGTCGCCGGGTTCATCGAAGGTGTGAATTACCACAAACAGGGACAAATCGAAGGAGGTGGTCGACCCGACTACAGGTTCACCATGCCTCCGGATCGTGTTCTGTTCATGGACGTGAAATTCCCACTCGACAAGTACGTCGAATACCTGAATGCCGATTCGGATCAACAACGTGATGTAGCGAAGCATTCATTCGTTCGCGCGGTCAGCGGACATGTCGACGCTCTGGCCAAACGCGACTACATCGATAGATCCGAGCACAACACCATCGACTACGTCCTCATGTTCGTTCCCAATGAGAGCATCAGCGGTTTTGTCCATGAAGTCAGTCCGGCGCTGATCGATCAGGCTCTGGAACGCAAAGTCGTTCTTTGCTCACCCTTGACGCTCTACGCGTTTCTGGTCGTCATTCGACAGGCAGCTGACAGCTTCCACACTGAACGCACGGCGGCAGACGTGATGAAATTGGTCAACAACTTCGACAAGCAGTGGACGGAGTACACAAAGGCTGTCGATGCAGTGGCTGACAACTTCCGCAAGCTGAACGACTCTCTCGAGTCGATCGTGCCGGGAGGGACCCGATTCAAGAAACTCTCCGTCCCCGTTCGAGCGATCGACAAGCTTCGCCGATCACAGGGGATCCCGGAGCTCGAACCTTCTGATCTCCAGAGGATGGCCATCGAACAAGAATCAGAGGACTCCGACGACTGAATCTCTGTCGCCCGTAGACGCATATCATCGGGTGCGTGGATCGATTCCAGACAGCGAAAACCAGAGGTCGACCATTCTCTGGCTGGGCTGCGCATCACCCCAGTCATCGCTCATCAATGACCGGCAGTAGGACTCCCACTCGGCACTGAGCGATGCGCGATCTCCGTTTTCGGCATGCTGGCGCATCCGCAACGACACCAGTCCCTCATGTCCGGGAACAGCAAGGAGACCCTTGGCTGTACTCCAATACAACGTCTCGACATCTCCGCGTTCGAGGGCCATCTCGGCGCAGAGCATCGCTGCTCGCACGATGAGCATCGCGATTTCCGTCGAGATCCCCGTTGTGTCGCGCCACAGATACCTCGATCCCTCCAAAGGACACCCCCGCACGGATTTCAGACCGAAGGCCAAGACGTCTGCCCCTCCATCTTCGGGCCATCGACGCGCATGATCCAGACATGTCTCGAGAATGTTCACATCAGTGACGATCCGAGGATGAAGCGGCATGTCATCAGTGAGTGTGACCGAGAGCCATTGATCCCCCGTCGGTGGCAACTCATGCGCGGTCATACTGCGGCGGACGTCGGACGTGATGTTGGAAAACGTTGCATCCTTGACTGGAACGTTCCAGATTTCGGATCGCGCTGCCGAGCGCCGACGGCGATCGGAGTGGAGAGCCAGCCAGACGACGAGTTCTTCACTTCGTGACCTCTCGAACACAACTTCTCCACGATCGACGTGCTCGACAGAAGGTCGACCCATGACCCGGACGATGAACGACGTGTCCGCCAAGATCCCTTGGATGCGCGAGTGGTGAACCGCTGTCTCGGATGCGACGTTCGTTGCCCAAGGTGAACAGTGGACGACATCTATTGTCGAGCCCATCAGATGGGAAAGTACCTGGCGATCCTCATGTCGGCACATTGTCGGCTGAATCGGACTCTGCATCGGCGCCAAGTACCACTTCCCTCCACGTTGTGTGAGTCCACACTCCTTGAATTCACGGTGCCTCGAGTCGTTCATGGCCCAGTGGACTCCAGGCACTTGCCCAGAAATAGAACCAGAAATAGAACCAGAAATAGACATCGTTCGCGTGTCTCGCTCAACTGTCAGAACGACTGACGGTGACTCGTCATGGTGGAGGATGGCCGCGATGTTCTCGGCCTGGGCACTGTCATCGGTGACGAGCTGTCGACGTCCCTGAAATGCATGTTCTCGAGCACCGACCAATGTGATCGATGTGTGCAACGGTGACAATGCGAGGGATTGACACAGACCGTCCCACACCTCGTCTGCAACCCGGTCAGACCCTGATACTGAGAACGATCCCACGCTCTCCAAGTTCACCCACACGTTTCCGGCGGCGGTCACGCCAACCGGGATGAGAATCGGCACTCTGATATCTGCTCCCCCACTGATCCGGCTGAGATCCGTCAAGGAGACAGCTGCATCGAGAACCCAGATACGGTCCGACACACTCGTCCATGGTGCGTTGTGAACGTGCGACGGTGAGCACTCGACATGGATCAATCCGGAATCGTGCTGGACGAGCCAACGAAAATCGCAATCACCCGATGAAGCGAGTAATCGAACTGCGAGGTCGAGTCGTGCAAGAGCCGCGTCGTCGCCATGACGTATGACACCGGACTCGAATCCATACCCATCGGCATGTGAACCCGTCGTTTGATCCTCTCGCTGTGCAGCCAGCCGGCGCTGTCGCAGTCTCCATGACACGCCGACTGCAGCAGCAATCGAGATGAGAAGGATCTCTTTCGTTGCGGTGCTCGACTCGACAGCTGCGGCGGAATCGACCGCTGCAGCGGTCGGCAGAGCTACAACACGCTGTGTCGAGACGTTCATCGTGACAGGAGCGATGAGAAGAACGCGTAAAAGGATCTTGGCAACCGGATGATGTTTCATCGAGTGCTCACGTCCGCGCCAGTGGCTCAAGACGACCACAGCTGCCACCCAGACGATCCGCACCCACGCGGCGAACATGATCGCAGCACATACGGTCAACAGGAGTGACTCGGTGATTCGCCCCTGATTGATATCGGATCGGTATTCCGTGAATCGTTCGACAAGTGTCGTCATGATGTCCAACTCAGCGCGGTCGACAAGGACGACGATGACGACGGCGGGGGTGCACAACACCGTTCCGATCAGGACGAGAACCCCCATCATTGCGAGTCGGTTCTTCATCTATCGACCAATACAGCTCGACGTGTGGCGCTCACCGTGTGACTCTCGATCCCCACGAGACGAAGAAGGGTCATCGTCTCGACGAGACGGGTCGACACGGTGACCGAGAACGGATCGATATCGATCTTGCCCACCAACCCGAACTGTGCCAAATATCGAGCCGCAGCCCTACGAGCCTGCACCGGATCAATCGATTTCTCTCCGGACCGGATACCTCGTACGTGTTGAACCGCTACTCGTGCTGCATTTTCCGCGTGGTCGGCTACTGCAATACGTGAGGCGACCAGCCGGCCACTGTCAACTGCCAGTCCTGCAACGACAAGGAACGTGGAGGCCAGACAGACGACGAATGCTGATACTGAACCTTTGTCGACTGGCACGTGAACAGATCTGGTGTGGTTCATTCATCAACGATCTGTTCGATAGCGATCGAGAATCTCCGTCGACGACGCACGGATCGTACGGTCTCCCGTTCGCAGCAATCCGAGTCCTCGAGTGGACACTCGGCAGGTCACGGTCACAGTCACCGATGCCGGCACACCTGTCTGAACGCTGAGGGCCACTATTGGATTCGTGCACGACACACCGGAGGATTGCAGATCAGCCATGACTGCGGTTCGTGCCGCCTGCGGCATCCTCCCCCGAGCCGATTGAGATGCCGCCCGCGCACCCTGATCGGCAGCATGGCGAAGTTCACTCAACCCCTCACCTGCACGCCCGGCGAAGACGATGAAAAGCATGAGTGTGACCAGCACCGGAGTGAGCAGGACCAGTTCCAGAGCCGCACTGCCCACCTGTCGGGGATCTCGCGTCATCGCAGAGCCATCATCGTTCGTAGGTCCTATCTCATGGACTCGGTGAGGAATCGCTCCCTGGGTTCTGTTGCCGTTCTTGTGACAACACCCGGGAACAAAGGAACGATGCGCGGGACATGAGCCTCCACGGTGATCGTGACAGACACCGCGGACATCGCAACTCTCGGTGGCGCGGCAATACGGGTTCCTGCTTCTCGCAGGATCTCGAGTGTTGCTGCGCTACCCCGTTCGCGCACTTCCTGTGACGTGGTACTCCGGGCTGCTGCAGCAGCTGCTCCATGGGATGCTGCAGCACCCGCAACATTCGATGTGTGGAAGTACACCCCTGCTTGGATTGCGATCATCAGGATCGCAATGACGATGGGGATGACCAACACAACTTGACTCGAGGTCTCACCCGAGTCTCGGAGCCTTCCAGATGGCAGACCCAGCCACGTCCGAGAGGGAGGCGGTTCGGTGCGATTCACGTGCATCGATGCACACATCAGCCGAGGTTGAGCGTATTGGCTTTGTTGCGAACCTTGTCGGAGATGATGACTCCCACCGACAACGCCAATGCGATCAGTGCAGCTGCAAGAACGATCGTCGTTGCACTCACTTCACCGCGATCCTGATCGCGTTCGCGCTCTGCAGCCCATCGCACCGAGTAGTACTCCCAGATCTGTCCGAATGCTCCCATGACGCTTCCTTTCGTGTAGTGGTTCCTGATATCTGTCGCGACATCCATCGATGATTCGTTTCATCCTTCGAATCCGCTCGTGATGAGATGCATCGCTGGGTAGCCGAGAAGAACGAGAAAACCGATGAACAACAGGACCATCGGGATTCCCATTCGCTCCGTCGCTTCATTGGCTCGAGCTTCGACATCGGCAAGTTCGCGAAGCCTCATACCCGAGGCTTTTGCAACCAGCGATGCCGTCATTCGTGCGCCTTGTTCACCGCCGAGTCGAACTGTCGCCGCGAGTTCGGGAAGTTCAGCGACCCCGACTCGACTTCCGACGTCGGCCAGTGTGTCCCATGGTGATCTCCGTGTGGCACGAGCAACCTCGAGTGCCTCCGAAATTGCCTCGAACGTCGGACCATCACCGATGCGCGCAGTGGCGTGGAGAGCTGTCTCGATTCCGGCTCCGCCCGCGAGCATGATCGAAACGAGATCGAGATACGCGGACAACGACGTGCGAAAGCGACGGCGAGCAATCCGTGCATGAGTGCGAACACGATTGGCTGGGAGTTGGAATCCGGCGACAGCGAACACTGCACCAAGGAGAATCACAGCGGTCACCGGAAGACTTGATCCTCCGAGGGAGGTGATGACCCACATTGTGAGCGGGACGCCTGCCCCCGCCACACCCAGGAGAAGCCGGTTTGCGGCGATCGATTCCTGAGTGGTCTCGATGATCGCGACATCAGTCGCATCGATACGTGAGCGACTCCGCACCTCTTGGATCGCCCTCGTCCACAGCGAAACCCGTGATGACGCTGCGTTCACTCCGTACTTGTGCAGTCGTTCGGCAAACGGAACGGGCCGCAAGGCATGACGGACGACGATCAGTCCGCCACTGAGAACCACCCCCAGTACCACCATCATGATTCGGACATCTCGCGTCGGGCAATGAAACGTGCTGGGTTTTCGATCCGTCCAAGTCTCCTCAGCGACTCGAATGCCGCAAAGAACAGTGATCCCACGAGTCCGGCAACGAGAGCACCCGCCGGTGACGCGTATGGCTGCATGTATGACGGGTCGAGAACGACGAGTCCAAGAACGAAAACGACGACGACGACCGAGATGATCCGTACAGCACTACGAGTTCTGGCCCGCGCGACCCAGACGCGCGTTCGCATGGCGACATCGTCTCGGCAACATTGCGCCAAATGTCCAAGGAGGGTCCCCATTTCCCGAACCTGATTCTCTGCAGCTGTGATCAGTACCGCAGCAACGAAATCCGCAAGCGGGTGATCGACGTCCTCAGCGAATGCACGTACGGCATCGGGCAGAGGACCAAAGCCCAAACGCGCCGCCAGACGTTCGACGTCCGGGCGAAGCAGTGGTGGTGCAGTCAGAGACGTCACGGTGATTGCCTGCTCGAGACCGCTCGCTCCGGCGATGGTGTCGCGCAATTGCTCGGTCCACACGGCGAGAGCCTCGACGATCTCCCGTTCGTCTCTTGTCTCGCGGGATCGAACCTTCCAGCGAAGTCGGGAGAAAACGGAGATGTTGCGAACGCCCGCCATCATGAGGATCAGTCCGATCGCCGCGCCGATACCGATGAGAGATCGGTCAGCGAGCGTCACCACGACACCGCGTCACCTTTGGAGTCACGACTCTCGAGATGCCCCTGAGACTCGAGAACATCGCGCAGACGTGCCGACATCGGTATGGAAGGTCGTGCATGAGATCCGGCTCCACTGGCGAAGATCTCGTTCGAGATGATGTGTGCCCCTTCGCTGTCCACGACTTCTCGAATACTCGTGATTCGTCGGCCACTCTTGCCGAGTTCGATATGAACGACGACATGAACTGCATTGGCAATGAGCAGGTTCATGACATCGATCGGCAGTCCGGTATTGGCCATCGACACATAGGCGGCGAGCTTGGAAAACACGGACTTGGTCGAGTCTGCGTGAATCGTGCACATCGAGCCGTTGTTTCCTTGACTCATTGCGAGCAACATCGGAAACGCTTCGGCACCGCGAACTTCTCCGACGATGACCCGGTCGGGGTCCATGCGCAACGCCATTCGTGTGAGATCTGCGAGTGGAATGGCTCCGTGCCCTTCGATATTGGCCTGACGGGCCTGCAATGCGTCGTGGTCCGGGTGCAGTTGGGCGAAACGATCGATTCCCAATTCGAAGGCGTCTTCGATCGTGACGATGCGCTCATGAAACGGAATCTCGTTCATCAAGGCGCGCAAGAGCGTCGTCTTCCCGGTCCCGGTTCCTCCTGCGACAATGATGTTGCGACGCGAAAGAACACACGCTCCGAGGAATTCGCTCATGTCCTGCGACATCAGACCGCCGCGGACGAGCTCATCCAGAGATGACAATTGGAACTGGTGCTTGCGCACGATGAGAGCTGGATGCTGCGACACATCCATGACTGCGAACAGGCGACTGCCATCTTCGAGGCAGAGATTGCATTCGACAGATGCCGAGTCGAATCTGCGCTCTCCATACCGCGACCTCGAGGCGATATTGCGCACCAGACGAACGAGTTCTTCGTCACTGTCGACGATCGGATCCACTTCGATACGACGCCCATCACGTCGTTTCGTCCACACCGGCGCTGTCCCTCGTACATGGATGTCGGTGATGTCCGGATCGTCGAGAAGACGTTGCAGTGGCCCCGTTCCCAAAAGGAGGTCCAGAGCTTCCTTGGTGATCCTCGCTTCATCAGCTCGTTCCAAGTACTCACCTGGAAGAGACCGGGCGTCACTCGCACGATGTTCGAAGAAGCGACGAGCTTCTCGATGGGCAAGGTCGATTTCGTCCTCTGTCGTCGACTCCACACCCGACTGTCGTCGACGTTGCCGATGGGCAACGAGCGCATTGGTGATGTGTGAGGAGAGTTCCTCCACATGACGAGGATCCTGATTGCGTCTCATACGGTCTGCTGCACCCGTCCTCGGGAGCGAACAGCGGACAAGCGCGCCAGGGAAGCCCGCAGTTTCATCGATGATTTGCGGTCATGAGGAAGAAGGTCGGCTACCACCGGCCACTCCACTGCTCGGGTCACGTCCTCCGCTCGCATTCGTCCACCTGCAGTGAGAACGAACCAATCCCCCATCGACTCCAGCAATGGTCGTCGGTGAGCGAGTGCCACGACATCATCGGCCTCCTTGCGCACGACGATGATCCGCCGTGATGCAGCGGTAATCACGTTGCGGGCAGGTGACTCCGGACGCACGATGCCGACATCGACGATGATGTCGGCGACTGAATTCTTCTCCAAAGATGTCACAGCTCGAGCGAGGCCCGGCATCGATGCAGACACTGCTTCGATCGCAGGAGGTGACACGACGATCCGAACACCATTGCGCAAACGATGGGAGACCGAATCCACCACGTCGCCCAAACCGTTGTTCAGATCTGCGTTGTTCATATACCCGTTGTTCGTGCGGTCGGTGGTCGACTGAACATTGCGCGAGTTCCTGAAGGATGACGATTCCCTATCGGAATGCATCAACGCGATCAGGTCACCGAGGCCGGGTCGGAGTTCCCAGTCATGGCGAACAGCGAGCCGACCTCCATCTGGATCAGCTTCGACGACAACGGGCGGATGGGGCCACAGCGAGGCAATGTGCAAGCAGATCGTCCCCAAATCAGTCAAGCCGCCAACGGTTGCCACGGCGAAAAGAGCCATCTCAACCCACCACCTTGACGAGATGGACTTCATCGGAGCCGACCAATCTGGTGATGGAGTCGAGCGGTGCTTTCACCGTGATCGCTCGATCACTCGACAGCGGATCCGGCGACGACACCTCCCAGATCTCGATCGGTCCTGGCACCTCGGTGACGACACTGTCGCCAGTTGCTGTGAGATCGACTGTGAACACGCGAACCGCATCTCCTGCAGCCAGTTCCCCAGGAGCAGATGACAGGGCAACAGTGAGTCCGACGAGCCCATCGAATGCTCCAATGACTCCAGTCGAGGACAACAGAGCTGGTGTGAGTGGCGTATCGCGCGCGAGGTCGACCGTGACCCGTCTCCCGAGGACTTGTGCTGCAGCGGATGCACGGATGAGCGCTATGTCAGATGTCGTCGTCAGGATCACCTGCGACACATCTGCATCAGACAGCACCTCGCCGCGAACCAAATCTCGTGACGTCACAAGAACCGCTGTGCCCGCTTCGACGGATCGCTGCCAGAAGATCGCCCCACCGATCGAGGCAGCCACGATGAACACCCCCACAGCCAGTTCGGGAACACGGACGGCGACGGATCCACCCATTTGCCCATTTCGAGTTCGACGTGCCAGAGCCACAGAACAGCCTTTCGACACACATGTCTCGTCCAATCGCCCTTGACACTGGATGGGTCGTTCGTCCGAACACACGCCATTCAGGCGGCGTAGCCAACAACATCTCGTGGATAGCCTGACGATGTGGATGACACAGTCGGATCAGGTTCTCGCACAGGTCGAGTCCGCACGCCGGAACACCCGCCGCAATTGAACGATGCTTGCTGGTGTGGATCCGGGCGTAAGTACAAGCGCTGTCATCGCTCGATCGAAGGACGGATCGCCCCCGGCGTCATCTCGCCCATGCGAACGGTCCCAGAGCACATCGCCAAACCCTCGTATGCAGACACCGGTGAGGTGCGCAAGTGGAACGAGCCCCACGTCAAGTCCCCTGACGTCATCGAGAGAATGCGTGAGGCTGGGAGTCTCGCAGCCAAGATCTTGAAGTTGGCAGGTGAGTTCGTACGTCCAGGAATCACCACGGACGACATCGACGTCTTCGTCCACGACCTCACGATCGAACATGGCGCATATCCGAGCCCGCTGAATTATCACGGCTATCCCAAGAGTGTGTGCACATCACTCAACGAAGTCATCTGCCACGGCATTCCGGATTCCACCGTTCTCGAAGATGGCGACCTCATCAACCTCGATGTCACGTGCTTCTTGAACGGTGTCCACGGTGACACCAATGCAACGTTCTTCGTCGGTGACGTCAGTGACGAAGATCGCCGCCTGGTGCGAGTCACCGAGGAGTGTATGTGGCTCGGTATCGGAGCCGTGAAACCCGATCGGCCACTCAGCGATATCGGCAAAGCGATCGAGGATCATGCAAAGAAGCATCGACTCGGGGTTGTTCGAGCATTCATCGGCCATGGAATTGGCGAGCAGTTCCACACCGACATCCAGGTGCTCCATTATTTCGATCAACGCAACAACATGTTGATGAAGCCGGGCATGGTCTTCACGATCGAGCCGATGATCACTTTGGGCACGTGGCAGCACACGATGTGGGACGACGATTGGACTGCAGTGACCTCTGACGGTAAACGCACTGCCCAGTTCGAGCACACGATCCTCGTGACCGAAACAGGAGCTGATGTGCTGACCGGTGGCAACGGAGCTGCGTCCCCACGGCGACCGACATGACAGATCCCGGTCGCGAGCATCGATTCGTGAACGAGCCCGACAATGGATGATCCTGTGATCGAGACCATCAGGCCACTTGCCGTAGGTGAGCGTTTCGAGAGCTTCAACCGACAGGAGTGGGCAGAGCTGCGAGCTGCCACCCCCTTGACACTGAGAGAGGCCGACCTCGAGCGGCTGCGCGGTATCAACGAGCGAATCGACCTCGACGAGGTGGCCGCCGTCTACTTGCCCCTCACGCGTCTTTTGAACCTGTACGTGTCAGCGACACAAAACCTGCACAAGGTCAGCGCCACCTTTCTTGGAACTTTGGCCCCCAAGATGCCCTACGTGATCGGCGTTGCCGGCAGCGTCGCAGTAGGCAAGAGCACCTTTGCACGTATTTTGCAGGCTCTCCTTGCCCGATGGCCCGATCATCCGAAAGTCGACCTGATCACCACGGATGGTTTTTTGCATCCAAACCGTGTGTTGGAAGAGCGCGGAATCATGAACCGTAAGGGTTTCCCCGAAAGTTACGACACCCGCGCCCTCCTCAAATTCCTTCGCGACCTGAAAAGTGGTCAGGCCGCCGTCGAGGCACCCGTGTACAGCCATGTCGTGTACGACATCATCGATGAAGAAACCACGTCCGTCCATCAGCCGGACATCTTGATTCTCGAAGGTCTCAATGTTCTGCAAGTGGGCAGCCCTGGAAGCGAGCACGCCGAATTCGTTTCCGACTATTTCGACTTTTCGATCTACATCGATGCCAACGAAAGCGATATCGAGAACTGGTACGTCGCTCGTTTTCTCAGTCTGTGCGAATCAGTCTTTCAGGAACCTGGCAGTTTCTTTCGCCATTACGCGCATCTCAGCCGAGATGAGGCCATCGATACCGCACGCGCCATTTGGAAAGGTATCAACGGACTGAACTTGCGCCAGAACATCGAGCCAACACGTGAGCGAGCATCGCTCATCTTGTGCAAGGGCTCCGATCACCGCGTCTCACAGGTCCATCTCCGCAAACTCTGACGGTGTCTCACGCTCGCTCGTGATTCCTGTCAGAATCAAGAGATGGCAACACGTCGCTCATCGGCTCGTCGACGTCGACGGAAACGTCGGCATCAGAGCAGATCGCGTCTGCCAGCAATCCTCTTTGCCGCCCTGATCGCCACGGTGGCCGGGTATCTCGTCGTTCGGGCGAGTGAGGACACCTCGACGAGCAATGCCCCCATCATCGGTGCGGATACGTCGGGTCCTGACGTCGAACCCGATGCAGGCAACGGTGATCCGAGCAGTGACGGTGAACCGTCAGAGGTCGCCGATGATGGCGATACGAGCTCGGCCACGGACCCGAGCAATCTCGGTAAGCCGGTTCCGATCTTCAGCGATGCCCTCGGCGATCTCTCGATCGACCAGGTGATCGACGATTGGACTCCGGTCGATCGCCCAAGACTTCCCGCCTCGACCGCCGCCATCGATCCGAAGTGGGTCAAGGGCGGACGCATCACCATCAACCTTCCCGATGGGTACTACTGGGGTGTTCCTGCAAACACCTTCGATGAAGACGAACGCGGGATCAACTTCGACATCGGCCAAGTGTTCTGGGGTGATGCGTGCTTCGAAAGATTTGGTGCGGGCGATGACAATTGCCTCAACGATTACCAGGTCGTCGACACCGGGGGAAGCCAGTTGTATCCGAGTTACCTCGGTGATCTCCTGTTCGTCTCTTTCGCCGTTTACGGGGACACCTACTCCGACTCGAACGTTGCTGTCGTACCGCCAACCTTTTGGTCCTTGCTGTCGGCTGGAGAGACAGCCACTGGAGAAACAAGCATGGTCACGATTCCCAACGGTGAGCCAGAACCACCCACTGTTGCGATCGCGAACTCACCCTTCCTGCTGACGATTGTTGATGGGACGATCATCGCTGCTGAGGGAATCTGGATTCCGTGACGATCACTGCTCTTCGATGAGATTGCCACGAGCAACCGCTGTTGCAATGATCTCTCGAGTGTGCTCCCACAAAACATGAGAGCCATCTCCGATCGGTGAGAGTCTGCGCATCGCCTGTGGTCGCGTCACGCCGTGTCGCTTCCACGGTGATTCGGTATCGGCATGATGATTGAGCATCGCGGGTTGCAGACGGTCGACAGCATTTGCGAACCGACTCTCCGGGGTCTCCTGTGCTTCGTACTCCTCCCAGAGGTCGTGAAGGTGCGCTCGTTGATCTTCGGGGAGGATTCCGAACAGGCGATCTGCAGCCCGTTGCTCTCGTTCTTCTTTGTCGACATGAGCAGCAATGTCATAGGCGAACGTGTCCCCAGCGTCGATCTCGACGATGTCATGCACCAAACACAGAGCAAGAACACGACTCATGTCGACGTCGGCGTTACTCCATTCGCGTAACACCAACGCATACATCGCCAAATGCCACGAGTGCTCTGCTGTGTTCTCTCGCCGGTGTCCGCCAACGATTGACGTCTGGCGCTCGACCTGCTTCAGTCGGTCGATCTCGAGCAGAAATTCGAGTTGGCGTTGCAGTCGCGTCGGGTCGTCCATCGGAGCACTCAGTTCGCGATCAGGGTTGCCAGAGACCAGATCGCTGCAACCAGTCCGAGGCCGCCCATGAACAGACTGCGGGTCAAAGGTGCTCGTGCCAGGTCACCGTCTTGAGGACGGGGCGGTGGCTTGATGATGGCCACGATGTTGCCGAAGAACAGCGCCCCTCCCAAGGCAAGGATGAGCCACATCAACAGGTTTTCACCGAGGAACATGGAACCATTGTGCCATCGTGTGCAGGTTGGATGTACGTCCGAATCGAGTGCGGACCGGCCCAATGAGGAACAGCCCGGCGAACCCCGCCATACTTCCCTCATGGGATTCCATCACGTCGCCATCGCCATTCATGATGCCAAAGCCAACTACGACTTCTATACGAATGTCATGGGTTTCGAACTCGTCAAGACCGTGACCGCTCCAACTCCCGAGGGAGGTTGGAGTAAGCACTTCTTCTATTCGACAGGGGTGTCCCCTTCCGGGGAGCAAGGCATGATCGCTTTTTGGGAAATCCACGATGCCACGATTGGTGACGAGTTCGGAACGAATCTGAACAAGAGCGCCGGTCTCCCATGGTGGGCGAACCATCTCGCTTTCGATGCACCCACCCTCGAGGATCTGGAGCGTCATCGCGAAAGGTGGCGTGCGCACGGACATGTCGTCCTCGAAGTCGATCATGAGTTCTGTCGATCGATCTACCTTCGCGATCCTGAAGGCAATACGGTCGAGTTCTGTCACACCGTGCGTGATTTCACACATGAAGAAAAGCGCCATGCCCACGAACTTCTGATGGATTCGCAGCCGGAGTTGGAAAAGCAGTTCGGGGCCACACTGTGGCAGCCCGAAGGTGAACCCATCGTCATTGCCGGAGGCTGAGGTCAGTTCTCTGGTTCGGGCTGGAAGCCCCGCGCCATGTTCTCGAACTTGGTGTGCTCGCCGAAGAAAACCAACTTGACCGTCCCTGTCGGACCGGCACGATGCTTGCCGATGATCACTTCGGCAACTCCCTTTTCGGAGTTGTCTGCTGCATCTCCCTTTTCCCCACGGAACATCTCTGGTCGGTGCAAGAACATGACGACGTCGGCATCTTGTTCGAGTGAACCGCTCTCACGAAGGTCGGACAGTTGCGGGCGCTTGTCTTGACGATCCTCGAGTCGGCGGCTCAACTGACTGAGGGCCATCACGGGTACATCCAATTCGCGCGCGAGAATTTTCAAGTTTCGGCTGATCTCGCTCACCTCCAGCTGGCGGCTCTCGGAGTTGTTCCCGGTCATCAACTGCAGATAGTCGATGACGATCAGTCCAAGACCGCTGTGCTTGGCTTTCAAACGGCGGGCTTTCGCTCGGATCTCCATCACAGTGACGCTGGCGTTGTCGTCGAGATACAGCAGTCGGTTGTCCAATCGGCCGATCGCTGAGTTGATGCGGCTCCATTCGGCCTCTGAGATGGCTCCTGTGCGCAATTTCTTCGAATCGACTCGTGCCTCTGACGACAGGAATCGCATCGTCAACTCGGTGTGGCTCATTTCCAGAGAGAACACGAGCACGGGCAGATTCGCTACTTGTGCCACGTGGCTTGCAATGTTGAGCGCGAATGCCGTCTTACCCATTGCGGGTCGAGCACCCACGATCACCAGCGAGGATGGCTGCAGGCCGAGGAGAATCTCGTCGAGATCGACGAAGCCGGTCGGCACGCCAGTGAGACTGACTTTGCTCTCGAAACGCTTTTCGAGCTCCTCCGAAGCCTGTAAGAGCAGATCCTTGATCGGCCGGGTCGAGTCGATGACGCGTTCCTCGGCAACGGAGAACACCCGTGACTCTGCGTCATCGAGGGCCTTGGCGACGTCGTCGGGCTCAGCGTAGGCAATCTCTGCGATCTCGCTGGCAACGCCGATCAGACGACGAAGGGCAGCGGTGTCGATGACGATCTTGGCGTACCGCGATGCGTTGCCGATCACCGGGGTGGAATTCTGCATCTGTAAAAGAAAGTCGAGTCCACCGATTTCCTCGAGGAGGCCGACCCGACGCAGTTCATCAGCCACGGTCACTGGATCGACTGGGCCGCCACCGGTCAGCAACGCACGAATGGCGTCGAAGACGTGTTGATGAGCAGGTTTGTAGAAATGCTCGACTCGTACGCCTGCTTCGGCAACGGCGTTCACCGCATCGCGCGACAACAACATCGCACCCAAGAGGGATTCCTCGGCACTGAGGTTGTGTGGGGGAACACGGTTCATCATCGGGCGCGAGGGAGAATCGCGATTCGAGCGTGTACCCCGATTGGAACCAGCCGATCTGACGTCAGACATTCCTGTACCTTGACTCACCGAGGCTGTTGATCGCTAGGGGAACAACCTGTGAATCATCTGGGGAAAACCTGTGGACGAACATCGATATCTGTGGACGACCAAGCGATTCCCCGCGGGAGGACCGGGCGGCCGGACCGCCCGTCCACCTCATTTGGCGACGACGTCGATGGTGATATCGAACTGGACGTCGTGATGGAGTCTCGCCACCACACCGTGCTGACCAACGGTCTTGATGTGATCGGGCACCGTCAGGAGCTTGCGATCCAGCTCGATGCCGGTCTGCTCGGAAACGGCTGAGGCGACATCGGCCGATGTCACCGAGCCGAAGAGACGACCTTCTGCGCCGGCCTTGGACTTGATCGTGATCACCTTGGCAACCAGCGCCGATGCAATCGTCTGGGCTGCATCACGATCAGCTGAATCGCGCAGGTCCCGACGCCGCCTCATGGCAGCCGCCTGAGTGACTGCACCTTCAGAAGCCTTGATTCCCAAGCCGCGGGGCAAAAGATAATTGCGCCCGTGGCCATCGGCGACTTCGACGATGTCCCCTCGTTTGCCGAGGCCTGAAATATCTTTTCGCAGGATCACCTTCATGGTCAGGCCTCCTCGTTGTCCTGTGCTGAGCCGCTCTCGAAGGAGTCGGTCACAATCATGTCTTCGACATCGGAATCCGTCGACTCGATCTCGACGACATCCTTCTCCATCGATTCGACGACATCGCCTTCGACGCGAGGTCCGCGACCACCACGTGGTCCACGACCCACCGACGCGACGCGCTTGGTGTAGGGCAACAAAGCCATCTCGCGTGCGTTCTTGATTGCATTGGCGAGCTCTCGCTGTTGCTGCACTGTGTTGCCGTTGAGACGCTGGCTGCGGATTTTCGAGCGATCCGACATGAAGCGCTGCAACAGACCGATGTCCTTGTAATCGATGTACTGCACCTTTTCGGCCGAGAGCACATTGGCCTTCTTCTTGAACTTGCGGCCAGTGTCCTTGGGGGCCCTGCCCCGGACAGGCTTCTTGGAATTGCTGTTACTCATGTTTCTTCCTCGTATCGATATTCGGCTTGTGGATCAGAACGGTTCTTCATCGCCGTAGAACGGCTCATCGGCTGCAGGTGCGGGACTGCGTGCGGGACGCTGAGCGCCACCACCGCTGCCATCCCCGCGGGACGGTGTCTTTTCAATGGATACAGTTGCCCAGCGCAAAGTTGGGCCGACCTCGTCGGCAACGATGTCAACTGATGTGCGCTTGGCGCCGTCTCGGCCTTCGTATTCACGTACGTCGAGCCGACCCGAAGCCATGATGCGAGCTCCCTTGGTCAGTGATGCGGCAATGTTCTCCGCAAGCTGATCCCAAGCAACGACATTCATGTATGTCGTCTGTTCCTGCCACTCGCCGTTGACCTGGTATCTGCGATTGACAGCGATACCGACTGTGACTGTGGCCTTGCCCGATTGGGTGTAGCGCAGTTCAGGGTCTCGAGTGAGATTGCCAACAACGGTGATTGTGTTCGATGCCATGGTTTTCCTCCGTCTGGTGTTCGTCCGGTTGAACGGTTGGTCGATTCGGACTCAGGGTCGATTCAGACGCTGCAAAGCGCCTCAGGCTGCAACCAGGCCCCGACGAGCCGCTTCGTCGTCGGGAAGTCGCAGCAACTTGTGGCGGAGGATGTCATCGGAAATCCGCAATGTGCGCTCGAATTCGTCAAGGGCGCCACCAGGAGCAATGACGTTGAGGACCATGTAGTAGCCGTCCTCACGCTTGTTGATCGGATAGGCCATTCGGCGCTTACCCCACCAGTCCACCTTGCCGTGGACCGTACCGCCAGCGGCGGCAACTCCTTTGCTCACAGTGGAAACCCACTGCTGGGCGGCTCCGTCTTCCAACGAGCCGTCGACGATGACCATCAATTCGTATGCACGCATCAGCGTGATTCTCCCTTCGGACACGGATCGGACTTTCCGATCTCGGGACCCCGACTGGGGCAGGGTATGTGACTGGGCGAGTGTACCCGCCGATCGAGACACTCCACCCTGGTCGAAACCAAGTACGCCGCTGACATCTCTCTCCACAGGTGAACCATGCCCCAGGGATGTGGCAGAGAAACAGGGTGTTGCGGTCGTGAGATCGTGAACAACTGGGCGAACGGTCTTCGGGTGGGCCCAATGCGGGCACGCCTGAAAGAGTCGGGGTGGGCAGAGGGGACTGGGCCGGTCAGTGTCGTGTCAGACGCAACGCCGACGCCGCAATCAGCCCGACACCCCAGGCAACAGCTCCGTCCTGATTCGTGAGAGCTCCGCCGGAGCGCAGGATCCCCGTCGTCGCCTGATCCTGTAATCCCTGAAAAACCAACCCTGGACCGTCGCCAGCGAGCCCCCAATTGACCGCAACGACCCCGACCACGATTCCCAGAATCCCGACCGGAATGACGAGCATTTCCCGCGACAACCGAGTCGACAACACAAGAGCAAATCCGCCCGAGACAACCAAGACGACACCGACACCGAGAATCGCCAAAAACAGGTGTTGGAACACACCTACGACACCCACTCCCGGACGATTCCCGCAGTCCACCATGGCGCGTACATCCGCGTCGAAATCGTCGAGGGGTCGAGTCTCATAGATTTGACAGACCGTGCCGTCACTCATTTGCGCGATGTACTGCGGTCCTTCGTCGATGAGTCGCACAGTGAACGGTTCCGTCGCTGCGCCGAGAATCAGCAACAGAATCCCGCAGGAGACGATCATCGCGAGTCCAATGAGCAGATCGCGTTGGAACTGCCGCACCAGTTGATAGGGAAGGTAATTGCGGCGGCGAAGCGACCGACGATTACCTCCGCCCAACTGGAACACTGCTACCCCACTCTCCTGGACGTCTTGTGTCCGCCGATCGGCAGGACGCGCACCAGATGATGCCAACGACATGTACAGCAGGCTTCGACGACATATGCCGAGTAGTCCTCACGCCGCCTGTGGAACTGCGCGAGTTCTGCGTTGTCGGCAACGACTCGCCCATGTCCAGGCAGACGTGGTCCGAACACGTAGGTGACCAACACCAGATTGTCCTCGGCGCAAATCGGGCATGCCGTCTCTGTCCGTTTACCAACGCCACGCGCGGCACGCATCAACTCCGGATGGGCATCGCAGACGTCCTCGCGGCCCAATCTGCCACGGCGGTACTCATTGATCATCGCCCGGCGTGCCATGCGATGATCGACCAAACCCGACCGGAACGACGCAAGAGGACGCCACGGTCCTGATCCCGAAGACTCCTGCTGAGCGAACATTGGTGGCAGGTTACCCCGTCGCCACCCGCCACTCATCCAGGCGCTTTCTGATCTCGGTGTCACCGATCAAACCCTCTTCGAGTCTGATTTCGAGCAGAAAGGCCATGGCCCGCCCGACAGCAGGTCCGGGCTCCAGACCCAGATGTTGCATCACTTCGACTCCGTCCATTTCGGGACGAATGGCTTTGAGTTCCTCGCGGGCGGCGAGTTCGGCAATGCGCTCCTCCAACTCATCCATCCGGCGAGAGAGGCGGGCCGCCTTGCGTTCGTTCCGCGTCGTGCAATCACATCGCGTCAAGACGTTGAGTTCGTTCAGAAGTGGTCCGGCATCGTTGACATATCGCCGGACAGCCGCGTCGGTCCAACCCATTTCATACGTGTGGAACCTCAAGTGCAACCGCACGAGTTCAGTCACAGCTTCGACTTCTTCGTTCGGGAAACGCAGAGCCTGCAAGCGCTTGCGAGTCATCTTGGCTCCCACCACATCATGCATGTGAAATGTGGTTCCCTTGCCTTCTTGGAAACCACGGGTTCGCGGCTTGCCAACATCGTGGAACAGGGCTGCGAGGCGTGTGACCCGGAAATCGAAATCGTCACGTGCATCGGGCCGAACGTTCTCGATGACAGCCAACGTGTGCGTCAGGACGTCTTTGTGACGGTGAATCGGATCGTTCTCCAAGCGCATCGAAGGAAGCTCCGGGAGGAATCGGTCGGCGAGACCGGTTTCGACGAGGAACCAAAGACCAGCAGTCGGAGACTCGACGACGATCAACTTGTTCAACTCGTCACGGATGCGCTCGGCCGAGACGATTTCGAGTCGATCGAGTGATGTCTTCACTGCCTCGACCAATTCAGGAGTTGGTACAGCACCGAAACGGGCGATGAAGCGCGCTGCTCGGATCATCCGCAACGGATCGTCGCTGAAACTGATGTCCGGGTCGAGGGGTGTACGCAGAACTTTCGTCATCAAGTCAGCAACACCATTGAACGGATCGATCAGCGTCGGAGAATCTGCTGTCAATTCGAGTGCCATTGCATTGAACGTGAAATCTCTTCGGGACAGATCGGTCTCGATTTCATCGGCGAATTCGACGTCAGGTTTGCGAGTGTCCGGGTGATAAGCATCCGCGCGATGTGTCGTGATCTCGTAAACACGATCGCCTTTGCGCGCTCCGATCGTTCCGAACTTCTCCCCTTGTGTCCACAGAGCGTCAGCCCACCCGCCGAGAATCTTCTTCGTTTCTTCCGGACGGGCATCCGTCGTTGCATCGAAATCGATGGAGTGCGCCGGCAGACCGAGCAAAAGATCGCGCACACTCCCACCAACGAGATACAGCTTTCGATCAGCCTCCCGAAAGAGAGCGCTGACATCTGCCAATTCGGCGAGGACCGGGGCGAAGCGCTCGGGAACCACGCACATCAGACTATGAGGTGAGCGGAGAAAGTGGCGTGAACTTCACCGGCTGCGCGGTGGCGAGACGTCTTCAACAAAAAGATGATGGCTGATTTCGGCGATCCGTCGTCGCGCCGCATCGGATCCCCCCTGCGTAGGAAGCTCGGTGCCGCGAGCATGTGGATCGACGAGTGAGCGAAGAGTCGATGCTGTGCATTCCCGGAGAGCATCGAGGTCGTATCCGCCTTCGAGCATCGCAATGACATGTCCAGTGGGTACCAACGGCAGGATTCGCTGCATCATCAGCGGATAGTCACCGGCAGACAGACCCATTTGGGTCAGAGGATCACTGCGATGTGCGTCGAAACCCGCTGACACGATCAGCCATGTCGGAGAGAACTTTTCCGCAGCCGGGACGATGATCTCATCGAATGCACGAAGATATGCATCACCTGTGGTTCCAGGTGGAAGTGGCACGTTGATCGTGTAACCCGAGCCTCTACCCGAACCTGTTTCGTCGAACCAGCCGCTTCCCGGGTACAGGGGCCACTGGTGCAACGACACGAAAAGCACACGCTCGTCTCCGTAGAAGATGCTCTGGGTCCCGTTTCCATGATGGGCGTCAAAATCGACGATCAGCACACGTTCACCGCGGTGCGCGAGTTCGGCTGCGACCACAGCCACATTGGACACGAGACAGAAGCCCATCGCCTCGGTGCTCGTGGCGTGATGCCCCGGAGGACGAACTGCACAGAACGCTGCATTGGCGCCGCTCGCCTCCAATTCGTCGATCACGGTCAACCCCGCTCCTGCGGCGAGAAGAGCTGCCGTCCACGAAGCAGGTGATGCCACGGTGTCTTCATCGAGTCGGCCACCACCGGAATCGATCACCCGTTGGATCGCATCCAAATGTTCCTTGGGGTGCACCCGCTCGAGTTGCTCGAGTGAGGCAGGTCGGACAACGACAGGGACCAGGGCATCGACCACATCGGCATATCGGGCACCGTCGATCACAGCACCAAGGCGCTCAGGGCGCTCCGGATGAGTCGGACCCGTGAGATGCTCCAAATACGCCTCGTGAGTAGCGAAGAGAATCGTCACCGCTGGGAACGCTACCGTCCAAGGAATGATCACCGGGCTGTTGCATCGGCGCAATGGGGGTCCACTGCGGATCCTGCTCGATGGCGATATCTCCGCGCGCGTTCGAACCTGGCCAGGTCGTTCGGACATCGCACATCTGATCCTCTCGGATCACACCATCGGTCCGTCGATGTCGGGACTCCGGGACTGGGTTCGTGCCGTGTCCGCAAGTGGCCACGACGTCATTCGCACTGGAGCCATTTCGAGTGACATCGCACGAACCTTCACCGAATTCGGGTTCGTCGAAATCCAAAGGCTCGCCTTGCTCGAACTCGACAACGAATCGCAATTGGCGAGATTGCGCAAGATGCGCTCACCTCTATACGAGTTGCGGCCCTTGCGTTCGATGCGCTCGATGCACCTGGCTGGGGCCATCGATGTCAAGGCGTTCGACCCGGGTTGGGAGATGGACGCGCCAAACATTCGAGAAGCATGTCTGGCAACTCCTCACCATCGAATTCGTCTCGCAGTTACAGCCAATGAAGAGCCAGTCGGATACATGGTCACTGGTAGAAGTGCATCAACTGGTTTCGTGCAACGGCTTGCTGTGGACCCGGGCTTCAAGGGTCTTGGCATCGGTTCGGCTCTCCTCCAAGACGGAATGTCATGGCTCGCTCGACACCGCGTCGACTCCATCCTGGTCAACACACATCTCGACAATCACCGAGCTCTCGACCTGTACCGAAGATGGGGGTTCCGCCGACTCGATGACAGCCTTTCGGTTCTCGAATGGAACAAAGGTGAATCGTGAATCGGTTGCGATTCCCCTCATCTCGAATGTGGTCCCTGCCCGCACGGGCTCGCGCGTTCGCATTGCTCCCGATGTATCTGTTCGCGACATGTGCAGCATTCGCTTTCACTGGTAACGAACCCGCGCTGGCCGGGGCTCAACGTCCTGCAATGTCTCTCATCTCACAGAGTTCCTATGTCAGCGGCGCAGAGGGATCCTTCTTCCAGATTTCCTTGCGGGTTTCGAGTGCAATCATTGACGCTCTCGACGAGGACTCAGAGCTCGTCATCACTTCACATCGCCCGATTTCTTCACGCGACGACCTTCGAAGTTCACTCGATGACGATCTGCCCCAGATCATCGACTCGGTCCGATATTCCGTTCGAGACCTGATCGCATCAACAACAACACCGTCCGAACCTGGTCGGATCGATCTCCTTGTTCGAACCGAAATTGGAACCCGTACCCCAGAGGCTCTGCAGATGTCGGCGACTGGTGTCTATCCCCTGGCTGTCGACGTCGAGATGTCCGGTGAGCGCATTGTTCGACTGGTCAGCTTCATCGAACGCCTCGAGCAGACTGCATTCGTCCCATCGTCCTCCGAATCTCTCGATCTGGCTCTCGTCGGGCGAATCGGTGCGCCCGTGAGTCTCGGACTTGACGCAACGACCGTCGTATCGTCCTCCTCTCGACAGTTGATTGCCGATTGGATCTCGGTACTGGAGCGCCGCCCGGACATCGCACTCACGGTCACCATCCAACCCGAGTTGGTCGAAGCACTCAGTCGATCGACACCAGAGGATCAAGAACTCCTCATTCGTCTGCAACGAGTCGTGCCCTTTGAAATGATGTCCACGACGTATGTGAACATGGACCCGACAGATGCTGATCGACACGAGCTGTCGAACATCTTCACAAGACAACTCCGGCTCGGGGAAACAACTCTGGCCTCGCTGTTTCCTGCACGTGTCGCGCCTCGTCGTTCCTGGCTCCAGTCACAGCCATTGTCCTCAGGTGGAGCTCGCATGTTGGCCGACCTTGGATTTCGAACGATTGTCATCCCACCCAACGCTCGTTCATCAGCGATCGAAGAGGACTTCGCAAACAGCGATGTCGACATCTTCCAAGATGTGGACGCAACACGGCTCGTCGAGCTCGCTTTCTCCGATGAAGGATCGATGATGGGGGCGATCGGTGATCTCGATCTTGCTGCCGCCCTGGAAAAGGGTTCGAGCAGACCAATCGGTGGCGAGTTACTGGTTGCCCATCAGGTTCTCGCCGATCTGAAGATGTGGCGTCTCGAGATGGAGGGCCTCGGTCTCGATCCTGGTCAGCGAGCGCTTGTTCTGTCGACACCGTCAGGAGACATGCCGACTGCTCTCATGACAGAGGCTCTGTTCGATGTCGTCGGGCGTGATCCCCGGTTCACCTTCTCTCCATTCGACACAGCTCTGAGCAAGATGATCGACGTCGAGCAAACCGCGCGTGTCGATTTGCTCGACCTCCTCGATCGACCCGCATCGAAGCCGGCGAATGCGACTCTCGCCGCAGTCGTTCAGGGACTTGGCTCCACCATCGATGCCTTTGCTTCAGTCGTGCCTCGTGGAGATGAACGAGTGAGGTCATGGCAGCGCATCCTCGATGTGATCCCTGACGCCGGTCTCGATGTCGCCGCACGGTCGGCGTACGTTGAAACAGTCCGGTCCGGGACTCGAGACATCACCTCATCGATCGTTCCTCCGGCCTCGACGACCTTCACTCTCGGCGGTCGAGACAGCCCGATCCGGTTCTCGATTCGTAACGACGGTCCTACCGATCTCGAGGTTCTCGTACGTCTGCGAAGTTCCAAACTGCGTCTACCTGAGGGTGACAAGTTCGTCACCTTGTCGGCACAGACATCGACTGCCGTCGAGTTCGCCGTCAGTGCGCGCAGCAACGGCCGATTTCCTGTGACATTGCAGTTGCTCACGCCTAGCGGTGAGGAGTCACTCGGCACGCCCGCAACACTGACAGCACGCGTCAACGCTCTCGCCGGACTCGGACAGTTGGTCACGGGTATTGCTCTGTTGTTCCTCATCTCCTGGTGGGCGAATCACTTCCGCCGGGAATACCGCAAACGCCAATCTGAATCCGATCTCGGCACTCAGCGACATCCGAGCGGCGATCGATCCAGGCCTGATCCGTATGGTCAGGCCGATGGCGGGGACGGCTAAGGTCTCAGCGTGGCATCTTCGACTGTTCGCATCATCACCGATAGTTCCTGCGACCTACCTGAAGCGGTCGTTCGGGATCTCGGAATCGAAGTCGTTCCTTTGTTCATCCGGTTCGGCGACGACGAACTCGTCGACCGTGAACAGTTGTCGACAAACGAATTCTGGAAGCGTTGTTCGATCGAAGAAGACCTGCCTTCGACAGCAGCCCCGTCTCCTGGCCGCTTCGAACAGGCGATCACCCGGCTCATCGGCGAGGGCGCAACAGGAGTTCTGATCATCAACCTCTCGGGTGCCCTTTCTGGGACCCTGCAGAGTGCACAAGTCGCCGCTGAGGCAATGAAGTCGAAAGTGGACGTTCGTGTCGTGGACAGCGCAACGGTGTCACTAGGTCTGGGAGCCGTCGTCGTGGCATGTGCCCAAGCCGCCCGTAACGGGGAAAACCTTGACGCTGTCGAAGCCCTCGCTCACGACATCAGTGGACGGTGCAAGGTCTGGGGTGCTCTTGACACCCTTGAGAACCTGAAAAAGGGTGGTCGTATCGGCGGGGCGAAAGCGCTCTTGGGAACCGTTCTCTCGATCAAGCCGATCATCGAAGTCCGTGATGGTGTCGTTCAAGAGGGCGGCAAACAGCGCACCCGCTCCAAGGCTCTCGCATTCCTCATCGACAAGGTGCGTGAGGAACTCGCCGGTCCGGGAATTCAGTGGCTTGCCGTGCTCCATGCCGATTGCGACGATGTCCAAGACTTCGTCGACCAGCTCACCACCGTGTACTCCGGAGACATCATGATCGGAGAAATCGGTCCAGTGGTCGGATCTCATGCGGGTCGCGGAACCATCGGGGTCGCGTTCATTCGGAACTGAGCGTCGGGTCCCCTCACGGTTCGGCATCACGCCGAGCGGGTGACCTGGACAACTAGCGTCTCAAGAGAACATGGCCTCGGATCAGAAGCACTCCGAACCGCAATCCCAAATGGTGATTGGCGGTCGTTACCGCCTGGAGGAGCATCGCGCCCAAGGTGGTATGGCGGAAGTCTGGCGGGCCTTCGACTTGCAGTTGGCCCGAACCGTTGCCGTCAAATTGCTCAAACCCCAACTCGCTGCGGACTCGACACTGGCAGAGCGATTCCGCCGCGAGGCAATTGCCACTGCGAACCTCAACCACTTCAACATTGTGACGGCATACGACGCCATCGAACACGAAGGTCGTCAAGCCTTGATCATGGAGTTCGTCGAGGGGAAATCCCTTCGGGAACTTCTCGACACCAACACCCAACTCGAGAGCAAACTCGTGCAGCACATCGGTGTCAGCGTGTGCGCTGCCCTCGAAGCGGCACATGATCAGGACATCATCCACCGCGATGTGAAGCCGGGAAACATTTTGCTCACCAAAGAGGGTCACGTGATGATCACCGACTTCGGAATCGCCAAGATTCTCGGCGAAGGCGGAGACCTCACGAGTGAGAACATCATGATGGGCACCGCCAAATACTTGGCTCCGGAACAAGTCAAGGGAGACACCCTCGACGAGCGCGCGGATCTCTACTCACTCGGCATCGTCTTGTATGAATGCCTTGTCGGCAAGGTTCCGTTCCATGGCAAGAACGACACGGAG
Source organism: Ilumatobacteraceae bacterium (assembly GCA_032118015.1). Lineage (GTDB taxonomy): Bacteria > Actinomycetota > Acidimicrobiia > Acidimicrobiales > Ilumatobacteraceae > Casp-actino8. The sequence goes on along the minus strand of JAULYE010000029.1, from coordinate 27,167 downwards.
ACTGCACTTGCGCGTCTGCAACGTGAGCCGCGCTTGATCACGACGTTGCGACCGAATGTGAATCCACAGCTGGCCGCAGTCGTTCACAAGCTCCTCGCCCGTGAACCGCGCAATCGCTTCCGCAGTGCAGCTGAGGTTCGTACGGCACTCAGCAAGATCAATGCACCGGTGGCTCGTGAACCGGAAGTTGTCGCACGCCCGACCGTCGACCGGACTCCCCCCACCGGAAAGGTGATTCGTCCCAAAGGACACACACCGAGCGGCACACCAGCACCGGGAACGTCGACGCGGGAGTCCGCACGTCACAATGAACGAACCACCGGTCCGCAGCGGGCAGTGCCATCGGCGCGTTCGTCGAAAACTGCACCTCCTGCTCGCTTCTCGGCTGTTTTCGATCAATACCGCCCCTCTGCACTCCTGCTCGCTGTCGCAGCTGTTGCAATCGTCCTTGTCGCGGTCCTCGTCTCTCGGTCAGGAGACAACGTAGGCAGCGTGCCCACTGCACCAACCGATGACGTCATCGTTGGCGTGACGACACCGGTTTACACGGGCCCCGTCGAGATCACCGGGGTCAAGTCCTTCGATCCTGAAGGTGACGACAAGGTGGAGAACGAAGACGCAGTTCCCAATGTCACCGACGGCAATGCCGAGACCGTGTGGACGACATCGTGCTATCGATCCTCGACGTTTGGGAGCAAGTCAGGTGTCGGCATCGTGGTCCAATTGAATGCTCTCGCTCTTGCTCGCATCGAAGCTGACATCCCTGGTCGAAATTGGAAGGCGCGTGTGTACGCGGCACCTGAAGCGGCAAACACGACATCTCAGTGGGGGCGTGCGATCTGGGAAGGATCATCCGAATCGGGTTCGACCATCACAGCGACATTCACCTCGCCATCGAAATACGCCCTGATCTACTTCACTGAAGTCGACCAGAGCGGTTCGTGCAGCACGCTCAATCCCTACCGCGGCAGCATCAGCGAAGTACGCGTCTCCCCCGCTCCCTGACGGTGATGCACCACGATGAGTTGGACGTCGTCCTTCGTGAGAACTATTCCTTGATCAGGGCAGTCTGCTGGCGCATTCTGCAGAACGACTCTGATACGGATGACGCGACGCAGAATGCTCTGATTTCAATCGCTCGCGGTTTTCCTTCCTTCGACAATCGCTCAGCAATCAGCACGTGGATCTACCGCATTGCCACCAATGCCGCACTCGACGAGCTTCGACGGCGGCGGCGACGTCGCAGCCGTTTCGTTCTGACCGATCGCGAGCAGAGTTCGGAGATGGAGGACCTACGTTCGATCGATGCGATCGCGACGATCGATTCCAAGGATCATCTCGATGCAGCTCTGAAGATGGTTCCCGAGGATTTTCGTGTTCCACTGATTCTGCGCGATGTCGCCGATCTCGAATACGACGAGATCTCCTCGATCCTGAACATTCCACCGGGGACGGTGCGTTCCCGGATTTCACGTGGTCGTGCCCGACTCGCCGAAGAGTGGTCCAAGATCGACGGGAACCAACGCAGACTCGAAGAACGTCCAATGGACGGCTCCGATGTGCAGCCGAAAGATTCGACATGACCAGTCCCGAACGAACCCCTGAACAGAGTCGACCGAATGGACCCAAAGAGATCATTGATCTTTGGGTGAGTCGTCGAATCGACGGCGAAGCCACACCTGAGGACATTCCCGAAGGAATCCGTGACGATGTGGAGCAACGGGTGCCCGTGGCCTCACGGTTGCGCCATACGTTGTTGCGCTCTCAGTCGATGATTGGATTCGACGCACGCACTCGAGATGCACAGATCGCTCATGCCATGACCCGATTGGGGCCGGTAGGTGGGTCGCGGTTCACGGTGTCGCGGGCTGTGTTCGGTCTTGCTGCATCGTTCGTCGTCGTCTTGGGTTTGTCAGTCGTCATCACCCAGCAGTCAGACGATCGAAATGAAGCCATCGGAGCCGACCCTGTCGTGGCTGAATCGATGTCCTCCCCAGTCGAGGAACCGTCGAAAGACCTGTCGCTCCCGGATGCGAGTGTGTCTTTGGACCTCCAAAGATCAGATCAGGCGGCCTCGTCTGTCGACGACCAGATGTCCAGCATCGCCACACCAGACTCGATTGGTGCGTCTTCATTGCCTCAATTCGACACCATCGAAGAGATGACGGATTTCGTGGCGCGCCTCGATCCACTCCGTCCGATGACCGAAGGTCTCAACGCCTCTCCCGTCGAGCCATGTGTGAAGAGTTCTGCGCAGGCGATCCAAGAGGTTCTTTTCCTGGGACGTCGCGTACAGGTGCACATCTTCGCTCCGGGTGTGTTCCAAATCTTCGAAACAGAGACGTGCTCACTTCTTGCTGAACGTGAAGCTGTGCGCTGATCCCCTCGGTACGACACTGTAGAAACTCGAACGACGCCCCGTGACCGGGAGCGAGATAGCCTCACGGCATGGCAGGCAATCCGCTGAGTGACCCGAATTGGGCCGCTGACGTCACCAACACCATCGTCTCGGCTGTCGACAAGATTCGCGATCGCACCACTACCCCGATCGTGATGATCGCCCGGGGGCTCGTCTTCGGTCTCCTGGGCAGCATCCTCGCACTGACGGCGTTCGTGCTGTTCCTCATCGGGATGTCTCGAGGACTCATCAACCTGATCGAGTGGCCGCTCGACCATGATTCTGCAGTCTGGGTATCTCATGCCGTTCTCGGCGGTTTGTTGATCCTGGCTGGATCCATCTGTATGGCCAAGCGCCAAAGCAAGGAGAGTGAGTGATGGGGTCCCATCATCGCGTCATCATCATTGGATCTGGTCCTGCTGGACTCACGGCGGCGATCTACACCGCTCGAGCGAGTCTGGCCCCTTTGGTCATCGAGGGTGAACCGAGCAGTACGAGCGATCAGCCAGGTGGCCAGTTGATGCTCACCACTGACGTCGAGAATTTCCCCGGATTTCCGGAAGGGATCATGGGGCCTGAGCTGATGATGCGCTTTCGTGAGCAAGCTGAACGCTTCGGAGCCCAGTTCCTGACCGAGAAGGCCACAAAGGTCGAGTTCGGTGAACAGCCTTTGAAAGTGCATGTCCGTAATGAGGTGTACACAGCCGATTCCGTGATCGTGTCCACAGGTGCTCAGAGTCTGATGCTCGGCCTCGAGGCTGAGGAGCGGCTCATCGGTCATGGCCTGTCCACTTGTGCGACCTGCGATGGGTTCTTCTTTCGCGGCAAGGAAGTCGCCGTTGTCGGAGGTGGCGACTCGGCGATCGAAGAGGCGACCTTCCTCACCAAATTCGCCTCCAAAGTCACCATGATCCATCGCCGTGACTCGTTCCGAGCCAGCAAGATCATGCAAGACAGGGCGTTGAACAATCCCAAGATCGAGATCCTGTGGAACACGGCGGTCTCGGAGATCGTTGGAACCAACTCCCTCGAGGCACTCGTCCTGCGTGACACCGTGACCGGTGCCGAGACTCGTAAAGACGTCTCGGGTCTGTTCATCGCCATCGGACATCGGCCCAACACTGATGTTTTCAAAGGTGTTCTCGACATGGAAGACAGCGGGTACCTGATCACCCGACCTGACAGCACCTACACCAACATTCCCGGCGTTTTCGCCTGTGGAGACGTCAAGGATCACGTGTATCGCCAAGCAATCACGGCCGCTGGATCAGGCTGCATGGCAGCCATCGACGCCGAACGGTGGTTGGAGACACAGCACTGACGCTTGCCTATAGTGTGAGGTCTCTCACCCCTCGGACTGCAAAGGATGCTGTGATGGCCGACGGAATTGTCACCTTGACCTCAGGAACTTTCGATGAAACGGTCAACGCCGCTTCGACCCCAGTCGTTGTCGACTTTTGGGCAGAGTGGTGTGGTCCATGCAAGATGATCGCCCCAATTCTCGGGGAGATCGCAGTCGAAAAAGCCGGCCACGTCACCATCGCCAAATTGAACGTCGATGACCATGGGGATATCGCTCAGCGCTTTGGTGTCATGAGCATTCCGACCCTTCTCGTCTTCAAAGACGGTGAGTTGGTCAAGCGCATGGTCGGAGCGAAGGGCAAGGGTCAACTTCTCGAGGAACTGGAAGAATTCCTCGTCTGATCGACTTCGATGCTTCTCTCCCTCGGTGATTCCGGCGAGGACGTCCGGCATTTGCACCGTCGTCTTGGTGCGGCTGGCTTCCTCACAGGCCCTGTGGACAACTGGGATGTCTTCGATTCCACGACTCAGCGGGCAGTAGCCGATTTTCAGTCCGACCGGGGGCTGACATCTACTGGTTTGTGTGATGACGACACCTGGGCGACTCTGCTCGAGGCCTGGTGGGACCTCGGCGATCGCGCCCTGATGCTCCGTTCCCCCAACTTGCGGGGCGATGATGTTGCCGAGTTGCAGAGAATCCTGTCCCGGTTGGGTTTCGACTGTGGTCGAATCGATGGAATCTTCGGACCCCTAGCTGCTCGAGCCCTCAGCGATTTCCAGTTCAACGCTGGTCTGCCCAGCGATGGTGTGTGCCACCCGGACACGATCGACTACCTCCGGCTCTTGTCCACCAAAACAGGTGATGGACCGGGAATCGCCGCCGTGCGTGACTCCGAGGAAGCCCGAACGGGTCAACCGTTGGAAGGTATGCGAGTCGCCGTGGGCCACTTCGGTGAATTGGAGAATCTCCAAGGAGCGTTGTGTTCCGCCCTTCGGGCCCACGGAGCCATGCTGATCGAATTCTCCGAGACCGACCCGATCGAACAGTCGAAAAAGGCCAATCTTTTCGGAGCTGATGTATACGTCGGATTTGAGGTTCTCGAGGAACCCATCCGGCGCATCGCCTACTACTCGGTTCCGGCTTTCGAGAGTGCTGGGGGTCGATCACTCGCCCACTTGACGGAGCGGCATCTTCGTGACGTGGTTCCTGGAGTACGCCTCGAGGGAATGCGACTACCGATCCTCCGAGAGACGAAGATGCCAGCAATCCTGTTGAGTCTCGGACCGATGTCGATCATTCCCCATCGAGCTCAGCGCATTGCCGAGGCAATCTTCCTGGCGTTGTCAGCCTGGGCACCATAACGCAGTGGTTATCCACAGGTTTGTCCCCATACTGTGCGAAACCCTCTCACCGACGTTGAAGGCCACACAAACTCTCAATAAGTACTTGAGGGTTTGGTGATCAACCTATTGGTTGGTGTTGTCGCCGAGCATCAGGTAGTACAGGCGTTCCAAATCCTCGAGGTCGGCGAACTCGATCGTGATCGTTCCCTTTTTGTTCGCCATCTTCACTGCAACTCGCGTCGCCAAATAATCAGCAATCCGCTCTTCGAGCTCCATGAGTCCCGCTGGGCGCAATTTGGATGAACCGCCCTGGGAATCAGGCTTCGTGCCAGATGGGGTCTTGCCTGATGTGGAAGCAGTCGTTCCCACATCACCACGATCACGCACAGCTTCCTCCACTGCGCGCACCGACCAGCCCTCGGCGGATGCCCGACGAGCAAGCTGCTCTTGGAATGCCCGATCGGGCGTCCCGAGCAGTGCTTTGGCATGTCCGGCTGATAGACGCCCGTCAGCTAAAAGGGCCTGAATGGCTGGTGGGAGAGAGAGCAGTCGCAAGGTGTTGGTCACCGAGCTACGACTCTTCCCCACACGTTTGGCAACATCATCGTGCGTCAGACCGAAATCATCGATCAACTGTTGAAATGCTGAGGCTTCTTCGAGTGGTGAAAGATCCTGACGGTGGAGGTTCTCGACCAAGGCCTGCTCCACTGAACTCATGTCGTCAGTGGTCTTCACGACAGCAGGAACGGTCAACAACCCTGCTCGTTGAGCGGCTCGCCAGCGACGCTCTCCCGCTATCAACTGATAGGTGCCATCGGGCATCTGTCGAACGAGCAAAGGTTGGAGGACGCCGATTGCTTGGATCGACGCCGAAAGGTCGCTCAATGACTCCTCGTCGAAGTGAACTCGGGGTTGGTTCGGGTTGGGGACGAGTTCCTTGACAGGAATCTCCATCAACGTCGGTCCTCCCTGACTTCCCGTTGGGAGGTCCGTGAACCCACCGGGTATCAGTGCATCGAGACCTTTACCGAGTCCGGGGCGGCGTGCCACCTGCTACCTCCTTGGCAACGTCCTTGTAGGCAATGGCGCCCTTCGAGCTCGGATCGTACACGTTGATTGGCTGTGACTGGCTGGGAGCCTCGGACAGACGCACGTTTCTGGGAATGACTGTCTTGCACACCTTGTCACCGAAGTGGTTGCGGACCTCGCGTACGACATCGCTCGACAATTTGGTCTTGTTGTCGTACATGACGCACACGATTGTGCTCAGTTCCAGTTCTGGGTTGAGGTTGCGCTTGACCAATTCCACGTTGCGGATGAGCTGTCCGACGCCTTCCAGGGCGTAGTACTCACATTGAATCGGGACGAGGACTTCACGAGCAGCAGACAAAGCATTGACCGTGAGCAGACCTAGCGAGGGAGGGCAGTCGATGATCACGAAGTCGTAATCATCCACGATCGAATCCACGGCCTTCTTCAAGCGAATCTCTCGGGCAAAAAGAGGAACGAGTTCGATCTCTGCTCCAGCAAGATCGAGGTTGGCTGGGGCGATGAAAAGATTGCGAACGTTGGTCGCCTCGATGCAGTCCTCCATGGGGGCATCATGCAAGAGGACGTCGTACATCGATGATTCGATGGCTCGCGTATCGACACCGACTCCGGAAGAGGCATTCCCTTGGGGATCGAGATCCACGATCAGTGTCCGATATCCCATTTCCGCCAAGCATGAGCTCAGGTTGACCGATGTCGTGGTCTTGCCCACACCACCCTTCTGGTTGGCGACAGCAATGACCCGGGGAAGGGATCGGGAGTGGGGAGCGGGGGAGGTCATGGTGAAATGTCTTTGTCATCGGACCTCGAAAAGAGGTTCCTGATTTCCAACAGCGTGGGAATACTACCCATCCTCGACCGTGAAGTGGTGAATGCCGACGGTGAATCCCACTGAATTCTGCTGGTTCCGTGAACGTTCCACGTGGAACAGCCTTCTTTCCGTCCCCGACCTCAGGAACGAATGACACGGAAGTGTTCCACGGGGAACATCACAAGGGTGATTACTTTTCGATGCCTTACTCGGCTTGGCCGCTTCTCGTTCTGATCAAACGAGCCACACCAACATCGACGGACTCCAAGACGAATCCTTGTGACTCCACGTCGGTGCCTCGCCATCGGTCCCCTATCGAATCTGGAGGTTCGCTCACCAGCAATACTCCACCGGGGTGAACCAGTGGGGCCGCGTGGATGGCGGTGTAGCTCGGAGAACCGAATCCCCTGCTGGACACAGCGTCCCATCTTCGATTCGGGTACCGGCTGGGGAGATCAGCCACGTCGGCCTCGATGACCTCCGCTCGCTGCACCAAACCTAATCGCCCCACGAGACGGGCCAGGAGATCTGTGCGTTTGGCCCGACGATCAACCAGTGTCACGGTCACGTCCAGACAACTCGCAACAATGACGAGGCCTGGGTCGCCACCCCCTGAACCGAGGTCGATCACAGTCCGAGTGTCATCTGGAAGTTGTCGGACAAAACCCAAAGAGCGTTGGATCACGATCTCGAGTGAACTGGGCCCCAACATGCCGATGCGCTGGGCTTCACCCAGCGCATCATGCAACATTTCTCGTCTCTCAGCCGACAGATGAATGTCCATCGGCCCGCAACCTGTTTCAGGCGGATTCAGATGTGGCGGGGGAAATCACAACCCGGCGATTCGGTTCATCCCCTTCGGAATGCGTCGAGATATCCGTTCTTCCGTTGAGGGCATCGTGGACGATCTTTCGATCCGCTGATGCCATCGCCTCAAGAATACGTGGGGTCCCACTTGCAACGACCTCGTCAGCGACCTGCGTGACAAATCGACCCAAGGCCTCACGGCGTTTGGCGCGGTAGCCGCCTATATCGATTCGCAATCTTGTCTGCTGGTCACCAGAGCGACGCTGACTGACCACTCGGGTGATGTCCTGAACGGCCTGCAAGGTGCTACCACGGGGACCCACCAAAAGACCAAGGTCTGAGCCATTCAAGCGAACCTCGATGTTCTCGTCTTCGATGGTGACCTCTGTCGTTGCATCGGCACCCAGTGCCTTCGCCAAACCTTGCAAAAACCCTTCGGCTGTTGCCGCAACCTGGGTTGGATCTGGGGGTGGACCCTCGGGACGCTCACGGCGTGGACGGTCCGGTGACTGCGCGGAACGCTCCCGTGGACGATCCGAGGATTCGGACGAACGCTGTGGCTTCTCAGTGGCACCTGGCGCATCAGATCCACTACGGCCACGCCGTTCACGTCGGTCCGCTTTTGCCCGGGGGCTACGCGGGCGCACCCTGGCCCGAACTCGGGCTTCCCCACGAGTCAGTCCGAACAAGCCCGGACGAGGCTCTTCAACGACCTCGAATTCAGCTTCTTCTTCGGCAACTCCCAACTGGTCAAGAGCAATACTCTTTGCCTCTTCCAGTGATTTTCCTGTTGTTTCAACCCATTCCATGGTTGTCCTGCACTTTCTTTACTGGTACATCGGGGCGCGCTCGACTGCGAAGCAGTACGAACTAGCGTTTCGGCGGCTTGGGGTGCCGCGACGGGCCCGACGGTTTTGGTCGATTGGATGGGGTGGGTCGTCCCTTGGGGGGAGTCGCTCCACCTTTGGGTGGTGTCACCCTTTTGCTTTGGATCGGTCGCTGCGGTTCTTTGGCTCGAGCGAGATCCTGTTTCATCTGTCCGAACAGGCCACCCGTTCCTCCGTCTTGCTTGGCAAGTTCCCGTGCTTTGGCGCTAGCTGCCTGAGCCTGCTGCCCGAGTGAGTCATCGCCCTTGTAGAACCGCCGGGTGATGTAGGCCTGCTGAGCGATACGCACAATCGTCTGAGCCATGTAGTAAACGACGAGAGCCGTGGGGAAGAACAGCTGGAAGACGCCGAAGAAGACCGGCAAATACTGCATGATCTTTTGCTGAGTCACCGACATGGTCGGGCTCACTGTGCGGCTGGCGATCATGCGCTGCTGCACGAGGTACAGACCCATCAAGGCAAGTACGAGCAGTGCATAGATCACTCCGGTCGCTGCATTGTCTCGAATGGCGTCCACTGGGGACAATGCCAGATCGAGACCGAACGACCTCATCTCGGTCTTGCCTTGCAAACTCTGGTACAAATCGCTGGATTCCGAGATGTAGTCCGGGTCGAACATACGTTCGGCTCCACGGTTGGTCAGACCGTGGAGAACTCGGAACATGATGATGAAAATCGGCATCTGGGCCAAAAGGGGAAGACACGAGGCCAATGGGTTGACCTTGTGCTCCTGGTAGAGCTTCATCATTTCTTCGTTCAGTTTTTGGCGATCCCCCCGGTGTAACTGCTGCAGGCGCCGCATCTCCGGCTGAATTCGCTGCATTTCCAACATCGATTTGGTGCTTTTGAGCGTCAAGGGGAAAATCAACATCATGATCACCAATGCCACAAGGGAAATGGCGAACACGTAGTTCGATGTGAGGCTGTAGAACTGGCTGATCAGCCAAGCGGCGGCTTGAAACATGTCAGAGGAACCTTCCGGTGCTGGGTGATGAATGGGCGGTGGTGGGGTCCGCCTCTGGTACCGGGTCGTAGCCCGACGGTCCAAAAGGTCGACACCGTAACAGCCGACGAATCGTGAGCCAGGTGCCGCGACCGGCTCCGTGGATTTCGAGGGCTTCTCGGGAGTATTCCGAGCAACTTGGCGTGAAACGGCAAGGGGATGGGCGCCCTTCGCGGGCGTTTTGGTACAGGGCAATGCCCTTCAACAAGAACTGTTGGCTACGAGACCTCATGTCACGCTCCCGCCGTCTGACGGGACACAATGGTTCGAACCGCATGACGCAAACCGTCGTATGTCGTGTCTCGAGCCTGCGCCGTCAAGCCGAACAAATACAGACCTGGGGCTATGTCCACCGACCGGAGGATTTCCCGAAGACGGCGCCGCACCCGGTTCCGTTCGACTGCAGGCCCTGAGGCGCGACCGATCGCGTACGCAACGAACACAGAATCGAGAGAAGGATCAGCAACCATCACACACCACATTGGCCCGGAACGAACACGTGTTCCTTCCCGGCGGAGCCGAGAAAAGGAGTCCCGTCCGCTGAGGCGTTCGATCAAGCCGACAGCCGCTTGCGGCCTTTCAGCCGCCGTGCCTTGAGGATGGACCGTCCTGCACGAGTCGACATCCGAGCACGAAAGCCGTGCTTGGCTGATCGACGCTTTTTGTTGGGTTGGTAGGTACGTTTCACGACAGACTCCTTCGAACCTGGATTCGCCCCCTGTGGGCGAGAAAGTCCAGATCACGGCTCGTTTCCAGCCAACTCGTCAAAACCGGACACGATGTGAGCCCGGCGCCCGACGAGAGCATTTGGGCAGGCTACGGGTGTTTGTGTGAAAGGGGCAACTCCAACGGACAACTCGACTTGCTGAGGCTTATCCACAGCCTGCTATGGTCTCGGATTCCTGGGTTGCGTATCCGGGTGACGAGGTACCGAAGGCGGTACATCCACCATGTGGTGGGCTCCACTTGATGTCCACACCGTGTGGACACACCTGTGGACAAAGTTTGTGAACAAGCGAGGAGATAACGGTGGAAGGCACAGAAGGGATGTGGACAGCGGTCTCTCAACTGCTGCGCGCCCAGGTCTCCGACGCCGTCTGGTACTCGACATTCAACGACGTGTACGCCCTGCCAGACGGTGATGACACGGTGCGGCTCGCGGTTCCGAGTGGCACAGTGCGCGACAAGATCATGTCGCGATATCTCCCAATTGTGCTCGACGCTCTTGCGGAGGTCGGCGGTGGCTCGAAGAGTCTCGTCGTCGAAGTGATCGCCCCCGAGGCCGGGTCCGACGAGCCCGGATTCGAAGAGGCCAGCAGTGGGGGCACGCACAGTTCACCCTCGACAACATCATCTGGGGTCAAAGCGACCACGACCACGAATGACACAGTTCCTCTGGAGGGAATGACGGACCGTGCCGGGCTCAACCCGCGGTACACCTTTGAGACCTTCGTCAAAGGCGCATCCAACAGTTTCGCTTTGGCTGCGGCACAACGTGTCGCTGAAACCCCAGCTCGCTCCTACAACCCGTTGTTCGTCTACGGCTCAGCCGGGTTGGGCAAGACCCATCTGTTGCATGCCATTGGTCATTACGTCTTACAGAACTACAACCACTACCAAGTTCGTTACATCTCGACGGAAACGTTCCTCAACGAGTACGTGGACGGCATCCGTAACAACTCGATTGCCAATTTCAAACGGCGTTACCGCGACATCGACGTCTTGCTGATCGACGACATCCAGTTCATGGAAGGCAAAGAAGGTTTGCAAGAGGAGTTCTTCCACACCTTCAACTCGCTGCACGGCGCGAACAAGCAGATCGTCATTTCCTCGGACCGCATTCCTGATGCGATCCCCCACCTCGAGGACCGCCTGATTGGGCGTTTCCGGTGGGGTCTGATCACCGACGTCCAACCACCGGACCTCGAGACCCGGTTGGCCATTCTCCGCAACAAGGCAGAACGTGAAGGAACCGTCGTACCGTCCGACGTTCTCGAGTACATCGCGTCCCGCGTGACGAGCAACATCCGCGAACTCGAAGGTGCTCTCATCCGAGTCAGTGCCTACGCGAGCCTCAACCGGGTCGATATGACCGTGGCCCAAGCAGAGCGACTCCTCATTGACCTCCTACCCGGGGCCGCACCAAAGCAACGTACTGACGACGAACTCCTGCACGAAATTGCCCGATTGCTCGGCCACAGTGTCGAGGCCTTGCGGGGCAAGAGCCGGCAGCGCCCGCTCGTTGCAGCTCGCCAGGAGGCGATGTACGTCTTTCGTGAGTTGACCGATTTGTCGTATCCAGCCATCGCCAGACTCTTCGGAGGGCGGGACCATACAACGGTGATTCATGCCGTCGAGAAGATCACGCGCTTGATGCAGGAACGCTCCCAAACCTACGACCAGGTGACCATGTTGGTCCGCTCCTTGAAGATGGGATGACGGCTGTGAAGAGGTTTGTCGACAGCATGGGGATGAAGGGTGTGCACAACGACGCCCAACCTGTGCAGAACCTGGAGTTGTCCACCGCTCTATCACCAGTGTCGTCTCACCCTGTGTACGGCTGTGGACTGGTGAGCGCGGGTGGAACTGTGGCGCCCACTGGTCGATCGCGACGTTGTCCACAATCCACAGCACTTATTACTAGAACTATCTTTCATCATCATCTGGTGATGTCAACAATGGGGGAGCGTGATCATGCAATTCACGTGTGAGCGACAAGTTCTTGCCGATGCTCTTGGAGCTGCGAGCAGAGCGGCGACGGGGCGGGCCACGAACCCAACCCTGTCATGTGTGCGTATGGTGCTGGCCGGTGACGCGTTACGTGTGACGGGAACCGACGGAGACTTGACCATCGATGTAGCGATCGACGTGTCAGGCGTCAAAGACGGGGTCGTCCTCGTCCCAGCGAAGTTGGCCAGTGACGTCGTGCGCTCTCTCACCCCAGGCAAGGTTTCGTTCAAAGCAGAAGCGGACAAAGTCGAGATCTCAGCAGACAAGGTGAAGTTCACGGTTCCACTCGGAGTCGAGGGTGATTTCCCGAAGTGGTCCGGCACGGTTGGCGAGGGGACGCCGATGCCAGCCAAGGACCTGGCCGAAGCGCTCCGACAGGTCGTGCGGGCTGCAAGCAGTGACGAAGCGCGCGGCGTGTACACGGGGGTGCTGATGGTCGGAGTGGAAGGCAAGCTTCGTCTCGTCGCTACGGATTCCTACCGGATGGCGATTCGTGACATCGACGCCAACGTGGTTGCCGACGGGGCGAGCGTTGTCGTACCGGCGCGAGCACTGGGTGAGTTGCAGAAGCTTCTCGGGTCGGGGGAGCAGGTCTCGATCGCGCTGACTGACAATGATGCAACCTTCGAAGTCGGCCCGATTCGACTGGTGACGCGACTTCTCCTTGGAGCATTCGCGGAATATCAGCGGCTCATTCCGACAAGTTTGCCCAACTCCTTGACTGTAGGGAAGGACGCAATCCTCGAGGCGATCCGAAGAGTCAAGCTCGTCGCCCGAGACCCGATCGGGACACCCTTACGCTTGGAGATCACATCCGATGGCATCACCCTGCGGATGGTGACCCCCGACAGCGGAGAGGCCGTCGAGCAGATCGAAGGCGTTGTCACCGGAAATGACATCGAGATCCGCTTCAACAATGAACTGTTGTCATCGGGCCTCGACGCCGTCTCAGGTGATGATGTAGTGATTCAAACGAGCGAGCCCGGAAAATTGGCTGTGATCAAGGGTGAAGGATCGAATGACTTCACATATTTGCTGATGCCATTGAAGTCGTGACCGTGACGAGATGTTCGTAGAACGGATCGAGCTCGTCGATTTCCGGAATTACTCGAACGCCACTTTTTCCCTGTCTCCGTCCGTCACTGCAGTTGTCGGCAAAAACGCGCAAGGTAAGACGAACCTCGCTGAAGCGATGGTGTTCCTTGCGACACTCGACAGTTTTCGTCAGGCCCCAACAGCTGCCCTCATCAAAGAGGGGGCGGATGCCGCGTTCATACGCGCAACCATCCTCCATGAGGACGGACGCGAAATACTCGTCGAGGTACACATTCCGCGACAAGGCCGAACCACTGTTCTCGTCAACAAGCAGCGGCTTGCGCGCACACGAGACCTACTCGGGGTTCTCCGGGTCACCGTGTTCTCACCTGATGATTTGGAGCTGGTGAAAGGTGCCCCCTCGGAACGCCGTCGCTTCATCGACGATGTGCTGGTGAGTTTGGCAATCAAGAACGACGCTCTACGACTCGAACTCGACCGCGTGCTGCGTCAACGCAACACGTTGCTTCGTCAAGCTGGCGGGCGTCTGACCGATGATGTGGCGTTCACACTCGATGTGTGGGATGAAAAACTGGTTTCGTTCGGCAGCGAACTGGGTCACGAGCGCGCAACAGCGATCGCGCAACTGCAGCCTGTCGTCGAAGATGCGTACCAGCAATTAGCCGGAGACCGGGTAGCGATCGGGATCCGGTATGAGCCGGAGTGGCGTCGCGTAGGTTTGGCCACCGCACTTCGGGCAGGCCGCACCGACGATCTACGACGCGGCGTGTCGACAATTGGACCACACCGTGACGACATCGACTTTTTCATAGGAACTCTTCCTGCCCGAACACATGCAAGCCAAGGCGAGATGAGATGCCTCGCTCTTTCGTTGAGACTGGCAGCACACAGATTGATTGCTGAACGGACGCAGATGTCTCCACTTCTCGTACTCGACGACGTGTTGTCCGAACTCGATCCCATCAGATGTGCGGCGCTACTCGAGGGCCTGCCCCCAGGACAAGTGGTCTTGACCACCGCGAGTCAACTGCCGGACTCTGCCCGCCCCGATTCGATCATCACTATTTCGAGCGGATCCACAGGCACGACTGGGGTCGCCGTTGCGGGGGAGGGAGCCGGCAATGCCGAACCCACCTGAACCCCAGCCGATTTCCTTGGGCATCGAACGCTTGCTGCGCTCGTTACGCGCAGGAGACAGGCAAGTAACCGTCACCGTGTTCAGCCGATGGAAAGAGTTGGTTGGTGAGGGAGTCGCGATCCACGTCCGTCCCTTGAAACTCGACGAAGGAACCCTGATCGTGGAAGTGGATGATCCGGCGTGGGCGACACAAATGAAGTTTCTGGAAGCCGATCTCCTCGGGCGACTGCGCCAAACAGGGGATATGAGCGTGCAACGCCTCGAAGTGCGGGTTCGACGCCGGCGCCGACCGGGATGAAGGCAAAGGGACACCATTGTGGGTCTTTGCTCATGACAGTTGACCAAGGGAGTGTCCTCAGCCTCGACCGACTGGGGACTATTCTCAAGGTGTTGTGCCGACCCGCGTGATCACCACTATCGTCACCCCCGCCGAGCGGGCCCATCCCACACTCCACCCGACCGCAACTCGATCGATGTCGTTTCACGTCGTTCATTGACCTCAGAGGACAACGTGCCGAGCAAAATAACCGCAAAAAAGAAGGCGACGAAAGTGGCGCCGAAGGCAACTCAGAAGACCGCTGCAAAAACTGCTGTCAAAGCTGGTGCAGGCACGAAGCCTGCTGCAACCAAGCCAGCTGCAACGAAGACAGCTGCACCCGCACCGACTGAAAAACGTGCTGGTACGACGCCAGCGAAGCCGTCCAAAGGGAACAGGTCAACAGCGGCAACTGCTGACTACGGCGCAAAGGACATCCAAGTTCTCGAGGGGCTCGACCCCGTTCGTAAGCGTCCAGGTATGTACATCGGTTCGACCGGCCTCGCTGGTCTGCACCACTTGATCTGGGAAGTCGTCGACAACTCGGTCGACGAAGCAATGGCTGGGCACTGCACACGCATCGGCATCACATTGCTCGCAGGTGGGGGCTGCCGCGTGGATGACAACGGTCGCGGAATTCCAGTCGACCCGTATCCATCGGGGCCGCACAAAGGGAAAAGCGCAGCAGAAGTCGTGCTCACCGTTCTTCACGCTGGAGGCAAGTTCGGCGGAGAGGGATACAAAGTTTCCGGTGGACTGCATGGCGTCGGAGTGTCCGTGGTCAACGCGTTGTCAGAGCGTGTCAAACTCGAGATCGACCGCAACGGCAACCGCTACGAATTGGAATTCATCGATGGTGGCCGACCCAAAGGGAAACTTTCTGTCACGGGGAAGACACCAGGCCGCGGTCGACAGACGGGAACCACGGTCACGTTCTGGCCGGATCCGACGATCTTCGCGTCCGAGGGTGTCGAGTTCGTGGCGCGCACAGTTCTCGAACGTCTGCAAACGATGGCGTTTTTGAACCGCGGCCTCGAAATTGTCTTCACCGACGAACGAACAGACCGCGAGCAGCAGGTCACA
This sequence comes from Ilumatobacteraceae bacterium, assembly GCA_032118015.1. Classification (GTDB taxonomy): domain Bacteria; phylum Actinomycetota; class Acidimicrobiia; order Acidimicrobiales; family Ilumatobacteraceae; genus Casp-actino8. The sequence goes on along the minus strand of JAULYE010000029.1, from coordinate 11,242 downwards.
TTTCAATACAAAGGCGGAATCGTCGACTTCGTCAAACACCTCAACCAATCCAAAGAGGCTCTGTTCAGCAAAGTCGCCTACTACGAAGAAGAGGACGAAGGGCACATGCTCGACGTGGCTCTGCAGTGGAACACCGGTTATCACGAGGGCATTCACGGTTATGCCAACGGGATCAGCACCATCGAAGGTGGAATGCACGTCGAAGGTTTCAAAACTGCGTTGACGAGCGTGGTCAACAAATATGCGAAGAGCCGCAACCTTCTCAAGGAAAAGGATGACAACCTTCTCGGAGAGGACATTCGCGAAGGCATCACAGCAATCGTGTCGGTGAAGTTGAGCGAGCCCCAGTTCGAAGGTCAGACGAAGGCCAAGCTGGGCAACGTGTCGATGAGGTCATTCGTGCAGAAGGTGACCAACGAACGCCTGGCTGAGTGGCTGGATGAGAACCCGACAGAAGCCAACAAAGTCGTACGCAAGGCCCAAGCCGCAGCACAGGCGCGCTTGGCTGCCAAGAACGCACGTAACGCCGTTCGCCGCAAGACAGCTCTGGCCGGCGCAGGCATGCCCGACAAACTCAAGGATTGCAGTAGCGGAAGTCCTGAAGAGAGCGAACTGTTCATCGTGGAAGGCGACTCCGCAGGAGGAACTGCACTCGATGCTCGCGACCCGCGGACCCAGGCAATTTTGCCGATCCGAGGAAAGATTCTCAATGTCGAACGTGCACGTCTCGACAAGATGCTCAAGAACACAGAAGTGACAGCGCTGATCACGGCGATCGGTGGCGGTGTTGGTGACGAGTTCGACGCAGCCAAAGCCAGGTACCACAAGATCATCATCCTCGCCGATGCCGATGTCGACGGCAGCCACATCCGCACATTGCTGCTCACGTTCTTCTTTCGACAGATGCGACCGCTCGTGGAAGCCGGCTTCGTGTACATCGCACAACCGCCTCTGTTCTCGACCGAGATCGGAAAGTCGAAGATCTATCTGAAGGACGATTTGGCCAAGGATCGTTTCCTCGCCGCGAACCCGAACCACAAGAAGGAATTCCAACGCCTCAAGGGTTTGGGTGAAATGGACTGGCAGGAATTGCGCTCGACGACGATGTCATCGGAGTCGCGCACGCTCTTGCAGGTGAATGTCGAACAAGCGGTCCTCGCTGACGATGTGACGAGCATCTTGATGGGAGATGACGTGGACAGTCGTAAACAGTTCATTCAAAGGAATGCCAAAGACGTGAGATTCTTGGACATCTGATGGCAGCGAAGAAGAAAGCAGCAACTCCGTCGCCAGCAAGCAAGCCGAAGAAGAAGGCGACCCCATCTCCACCGACGCTCGAGGACTCGATTGCACAAGTCCCTGTGATGGCGGTCCAACCCGTTGAACTCCAAGATGAAATGGAGCGCTCGTTTCTCGACTATGCGATGTCCGTCATCATGTCGCGAGCTCTTCCCGATGTACGAGACGGTCTCAAGCCGGTGCATCGCCGCATCATCTGGGACATGGAGGAGCAGGGCTTCCGCTCAGATCGCCCATTCGTGAAGTCAGCGCGTGTCAGCGGCGACACAATGGCCAAGTATCACCCACATGGTGACAGTGCCATCTATGACGCTCTCGTGCGAATGGCTCAACCCTTCTCACTGCGCCACCCGCTGATCGATTTCCACGGCAACTATGGGTCACCCGATTTCGGTCCAGCAGCCAGTCGTTACACCGAATGCCGTCTGCACCCTCTCGCCAATCATCTGCTTGCAGACATCGACGAGGACACCGTCGACATGGTGGCAACCTATGACGGATCGCGTGAAGAGCCGTCGGTCCTGCCGGCTCGATTCCCGAACCTGCTGGTCAACGGCAGCCAGGGAATCGCCGTTGGCATGGCGACGAACATCCCACCTCACAATTTGGGTGAAGTCGTCGACGCGTGCATCCACCTGCTCAAGAACCCCAAGGCCACCATCGACGATTTGATGGAGTTCGTCAAAGGTCCGGATTTCCCGACGGGTGGCGCCATCCTCGGCCGTGCAGGAATCCAAGATGCCTATCGAACAGGACGCGGCAGTATCAAGATGCGCGCAACAGCGCGTATCGAAGAGTCCAAGCGCGGCGTGATGCAGATCATCGTCACTGAACTTCCGTATCAGACCAGTTGTTCAGCAATCGCAGGGCGTATTCAGGAGCTCGTCGACGCTGGAGACCTCGACGGCATTGCCGACGTCAACGACGGATCATCGGGTGGCCAGACACACCTGATCATTCAGTTGAAGCGAGACGCCAATCCCAATGTCGTTCTCAACAACTTGTTCAAGCAGACGCAACTGCAGACGAGTTTCGGTGTGAACATGGTGGCGCTCGTCGACGGAGTTCCTCGCCAACTGACCCTGCGCGATGCTCTCGAGGGGTACGTCCGTCATCAGATCGAAGTCTTGACGAGGCGCACCCAGTTCCGCCTCGACAAAGCCCAGAGGCGTCTACATCTTCTCGAAGGCCGCATCAAAGCTCTCAATGTGATCGATGCGATCATCAAGTTGATCCGAGAGAGCGAAGACGCAAGTTCTGCCAAGGCAGATCTGATGAAGAAGCCGTACGAATTCTCGGAAGTACAGGCAATCGACATTCTCGACATGCAATTGCGCCAATTGACACGCCTGTCACGCATCGACCTCGAAGCGGAGATTTCCGAACTGAAAACCAGGATCGCTGACCTGCAGTCCATTTTGGCAAGCGACAAGAAGTTGCGCGGAGTGATCGCCGACGAGATGATTGCGATCAAGGACCAGTTCGCGACGCCTCGCGTGTGTCCGATCACCCTCGATGCCGGTGAGATGAGAGTCGAGGATCTCGTCGACGACACCGAGCTGGTCGTCGTCATGACGGCAGCTCAGTACATCAAGACCGTGGCTGCGTCGAGCTTCAAACGGCAGGCCCGCGGCGGCAAGGGAGTCACCGGCGCCAAGTTGAAGAGCGATGACATCGTCAGACATGTGGTCTTCACGACAGCGCACGCCTATCTGCTGTTCTTTTCCAATCGCGGGAAGGTGTACCGCCTGCGCGCACATGAACTACCAGAACGTGAACGCTCGGCCAAGGGTGTTCCAATCGTCAACCTCTTGCCGTTGCACAATGGCGAGACGATCGAAGCCATCGTCGATGCCCGTGACTTCCAAGCCAACAAACATCTCGTCTTTGCCACCAGGTTAGGAATCGTCAAGAAGACACCGTTCAGCGAGTACGACAACAGTCGGCGAGATGGCCTGATCGCGATCAATCTGAAGAAGGGCGATGAACTCGTCGGCGCCATGGAGACGAACGGAAAGAACGACATCTTCATGGTCAGTCGTAGCGGTATGACGATCCGATTCTCGGAGAAGTCGGTGCGCTCCATGGGTCGTGCAGCAGCCGGCGTGCGAGGGATGAAGTTACGTGCAGGCGACGAAGTTGTCAGCGTGGACGTGGCGCGTAACGAGGCTTCGATCCTGATGATCACGGAAGCCGGTTACGGCAAGCGCACACAGGTCGACAAGTTCCGAGCGCAAGCTCGAGGCGGTTTGGGCGTCCAGGGAATTCAGATCAAGGAAAAGAAGGGCTATGTCGTTTCGGCGTTCATGGCCGCCGCCGATGATGAGATCGTTGCAGTCACGTCCGGTGGCTCGACGATCCGTACGTCTGTGAGCAGCATCTCATCCCAGGGGCGTACCGCGACCGGTGTCCGTGTGATGACAGTCGAAGCCGGGCAGACCGTGTCATCGGTTGCACTCATTCTTGCCACCGACGAGTGACTTCGATTCGCGACCGTGGATCGACCACGATCCTGATGGCGGTTCTCATGCTCATCTCGTTGTCGATGACAGCGCACATTGCGACTGTGGGGCGCACGGCAATCCGAGAGGCTCTTGTTCAATCCATTGCCGATGTGACGGCTCTGGCAGGTGTGGTCGGCTCGCGATCCATCGCCGAGCGGATCGCACGGGACAATGGCGCCGATCTCGTCGTGTTCGAACAGAGTCGAGAAGTATCGACTGGAGGCAGCGTGGTCCATGTCGTCGTGGCCTTTGGCGACAGACAGGCCAGTGCATGGGCCAGTGATGCGCAATGAGCGCCACCTTGCAGCAGGCAGAGTGCTCTACGCTGATGGCGTGTCTTCACCCGATGATCCGCTGTACATCGTCCCGGCAGTGATCCCCGACGATACGCCAGTGAAGCCATCGGCCTCACCGGCCAGTGGTTCTGCTGTGACAACTCCTGTGAGCACTGTGACAGCCAACGTGATTCGGGTGGATGGCCACATAGAACCCTCTGGTGATCGGTCCACCCGCGCTGTACGTTTCGAGCGTCTCAACGTGCGCCGCCGGACACGAATCGTGCGGCACATCGACCCTTGGAGCGTGTTCCGCGTTGCGCTCGTTGCGCATTTCGTTCTGTATCTCGTGCTCTTGCTCGCTGGGGTCTTGCTGTGGAACGTTGCCAACGCAACTGGAACCGTGGACAACATCGAACGCTTCATGGAGAGCTTCGGCTGGGAAACTTTCGAGTTCAACGGCGGCGAATTGTTCCACCAAGCGTGGATTCTTGGCCTCTTCGCTGTGGTGGGCCTGACAGGACTCGCCGTTTTGGCAGCTACGACCTTCAACCTCATCACGGACCTCGTAGGAGGTGTGCGGATCACGGTTGTGGAGAATCGGGCCCAACCGAGGCCGGAACCCTCTTCGCCACAGAAGAAATCGACGAAGAAGAAGCCAGCGGCGAATCCGCCGGCTTGATCGCGTTCCACGGTTGAGTCCTGGTACGACCGACCGATAGGGTTCTCCGACGCCGGGGCTATAGCTCAGTCGGTTAGAGCGCATCCCTGATAAGGATGAGGTCACAAGTTCGATTCTTGTTAGCCCCACGGTGAAGATGTTGAGACGAGCCCTTGGCGCGCTCATGGTGGCTGCTGTCCTGGCAGGCGGCCTGCGTTTGCGCGGGACGGGGGGAGTACCCCCGCAACGTGGGGAATGGCGTGCGCTGACCCGTCCACCATCGTGATCGACGACGAAGCTTCTGTGGCAGTGATCGGTGCCGGGGTGGTTGGAGCCCGGGTGGCGCGTCAACTGATCGAAGACGGACGTCGAGTTTCGATTTTCGATCGTCGCGTCCAGGTACGCCAATCAGTGGCGGCAGCGTGCGGAGCCGAGGAGATCGTGGATCTTTCATCCATCGATCCGCACCGAACACCAGTTGTGATTCTCGCCACCACGGCCAATCAGACGGATTTGGTTGCATCCTTCCTCGACCACGGACATCACGTGGTGTCGACGTCTGACGATGTCGATGATGTGCGCTCGATCCGCCATTTCGGTCCAAGAGCCCAAGCCCGAGGCGTCTCGTTCGTCGTGGGTGCAGCAGCGTCGCCAGGATTGACAGCTCTGTTGGTGCGTGAGTTGTGCGCGCACGTCGATGAACTCGATGAGATACACGTTGCTGTCCATGGTACGGGTGGACCCGAATGTGCTCGGCAACACCATCGAGCTCTTGCAGGTACTGCTCTGGGCTGGCACGACGGTGAATGGCTGAACCGCCCAGGAGGCAGCGGCCGGGATCTGCTCTGGTTCCCTGAGCCCATCGGCGGTAAGGATTGTTACCGCGCATCTCTTGTCGATCCCATCTTGTTGCACGACGTTTTCCCTGAGGTGACTCGTATCAGCGCCAGGATGTCGGCCAATCGAAGAGATCGACTCACGGCTCGCTTGCCCATGCTGGCCCCGCCCAACCCCGAAGGCGGACTTGGTGCGGTGCGCGTCGAGATCCGCGGATCGAAGAACGGTGCGCGCGTCACAGAAGTCGCCGGCGCCGCCGAACGAACAGGGGTGATTGCCGCCGCTGTTGCTGCATCGACAGCACAGCAGATCCTGAGGGCGATTTCCGATGGGCATCCACCAACTGGCCGCATCATCTTGGGAGATGAACAACTGGACAATCGAGTACTCGTCGATGACGTCATCCGTCGAGGCATTCTTGTGTGCGAATACGTCGGAGCAGAGTCATAGATGACTGATGGAGGAGCGATTGCCGTGCACGATGTCGCCGTGGAGCGACTCGAAATCATCAACCAGCGCTACTCGACGCGCCGTCGCCGGCTGGTGGATGTGCTCTTGCAGTCCGCCCATCCAATGACGGCAACCGACATCGTCGCTATCGACAGGGACTTACCTCAGAGCAGTGTGTACCGAAATCTGTCCGTGCTCGAGTCAGCCGGGGTCGTGGTCAAAGTTCTCACCAATGGGGACAAGGCAGCGTTCGAACTCGCCGAGGATCTGAAGGGACATCACCACCACCTCGTATGTGTGGGCTGTGGGTTGGTTCTCGATGTGGAGGTTCCCGCTGACATCGAGCGGCTGCTCACCAAAGGGATGTCGGCCGTCGCCGCAAACAATTCCTTCGAACTGCACGGTCATCGTCTCGATCTCTTGGGACGGTGCGCCCAGTGTTCGTCAACGGGTTGAGGATTCCAAGGCTTCGACTCTTGCTGTGAGTCGTTCGACGACGTCTGTGAGTTTTCCGATCACCTCACTGAGATCGTCAGTGTCGATATGAGTGCGCAGATCCTGCGTGGTGACGACGTCCGTGAGGGCAACGCGCACACTTGCGATCTCCCGCGCGAGGAACTCTGTATCGGCCTGGGTGCGCTCAGCAACGCGCCGGTCGATTTCGGCCTGTGAGCGATCTCTGAACTCTTGGCGGTTCTGGGCCAACAGGATCAACGGAGCCGCGTAGGAAGCCTGAAGAGACAGCGTGAGGGTCAACAGAACGAGACCACGGTCCCAGGAGTCGAACTGCCAATCCCTCGGAGTCAGCAAGTTGAAGGCGACCCAGACGACGATGATCCCTGATTGCCAAACAAGAAAACGGGCTGTTCCGAGCGTTCGTGCGATCGATTCGGAGAACTGACCGAACGCATCAGTGTCGTAGTGAACACCGAACCGGCTGCGCTGACGCGGAGTCGCCAATCCTCCTCGTCGTTTGGTACCTCGATGTCTCATGGCAACCTCCTTTCAGCAGCTCTTTTTTTGTGCGTATCGACACGTACGGGGTTCGTGTCAACCAGATGTCGTTTGTTGGCGGCGACGCTGTCGCCACCCAGTCGGCAGTGTGCGGTCGAGCACATCGTCGACAGTGATCGCCCCGAGCAGTCGTCCAGCCTCGTCACAGACGCCAACGGAGAGCATGTTGTAGGAAGCCAAGCGCTCAGCGACTTCGCGGTCGCTGATGTTCGGCGTGATGGTGGGTTCGGTTTCGAGGCAGCGACCCAACTCCATACCCGGAGGTTCGCGCAGGAGTCTTTGAAAGTGAACCACACCGAGATACTTCCCAGTTGGTGGTTTGTACGGTGGTCGACACACGAACACCTGCGCAGCAATCGAGACCAGCCATTCCGGGTCACGGATCTGGGCGAGTGCTTCGGCCACGGTCGACGTCGGACCGAGGATGATGATCTCCGGTGTCATCAGCCCGCCTGCGGTTCCTTCTTCATAGGAGAGCAACTGGCGCATCATGTTGGCATCTTCATCGTCCATTGCTTCGAGAATCCGAGCCCGCTGCTCGCCAGGCATTTCAGCAAGAAGGTCGGCGAGGTCGTCCACTTCCATTTCGTGGAGGACGTCGAGAAGTCGTTCCATGTCGAGTCCTTCGATCAAGCCCACTTGCTCGGATTCCGGAAGCTCTTCGAGAACGTCAGCGAGGCGATCATCATCCATTGCCTCAGCCAACTGACGACGTTGGCCAACTGGGAGAGAGCGCACAATGTTGGCGACATCAGTCGGATGCATGTCGTGAAGACGGGCTGCCTCGGCTGCCATTTCAGTCGCTGCGGCGAACAGGTGCGCAACTTCACGCCAGTCGACGAGACGGTGGCTCGGGCGTCTTCGAAGGGCTGTTCGCTGCGCCAATCGGACCTGAGCGATCTCCCAACCCCCCGATCTGGAATCGTGACGAGCTCGCATCGCGACGTCGCTGACGACTTCGTTACCCACCCGTCGATCGATGACATCACGACCCAGGAGTCGCTCACCAGGTTTGACCTTGAAGGGGTGGAGATCGATGTCCCAGGAGCGCAAGCGGGCACCATCGACCCCAAGCTCGGCAATGCGACCAGCGTTGACGAAGATGCGCCGGCGCTGGCTGATGGCGGTGAATCCCACGACGCGCGGAGGGTTACCACCGTGTCCCGGGACGACGACGATGTCCTCGATTCGTCCGATGTTGGCTCCGCCGGCATCGAGAAGCGGCAGGCGCAGAATGCGAAATGCATAGATCAAGTCACCGGCCATGCCGGCAGGCTATCCGTGGGGCTCCAGGACGACGGAGATGGGTCAGGAGGCGACCTGGCTGTGCTGGTTCAGGACGTACGAGCCACGATCTGCCGTGCCACTTCTCCGTAGCGGGCGAACTTTTCGCGATCGAAACCTGCGTTGTACAGAACGATGCGAGATGCAACATCGCCGTATCGGGCGATCAACTCGTCCGCGAGTGAATCCCAAGTGGCTTGTGTGGTGAACGTGGCCAAGTGATCATCAGTGATCTCGGCTGCCATCGCTGCGAAGTCACCAGCTTTTTGATGTTGACGAACGCGAGCCGTGGTGCCTTCGAATCCGGCCTCATCCCAGATGAACGCATAGTTCGGGGTGCTTCCGTAGAAGCTGAGCATGGCTCGAAGATGCTCTTTTTCCTTTTGACGTTCCTCTTGTGTGTCTCCCACGATCGTCATCACAGGAATGATCAGGTCGATGTCCGAAGTCGAACGGCCAGCAGTTGATGCTCCAGCCGCAACGTTCGGTAGGACATGACGTCGGATGTAGCCGGGTTCGCCGATGGGGTGGACGTGCACACCGTCGGCGACCTCGCCAGCCATGCGCAGCATCCACGGGTTGACAGCTGCGATGTCCACTTTTGGGTCTGGAGCATCGATTGCACCCGGACTCCATTGAGGTGTGATGAACGTCAATTGGTAGAACTCGCCATGGTGTTCGAGGGGACCGCCGCGAAAAGCGGTGAAACATGCTTTGACTGCGAGGACATAATCACGCAGACGCGGACCTGGTCGATCGAAGGCGACGCCGTAGCGACGTTCGACGTGAGTCTTGACCTGCGTTCCGAGACCGAGACGAAAACGACCCGATGATGCTTCCTGCAATTCCCAGGCCGTCGTGGCCGTCACGAACGGACTGCGGGGAAAGGCAACAGCCACACCAGTGGACAACTCGAGGCCCGGTGCGGCGAGCGCTGCCGTTGCCACATTCAAATACGGGGTTCGCCCCGCTTCGGTGAACAACAACCCAGAGAATCCGGCCTCGAGGGTCCTGCGAGCGTGATCACCTGTTCGCGACAGGGGTAGTGGAGTGGTCATGATGTCGACGTGCACCATGGCAGAGTAGGTCACCTGGAATCATGACGAATCAACATGATGACTCAACCATGATGAATCAACATGACGGATCGAAGAGCAGCGGGATGAACTACCACTACACATCAGACGAAGTCCCGACTCTGCTCGGAGACGTGTCGGAATGCCCGCGTTGTCACAAGAGCCACTCTGCTCGTTTCTACGGACCGTGTGAGGAGTGTCGAGCAGAGTTACGCGCGACGATGTCCAATGAGGCGCGCACAGTCGACGTTGCCGAGTACGAACCGAAGATGAACGTGACTCCGAATGCCGTTGCGCTCAAAGAGGATTGACGACACCGTTGCTGATGTGCTCGATCAGGAACTGGTCGGGAGTTGATCGTCGCGCAATCCGCCACCTGGTCGGAATGTCGTCGAACGGTCGTCTTTGCCGGTCTGCATGTTCTGCATCATGGTCATCAACTCAGCTGACGCCCGGTCATCAGCCATGATCTTTTGCATGACGGCGGCACCTGCTCCAGCCATCAACGTCGCCTGATTGTCGTTGAGGAACTGCATCGATGCCCGTTGGTGGGCAGTCGTCTTGTTGATCTCCGGCACGACGTAGCGTGCAACGAGATCCCAGGAACGCAAAGTGTTCTCGCGGTTGGCCCAATCGTGCGCGAATCCGAGCACGACCCCGAACCCACCCGTGATGTCCTGGAGTCGGCGAATGGTGGCCACGAGATCATCCGGTGTGCCGATAACAGCAACGCCGCCCGCAGTCGACTGCTCGAGTAACTCCCATTTGTCCTCGACGTGCTGGGCACCAGGACGTCCGAGTGTCCACACGTTGTATTCGTTGTGCCAACGATGGAGCCCGTCGACCGCTTGATTGCGGGCTTCTTCACGTGACTCGGCCAAATGGAAACTGAGCATGACGCGCCAATTGCGCCGATCGACACTACGCCCGTGCTTGGCAGCGGACTCTTCGGCGAACGACCATTGCGTTGGTAGCGCCGCCAGTCCCTCGGTGCTGTTCGATGCAATCGACAGGACACCGCATCCGTGTTTGCCAGCGAGATTCATACCTGACGGCGACAACGTCGATGCGGTCACGACGGGCATGTCGTCCTGAATGGGTAACAGCTGGAGTTGGGCGTCGCGCAGCGTGAACCATTCCGATTCGTGACTGAAGCGATCCTCTCCGCGCAACAAGCGCAAGATGACACCGAGTGCTTCATCTTGTCGATCGCGCTGTACGAGTGGGTCGATACCGAGAGTCCACGCATCACTTGGCAGCGCCCCAGGTCCGCTGCCGAACATGGCGCGACCTTTCGTCATGTGATCGAGTTGCACGATGCGCTGCGCAACATTGAACGGGTGGTGATACGGAAGGGACACGACACCCGTGCCGAGTTTGATGGTGTGGGTACGCTGACCGGCTGCTGCGAGGAACATCTCGGGAGACGCGATCATCTCCCAGCCGCTCGAGTGGTGTTCACCGCACCAGAACTCGTCGAATCCGAGCCGGTCGAGATGGGCGGCGAAGTCGAGGTCGCTCTGGAACTGGAGAACGGGATTTTCTCCCACAGGATGGTGGGGGGCAAGGAACGTCCCGAATCGGATTCGCTCAGGCCGTCCCCCCGGCAAGCGCTGGTGTGTCATGCATCTCACAGTAGGGCGAAGAACTCGCCTGATGCGGATCGACAGGCAGTGGACGTTCGTATGCGGCGGCTAACCTGATCAAGCCATTGAGGGGACGTAGCTCAGTTGGCAGAGCACCTGCTTTGCAAGCAGGGGGTCGTGGGTTCGATTCCCATCGTCTCCACCATGTGAATGGGGTTCTCAGGGTGAATGGGGTTCTCAGGCAATTGGAGGATCC
>JAULYE010000028.1:0-6045 GCA_032118015.1 Ilumatobacteraceae bacterium | reverse complement strand
GCGCGTGCGGGGGGCAAGAAGCACCCAGATGCCGATCCGGCAATGGCGCGCGCAAGGACGAACACCGCCAGGGACGAACCCATCGCGAAGACCAGATTGCCGATGACAGCCAGCACCGTTCCAGCAATCAGCAAATGCCGGGCTCGACCCCGATCTGCAAAAGGTGCGATCAGAACTTGGACGAAAAATGATGCAAGAAAGCCCGATGCGGCGATGAAACCCAGTCCGACATCGGCGAACCCGTATTGGTCTTGCAAGTTGCCCATCAACGCGAAGACGACCGAATTGCTCGCAGCCAATGTGAATGCAGATCCGAGGAGGACTCGCTCGGTTGCGCGAATCGACGGCGCAGTCGTCGACGTCCGACTCATCAGTTGGACCGTTGTTCGATGACAGCGTCACTCAACGACGACCACTGGACGCGTGCGATGTTCGCCCACTCATCGAAGGGTCGATCCGTGAGTGCGACGAGTGCAACCTGTGCCTGTGGATCCACCCAGAACATGGTTCCTGATCCTCCGAAGTGACCGAACGTGCGCGGCGACGTGCGTGTTCCCATCCAATGGGGATGTTTGGCGCCGCGGATCTCGACACCGAGACCCCATGGATTCGGGTCGAATGATCCCATTCCGGGCACGATCCCGGCGAGGTCGGGAAACTGCACACGACAGGCGTCCGCAGCGGTCACAGGTGAAATGAGGGTAGGGGAGACAAGTTCACGGGCGAAGGCCACGACATCGTCGAGACAGCTGTACAGGCCATGTGCCGGCGACCCGCGCAACTCGGTGCGTGCGAGACCCAACGGCTGCAGAACTGCTTGTGTGAGATAGTCGGCGAATTGGAAACCTGTGCGGTCCGAAATGTGTTCTGTGGCCACTTCGATTCCCGTGTTGGAATAGATACGACGAGATGCGACGCGCGCGATGGGATCACGCCCGTCGAATCCGTACCCGGCGGCGTGGGCGAGACAGTGGCGTAGCGTTGCCTCGGGTGGGCCGACAGGGTCTTCGAGAGAGACGGATCCTTCTTCGACGGCCACGAGACACGCCCACGTTGAGAACACCTTGGACAACGATGCCAAGCGGTACTCGAAACTCGTGTCGCCAGCAACCGCCAGTGTGGTTGTCGAGTCAGTAACCCCCGCCGACACGTGTGGGACGGGCCATTGGCTACAGGAAGCGAGAACGCGCGTCAGCGCGTTGTCAGGCAAAGCCGGACGAACGCAGGAGCTCTGCCACGCCAAAGGCGAGATCGAGACTCTGGCGGGCGTTCAAGCGCGGGTCACAGACCGTCTGATAACGGTCGTTGAGATCGGCATCGGTGAGGTCATCGGCGCCTCCCAGACATTCGGTGACGTTGTCCCCAGTGAGTTCGATATGAATACCACCCGGCCAGGTGCCTTCGAGCCGATGGGCGTTCACGAATCCGGCAATTTCACGAATGATCTCGTCGAAATGACGCGTCTTGCGGCCACTCGGCGCGGTGAAGGTGTTGCCGTGCATTGGATCACACGCCCACACGACGGGATGTCCACTGTCACGCACTGCACGCAGGAGCGGACGCAGAGCGTCTTCGACCTTGTCGGCGCCCATCCGGCTGATCAATGTCAGACGTCCTGGAATCTGGGCAGGGTTGAGGGATTGGCACAGTTCCAACACGAAGTCGACGGTGGTCGTCGGTCCGATCTTGCACCCAATGGGGTTGGAGACTCCGCGCAAGAACTCGATGTGCGCGCCATCGAGTTGACGGGTTCGCTCGCCGATCCACAACATGTGGGCTGAACAGTCGTACCACGCTCCGGTCAAGGAGTCCTGGCGAGTCAGTGCTTCTTCGTAGCCGAGAATCAGTGCTTCATGACTGGTGTAGACGCTGGCTTCGTGGAGCGCAGATGTGTTCTCGGTGTCGACACCGCATGCCCGCATGAACCGCAGTGCCCGCTCGATGTCCGTGGCGACTTGTTCGTAGCGCTGACCTTCCGGGCTCGAGGCGACGAATTCTTGGTTCCAAGCATGAACCCGAGACAGATCCGCAAAACCTCCCTTGACGAAGGCCCGGACGAGGTTGAGCGTGGACGCAGACTGGTGATACGCCTGGACCAGACGCTCAGGATCCGGAATGCGAGCTTCTGGCACGGGAGCGGGATCGTTGATCATGTGGCCGCGGAACGATGGGATTTCCAGATCACCGATCTTTTCCATATCGCTGCTACGCGGCTTGGCGAATTGGCCCGCCATTCGGCCAACTTTGATCGTTGGAACCCCGAGGCTGTAGGTGAGCACGACGGCCATCTGCAAGATCACACGCAACTTTTCGCGAATGTTGTTGGCGGAGAACTCATCGAAGCTCTCGGCACAATCGCCTGCTTGCAACAAAAAGGCGTTCCCTGAGCACACCTGGGCCAAATCGTTCTGCAGGGAACGAGCCTCACCGGCAAAGACGAGCGGGGGATACGAGGCGATTTGCTTGAGAGCTCGATCGAGCGAGCCGTCGTCGGGCCACGTGGGCTGTTGGACGGCGGGGAGAGATTGCCACGACGTCGGGGTCCAGGTTGCAGACATGCCATAAAGCCTAACGACCTGACAGCGCGAGCCGTCAGGTCGTTAGGACGTCATTGTTCGGGGAAACAATGCAGATGGAGCAAGAGCAGATGACTTCGGGGTTGAGGCTCCGTCAGGCGACGAAGATGTCCTCTGCTTCTTCTTTGAGACCGGCTACGGCTCGTGACACCAAGCGACGGGCTGCCTCGGCTGTGACGCCAAGCTTTTCGCCGACTTCACGAAAGCTCTTGCGCTCACCGTCGATGAGGCCGAAGCGTGCTTCGACTGCGTAGCGAGCCCGCGGGTCGAGAGTGTCGAGCAACTCATTGAGCTGATCGGTCTCGCCCTGGGCGATGATGTGATCCTCAGGAGTGGGGTCGCCGTTGGCCATGAGGTCACCGAGAGTTGCGTCGCCGTCGTCACCGATTGTCTTGTCGAGCGACACCGGTGTCGTGAGGCGGTGCAACTCGGCATTGGTCATGTCGAGAGTTTCGCCATCGCCGCTGGCCTGGCGCAGCGCAGCGCGCAGGCTCGCCGAACGGTCACCAGGGATACGGATCAGGCTGGCCTTTTGGTCCAACGCACGGCCGATGGCCTGGCGGATCCAAAAGGTTGCGTACGTCGAGAACTTGAAACCACGGCGCCAGTCGAACTTGTCGACGGCGTGTTCGAGACCGAGGTTTCCTTCTTGAATGAGGTCCAACAGGTCCATGCCTTGGGGCAGGGGATAGCGACGAGCGATCGATACCACGAGGCGCAGGTTGGCACGGATGAAACGGTCCTTGGCCTTGGCGGCCTCACGGACTTCGCGCTTCAATACGACCGACCGCTCGCCAGCGGCGATACGGGTGGCAGCTTCGCGACCCTTTTCGATTGCTCGAGACAGGACGCGCTCGTCCTCGGCTGTGAGCAAAGGGACTTTGCCGATGTCGTTCAGATAGATGCCGATGGAATCGTTCATGATGGTCGTCTCAACTGTTCTGGTACTGATTCGATTCCCACCCAGGGTGTGTCACCAGCCACACACGACGTTGTCGACGACGTGAGCGCAAGTGATGTTCCGAGGAGGAAGTGGGCGAATGAAATGTGGGTCGTATGGGGCTTTGCGGGCCTGGGGGGTCCCGACAAGGACCCTTGAGACTAGCAAATTGATTTTCATATGTCGTATCGGAAGGGTGTGTTTCCCGAAGGTTGCTGATAGAAGTGCCCGCCGAAGCCGGCATGCCGACATCCGGGTGGACGCTGATTCTTTCGGCAGGTCCCGGACTCGACTTGAGACATTCCTGACATTTCTTCCCCAGGGTCTCGTGATCTCGGGCCATCCGATCGGGTCGGAAGCGAAACCAGCCGGGGAGCCCTTGGCCGTAGACTTGCCCGGTGATGGCTGGTGCGATGGATCCCCGGGTGGACGTGCCCGAGCGCATCGGTCTTTTCGGCGGGACGTTCGACCCTCCCCATGTCGGCCATCTGGTGACCGCAGTGAATGTCCGTCACGCTCTCGACCTCGACCGCGTCGTCCTGATGGTGGCCAATGTCCCGTGGCAAAAGGAAGGATCACGTCCGATCACCCCGGCTGAGGATCGTTTCGCCATGGTCGAAGCTGCCGTTGCTGGTGTTGCCGGTCTCGAGGCGGGTCGTTGGGAGATCGATCATGGTGGCCCCAGTTACACGGCAGTGACCCTCGAGGGTCTCGTGAAGATGCAGCCCCAAGCCGACTTCTTCACGATTGTCGGAGACGATGCTGCAGCGGGTCTGACCACATGGGAGCGACTCGATGAGGTGTTGGCGTTGAGCGAGATCGTGGTTGTCGATCGTCCGGGAGCGTTCGCACCGATCCCAGAAGGTGTGCCGTGTCGCCATGTCGAAGTGCCGCATCTCGACGTGTCGAGTACGGATCTTCGGCAACGCATCGCCGATGGGCGGCCGCTCGATTTTCTCGTGACACCGCCGGTGATGCGCGTGATCGCCGAGCGCGCCCTGTATGGCGAACCTGTAGGGAGTCGCCGGTGAATCCAGTGAACGCACCGAGGATGAATGGCGGCGGTCTCAAGGCGAACACCGCTCTTGCTCGGCGGCGACGTCGTGTGACGTGGATGGCTTTCATCGTGGGTGTGGCATCGCTGGTTGCAATTCCAGTGGGCAGTGTCGTGGCGTGGCGAGCAGTGCGCGACTCACGGGCTGCCCAAGAGGTGGTGTCACTTCCGTTGCGAACGATCCCGAGCACGCCGACGGCGATTTTTGCCACAGTGGACGAGCGCAATGCTCTCAGCGCTCTCAATGTTCTTGCCTTGTCGCCTGACGGGAAGGGTGGCACGGTGATGATCGTGCCGCTGAACATCGTCGTGCCTGGTCAAGAAGAAGACGGTTTGAAGACTGTGTCACAGCTGTTCAGCGAAGAAGGCGAAGCGGGTCTCAAGGCAGGTATCGAGAACATCACCAACAGCCAAATCGATCTCGTGTCGATCAACGATGTCGATGACACCGGAGATCTGCTCGCCCGTGCTGGAACGATCCTGGCTGATTTCGTCACCGATGTGACCGACTCCGAGTTGAACATCGTGACAGTGATCGCAGAAGCGGGGGAGAACAGATTCGCTCCGATTCAGGCAGCTGCAGTGCTCGCGTCTCTCGATACGCGTCAAGTGGATTCGCAGCGCACACCGATCATTCGTGCCATCTGGGATGGGATTTCCAATGCAGTGGCAACTGGTCGACTCGGAGCCACCCCGGCATCTGTGATCCCTGACGTGGGTGCTCAAGTGCCGGGCGACATGATGGGGTACATGTCAGCTCTGTTCGCTGGACCGTTGAATGTGTGGCAGATCGATGCCATCCCGATCAACAGTCTTCGTAAAAACCCGGAAAGTCTCGACGTGTACGAATACGACCCAGGTCAGGTGATCAGTGTGATGGCGAGTATGGCGCCCAGTGCAATGGTGGCGGTCTTCCCCACACTCAACGTGGCCTTGAACAGTCCCTACCCCGACATTGAGGTGACCAGAAGCGGCGCGGAACGGCTCTTGTACATGGCAGCCAATGTCGTTCTCGTTCGCCAAGTTGGAGAAGCACCACCGCCGGTGACCGTTGTTCGGTATTTCGACGAGACAGATCGTGCTCTTGCAGAGAACCTCTCATTGATGCTCGGTGAGATCGAGTTCGAAAAGGCTGGCGAAGGAATCGAAGGTGTCGATATTCAGGTCATCCTCGGTGAATCGTTCTTGTCGTTTCTGCAGACAGGGCCGGCACCCGATCCAGACATCGACCCGGAGACGTTGATCACCACGACGACGGCAGTTGCCGCATCGTGAGTGATCGCATGGTGAACGAACTCGACGACGGCGAACCGACGCAAGACGCCTGGCTGGTGGCCAGAACTGCTTCACAAGCAGCAGATGACAAACAGGCTGAAATGAACCGGCTGGCTAAAGAAATCGGGACCCTTTTTCAAAGCGGTAATAAAGAAGCGGCAGAAAAGGCCAGGGCCACCACTGCCGAGCTCAAAGAAGAA
>JAULYE010000027.1:0-3778 GCA_032118015.1 Ilumatobacteraceae bacterium | reverse complement strand
AGTTCGCTGCGCGACGTGTCAACATCACCAATTTGCTGTCACGTCCGACGAAGGCGGGCGGACTCGGTGACTACTGCTTCGTGATGTATCTCGACGGCCACATCGCAGACGAGTTGGTCGCAGATGCACTTCGTGCGTTACACGCCAAGCAAGGTGGTGTGAAGTACCTCGGCTCGTACCCAGCTCACGGCGAGCACTCGCATTCGGCTCGCGAACACGCTGATGTGCGCTGGAAAATGGCTGACGATTGGATCGATGAGATTCGCTCGACGATCGCCGAGTGACTGCAACACGATGACCTGACCAGCCAGTCGTGACCGGCGGAACGCCAAGTATTAGGTTGCTGTCATGACGGCATCGACTTCAGTGGCGGTCGTGACGGGTGCCAACTCCGGTATCGGTCGCGCAACGGCAATTCATCTCGCAGCAAACGGGTTTCGTGTCTTTGGAACCGCCCGTGACATTGCGAGAGCGACGAAGGCCAAGGACATGGCAGCTGATGCCGGTGTCGAGATCGAGTGGATCCAACTCGACATTGCCGACTCCGACAGTGTTCGAGCCGGTTTCACAGCGATCTTCGATGCTGCTGGATCGGTCGATGTACTGGTCAACAATGCTGGAGTCGGCGGCAATGCTGTGGTCGAGGAGTCCCCTCCGGAGATGTTCCTCGATGTGATGAACGTCAACCTGTGCGGCGCTGTGCGCTGTATTCAAGAGGTGGCTCCCCACATGCGTGAGCGCAGGTCGGGATCGATCGTCAATGTGTCATCAGTTGTCGGCCGCTTCGCAGCTCTCGCTCAGGCGCCATATGTCGCATCGAAGTGGGCGCTCGAGGCGATGAGTGAGGAACTTGCACAGGAGCTCGCACCATTCGGTATCCGCGTGGCGATCATCGAACCAGGGATCACCAAGTCCGCAATCTTCGCCAAGAACGTGGATGCACCCAACAGTTCTGGTGCTTATGACGTTCATTACCGGCGCATGTTCCAGTTCTATGCAGCCGGGATGGCCAAGGCCACGGATCCGTTCGAAGTCGGTGCAGTCATCTTGGAAGCCGTGCGGACGACGAGTCCGCGGCTGCGGTATCCGGTGTCATGGGGCGGGCCAGAACTTCTCGGGCGGAGACCACAGGTGAGTGATGCCGATTGGGTTGCTCTTGGTGCGATCGAGGATGACTCTGAATACATCGCCGAGTTTCAGCGGCTGTTCGGTGTCGACATCGCGCTCTGAATAGAGCGAATGACTGCACTCAGCACACGAATCAAGGAGAGTGTCCCGTTTCTCGCTAACCTCGCAGCCGGAACGGTGGCAGAGTGGACAAATGCAGCCGCCTTGAAAGCGGCCGGCTCAAAAGGCCCGGGGGTTCGAATCCCTCCCGTTCCGCTCAGCAGTCGAGACCCGTTGGTGTGTAGACCACGATGTCGGCAGTGGTCGAGATCATGTACTTGCCCCGAGAAGTGTCGGCTGTCAACTGTTCGTCGATGTCCGGTGCGAGTGCAGCACGCTCGGCGACGATGAGCCCGTCGGTTTCCGCGAGAGCGCACGGCAGGTCCGCCATGACAGGTCGTGGGTCATAGGTGCGCGCCGACAAATCGTGATAGCCGTCGGGCAGATAACGCGCCGGGGTCCGTGTGATCCACCAGACGAGGTCTGCGTTGTTCGTGATGACGAATCGGGGATCGAGAGAGTCGACGACATCGGTGAGTGCCGTGGCCTGTGCAGGTGCCGGACGATCGATCCAATTCCAGGGCTGGGTGGCGATGACCGTCCAGGCTCCGAGGACGGCCCACGCAAGGGGCGCGGGTGCCCGCCGAGCCACGGACCAACCCGCGGCACTGATCATCAGGACTCCCGATGGCATGAGAATGCGGTTGTCCAGTTTCAGGACGGCGTCGAGGAACAGCATCGAAGGAATCACAGCAAGTGCCAACATGACAGCAAGAACCAGGGCTGGCTGGATGGGCGATGACGTGCGCCGGCGTGTCGATACGACCCATGTGATCAGCACCCAGATTGCACCCAGCACTGCTGTGCATGTGATGAGCCAGTCGACGAAGGATGGATCGAAATCGAAACGGAGCAACGTAGCTGTCTGGTTTCCGTATCCGGCTTCGAACCAGCCCCCGACTCCACGCGCTGTAAAGAACACATCCGTGCTGTCGAGAGCGTGGGTCGCAAGCATCCGGGAGTCGGTTCCACTCGCAGCGAGAACCGTTGCGGTGACTGGTACGAGTGCAGTCGCCAGCGTCCAAACCGCCGCCCGTGTCCAGCGCACACCCCGCTGAATCAAGAACACTCCAGAGACGATGGCAATGATCGGTCCGACGAACCGCAGAGTTCCGATGAACACGACGAGAGCCCCGATGCCGATGAGATGAGCCAGGCTGAGCGTTGTCAGGCGAGCCATCACAATCGCGAGCCAGAGCACAGCGGCGCAAAAGAGCGGCTCGGATAGAACTCCGACACTTGTGAAACTCATGATCGGCCAGCAGCTCACCGCAATGGCGAGCAGAGTTCGCATCCACAGTTCATTGCCGTGCCGAGCCGACCACGGGCCGAACATGACTCCGAGAGCGATCAGGCCAATCGAGAGGAGGTTGACGACACCTGCAGCCGTTGTCAGCGGCATGACGAGAGAGAACAGGGCGATGATCGCGGGAAGTCCCACACCGAAATCGGCATACGGTGACCAGCCACCGTCGCGGATGGTGTCCAGGATTGGTATCTCGGAGAACGACGGCACGAGAGGGGTTTCGAACACTCGCCCGAGCGTGAAACCCGAAGCACCGGCGAGGTACGAGCCCGAGTCACCGATCATGGCCAGGCCAGACCTCATTCGCCAGGCTGCGATGGCCATGGCGACGACTGTTGTGACCACGCTGTGGACCAGCACTCGTCGGGGGCTCAACTGTGCGATGTGATCAGAGTAGTCCTGCCGTCCAAAGGTGCTTGTGAGGCCGTCGATGATGATGTCCCTGAACGTGATGTCCATGAACGTGATCTCCCTGATCGTGACGATCACGGCATGGAATCGCACAACGTCTGCCATGTACACTTGCCCGGTTGCTTGGGAGAGGTGCCGGAGTCAGGTTGAACGGGACGTCCTGCTAAGACGTTGACCTCCTAAAAGGGGTCCGTGGGTTCGAATCCCACCCTCTCCGCCAGCAATCCAGCCAAACTCTTGCGAATCTGTGGATAACTACGTATTTGCCGTTTTTTCCCTATGTCACGCAGTTTGAGATGTGGATAACCCCTTCGTGGTCACCGGTATGGCCGGGCCCGAGGTTGTGTCGATTCGGTGATTGGAGCAGACTTTCAGGGTCCGTCCTCGCAGGTGAGGAGGGCGTTGGGGACTGATGAGCACCTACAACCAGAACTACCGATCGGAGCCGTACTACGGAACTCCGGGTCCGGGCCGCCGAGGCCGGCGGCGAGGTTCTGTCGCGAACCCTCGGTACGCCTTCCGGCGCCGGCTCGTGGCAATGGTGCTGCTCGGTCTTCTCGTAGCTCCTGTGGCGTGGGCGACTCGGAACGACGGTCAACCCGTGGGTATCACGTACACCGGCGGTGCCGCTGCTGTCGTGCAATTTGACCCAACGGCAGGGTCTGCTCCGACGCCGCCGACAGTTGCTCCGCCATCGATGGAAGTCCCGTCGAGTCCGGCTCCAGCGCCGGAGGAACTTGTCGCGGTCGGGGACAAGCAGCCAGAGGACGAGCCCGCCGCTGCTCAGGCCGTCACATGCCTGTCGTACACGGTGCAAATCGGAGACTCGTGGTA